>NZ_JBEZDM010000036.1:0-106928 GCF_040648335.1 Nonomuraea sp. NPDC049158
AGGACACCAGCACGCTTGATCAAGAAGTAGTCAACTACGAAGAGGTGGGGACTTCTACATGGCCACCAGCGGCGACACCCACTTGGCCGTTGACACGAATTCCGGCCGGCAGGTGCTCATCGGTGTCGGTCTTCTCCCGCGCCCACGCCAGCTCATCCCGCGAGGGGGAGTAGAAGAGGTACAGCTCGCGCGTCATCATCAAGCGCGGGAACACCCGATAGGCGGTCTGTTCGACGGACGTCACCGCAATGGGGGTTCTGGGCTTATGTGGACTACCCCCTGGCGACGGTTGAGGGCGTCATCCGACCCGCTGCAGGGCGCGTTCGCGGCGCGCCGTCACGGTTGAGCCGGACTCGCCGCGCGCCATCCGGCGCAGTACCACCGGCGCCAGGAGCAGGCCGAGCACCGCCCAGGCGCCGAGTACGCCGACGGTCTCCAGGTGGCGCCAGGATTGGCCGATCTCGATGGCCGCCGCCGAGTCCGGCAGCAGGGCTGACCGCATACCCAGGCCCATCCAGTAGATCGGGAAGACCTGGGCGATCCATTGCAGCCATTCGGGCAGCGCGGTGATCGGGTAGAAGATGCCGGAGACGCCGATCACCGCGAGGAACGGCAGCTGGATGAGCCCTTGGGCGCGTGCGCTGGTGAACGCCGAGCCCAGGACCGCGCCGAGCGGCAGGGTCGCGACCAGGCCGAGCGCCAGCGTCCAGGCCAGGGTGGGCCAGGAGCCGGGGCCGATCCGCAGGCCCTCGACGATGAGCATGGCGGGCACCAGGAAGATGACCAGATCGGCTAAGAGACCGCCGGAGACCGAGATCACCTTGCCGATGAGGTAGGCGGGCATCCCGTGCGGGGTCGCCTTGGCGCGCAGCAGGGTGCCGTCCTCGCGGTCGGCGGTGAGCTGCTGGCTCATACTGATCATGCCGGTCGCGGCGTTCATTCCCAGGATGCTGGGCAGCGCCAGCATGCCCAGCAGGAGCCCGCTGGACCCGAAGGGCAGGTCCCGGATGAAGAACATGGTGGCCACCATCAGTCCGGGCCAGAGGAAGTGGGAGAACAGGTCGGCGCCGTTGGTGAACGACTGCCGCAGCTCGACGCGGCCGCGGGTCCAGCCGGTGCGCAGTACGGTCGTGGCGGGGTTCATCGGGTGGCCGCCTGGGGTGATTCGGCCTGGCGGACCAGAGAGAGGTAGGTCTGCTCCAGCGAGGCGCGGTGGACTTCGAGCTCGTGGATGTCGTCGCCGTACCGGGCGAACAGGTCGCGGGCCAGCCCGGTCGAGTCGGTGGTCCGCTCCGTGAAGCGCTGACCGCCGCGTAGCCAGCGCACCTCGTCCTCGCCGGCGATCCGCTGCGCGAGTTCGCCGGCCGTACCGTCGGCGATGATCCGCCCGCCATTGAGTACGAGGATGCGGTGGGCCAGCTTCTCGGCCTCGTCCAGATCGTGGGTGGTGAGCAGGACGGTGGTCTCGCCGGTGCCGACGACGCGCCGTACCAGATCGTGGAACTCGTGTCTGGCCTGCGGGTCGAACGAGGCGGTGGGCTCGTCGAGGAACAGCAGCTCGGGACGGCCCACCAGACCGATCGCCACGTCCAGCCTGCGTCGCTGGCCGCCGGACAGCATCCTGAGCTTCTTGCCGGCGTGCTCGGTCAGGCCGACCGCCTCGATCAGCTCGTCGGGGTGCCAGGGCCGCTTGATCTGCGGGGTGGTGTACGGGGCGTAGTAGGTGCCGAGGTGGGCCAGGAATTCGCGTACGCGCCATTTGCCATGATCGCGCCAGGACTGCAGCACGACCCCGAGCCGGGCCCGCCACCGCTCGTCGCCGTGCGCGGGATCGGTGCCGAGCACCTTGACCTGACCCTGTGAACGGGTGCGGAAGCCCTCCAGGATCTCGATCGTGGTGGTCTTGCCGGCGCCGTTCGGGCCCAGCAGGGCCAGCACCTCGCCGTGGCGGGCGTGGAAGGTGACGTCGTGCAGGACGTCGACGGAGCCGTAGCGCATGCGCAGCCCGCCGACGTCGAGCACGACCTTGTCGCTCGTCGTCATGAGATGACCTTTCGTCATGGATTGAGCGCCTCGGTCTTCGTGGATTGAGCGCCTCGGCCTCGCCGCACATGCCGGTGTGGGGCGTTGCGAGGGCATGCCTGATCACGGCCTGAGCCGAGCGGCCCGCGTCGCTGCGCGGGCGGCTGCGGCCCAGGCCGGGCCATAGGGAAAGGGAACGCCAGGCCGGGACGGTGCGGAACGGGACGGTTCAGACGGGTAGGCGAGGCAGTGGGCCTACCAGCTGTTCCCGGCGAGCGTCTCCCGAGCGCGCGCCATCAGATCCACCCGGTCCAGGCCGGCCAGGGCGAGCGCGCGGGGGACGGTGCCGATCTCGGTGTCCAGGACGCCGAGCAGCAGATGCGCAGGACGCAGGTCCTTCTTGCCGGTGGCGGCGGCGAAGCCGCGTTCGATCGCGAGCCGCGCCGAAGCGCCGAGCTTCGGAGACTCGAGGGCGAGGGCGGGCTTGGGGAGGTCGAAGGAGGCGACGCTCACCCCGACCGCGCTCAGGCTGTGCTCGAACTCCCGGTCGAGCGCGTCCCGGATCGCCTGCCGCCCGAGCCCGGCAGCGGTCAGGACGCGGTGGGCGGCGGTGCCTTCGCCGGCCGCGATCGCCAGCAGAAGATGGTGGGCCTCGATCGCCGCGGAGCCATCCTCTTGCGCCTCCGCCGCCCCCTGCTCGATGATCGCGTTGATGTAGTGATCGATCGCACTCACTGTCGTCTCCTCAGCGCGACTCCGGCGGCGATGAGCCGCTTGACGTGCTTCTTGTGAACCGCCTGGCGGGTGACACCGAGGGCCTCGGCGACATCCGGCCAACTCCAGCCCGCGCGCATGGCCTGCTCCACGGCGGCGTCCTCCAGCCGATCGGCCAAGAGCCGCAGGGCCACGACGGCCGCCAGCGAGTCGGCGGGATCCTTGGGAACAGGTACGTCTTCGACCGGCATATAAGCAACCGTAGTTGACCATCTGTCGATAGTCAACGTCGGTTGCTTAGAATCTCAGAGGAGTGCTTCGCTACCCGGCGACGTATCCGGTGGGCGCGCTACGCCTGGATGAGGCCGAGTTGCCGCAGCTGTGAGTAGAGGTCGACGACTCCCCAGATGTCGATGATCTGACCGTCGGCGAAGCGGATGATGAAGATCTCGTGGTAGGTGACGGATATGCCGGTCGGGGGCATGCCCCGATATTCACCGGAGTTGGTCCCGGTGACCGTCTGCCGAGCGACGACCTTGTCTTCCTCGGCGATCAGGTCCTCAAGCGTTATGTGGATGTCGGGATACGCGCGCAGGAGGATCTCCCATATGCGCTTTTGTACCTGCACCGCGCTCACGTCAGTCCGCTCCGCCGTGTGGAACCGCCCGTCCGGGTGAATGAGCTCGTCGATCGCCTTCGAGATGACCTCCAGATCGCCGCTGTTGATGGCCTCGTGGAAGCAGTGGTACGTCTCCTTGTTGCGTGCTTCCTGGGCTGTTGACATGTCGCCTTCTCCTTGGATCGAGATGATGCGGTCGTGGGCGCCTGGTGAAATCGGCGTCTCGGTAGCTAACGACGAGATAGCCCCTCGGATTGTGACGCCAACGCCGGCCAATGGCGCGGCACGTGAGCGATGATCCGTCTCCCGGCCGGGCTGGTCGCGACACCGCCGGACCCTCGCGCTATTAATAAACCGGCAGCCGGTTTGCTAATGAGTGGATGGGAGGACGCGATGGCCCGGACAGTTGATCAGGCCGCGCACGCCGGACGGCGGGCGCAGTTCCTGGACGCGGCGGAACTGCTGCTGCACACCAAGGGCTACGAGCGGATGAGCGTGCAGGACGTCTGGTCCCAGGTGGACGCTTCCAAGGGGGCCTTCTACCACTACTTCGACTCCAAACAGGCGCTCATCGAAGCGGTGATGGAACGCATGGCCGATCAGATCGCCGCCGCTTTGGCCCCACTGGCCGCCGATTCGGACGCGCCCGCGTTGGAGAAGCTGCAGAGCTTCTTCACCGGGCTGGGCCGCTGGAAGGCCCAGCGGCGCGACCTGCTCGTCGCGCTGCTACGCGTCTGGCAGTCCGACGACAACGCCGTCGTCCGGCAGAAGCTGCGCCCGGGCATCGCCGACCGCATCGCACCGCTACTGGCCGGCATCCTTGAGCAAGGCGCACGCGAGACCACCCTGGCGGTTCCGCATCCGGACGCGACCGGCCGCGTTCTCGTCGCACTGGTGCAGGACCTCAACGACCGGCTGGCCGAGATGATCGTGTCCTTCGACGCCACCGGCCGGCCGGACCTGTCCGCCGCTCAGGACACGGTCGCCGCCCACACCCAGGCCCTGGAACGGATCCTCGGCCTTGCCGAGCACTGCCTTGTGCTGGTCGAGCCCGCCGTGTTGCGCCCCTGGTTCACCGCCGCCGGCATCGACGACACCCCGACCTCATGAGAGGACGCCGGCCATGAAGATCGCACTGGGCATCTTGATCGCTCTGTTCTACCTGCAGGCACTGGCCAAGTTCGGCCTGTGGCTGTTCGCCCCCTACCACGTCCGGATCAAGCGCATCGCCGCCTACTACACGCGCGGGCAACGTCTCATCGGCATCTACGACACCCTCACGCTGCTGTGCGTCATGGCCATCATCGCCCTGCAGTTCGCTTCCGGCATGAGCGCGCCGAGCTTCGCCGCCGGGCTGGTCGTCGGCATGAACCTCATCCAGATCTTCATCCACCGCTTCAACCAGCCCCTGGCCGAGAACCGGCGACCGCCCGCGCCGGCGGCACCCGACATCACCATGTCGTACGCCATCCAGGCCAGGCCCGCCCTCGGCTGGCGCGAGATCATCATCATGGCCGGGCTGTCGGTCTGGGCGCTCTACGTCATCGTCACCGAGATGCTGGCAGGGTAAGACGTCAGGTTCAGCGAGCGTCGCTCCGTCTCGCCGGTTACAACCTGCTCGATCTGCCCACCACCCGACGGCCGCACGGACGCGGCACCACGATGCTCGAACCCGGCAACTGGAAATCGACACACATTCAGCCGCAGAGACAGAACGCCTGCTCACCGGACGCCACCACCGAACTGCGGGCCGCGCTCATCCACGCCGCACGACCAGCGGGCCAGTGGGCGACCTGAAATGCCTGCAGGTCCGTGCCCACGTGCGTCCGTCGTTACAGCGTCGCCCCGATTACCCCCGTGGTCGGCCAACGGGGGCGTCCGCCACGATCCCGCTCGGCGTGGTCGTGGCCCATCGCTCGGGTTGATGTCACCGAAGGAAAAGTAGCTGAGAGTTACATGTCAAATCCGCTACGCAGCGATCACGACTCGCGAGTACCACTCGGTAGCCATATGACTACGAATCATCGGTCTTCCGACCTTCGGGGCCATCGGAAGAAGGGTGCCGAGATGCGGCGCGAGTGGGAACTGGAAGACCTCCTCGACTGCTGGACGCTGGATGAGCAGGAGCGGGCGGTGCTGGCCAACAAATCGGGGGCAACGAGGCTGGGCTTCGGCTTGATGTTGAAGTACTTCGAGCTGGAGGAGCTGATCGTCGCCGACAGTTCGGGTGCCGATGAAGAGGACGAGGCGGACGAGAGCGAGTCCGGCTCTTCGGCAGAGCGCCCCGCAGAGGAGGACGCCAGTCACGGCGCCGGAGACGAGGATGCCAAAGGCGACGACACCGCAGAGGCGGGCGACAAGGCCGGGGGTATGGGGGGCGGGCGGGCGTTCCTGCAGGAGTTGAAGTCCGATCCGGGGCCCATGCAGCTGGATACGCTGCTGGCCGAGATCGTCAAGCTGGAACGGGTGAAGGCGATCGGATTGCCGGAGGGCTTATTCGAGGGAGTGTCGGAGAAGATCGTGGCCGGGTGGCGGGCGGAGGGGCCGTGACCTGCTGGGAACCGATCTATCCGAGCACCGGGTAGTTGGCACGGAACACGTTGTGCGGGTCGCGGGCCCGCTTGATCTCCCGCAGCCGCGCGAGCGCGCTGCTGGAGAAGGACTTCGCCGCCGTGTCGCCGGGGGACAGCACGGTGTACGGCTTGCGGCCGCTGATGTTGGCCGCCAGGTCGGCCACGACCTCGGCCTGCTTGGCGCGCGTCGCATCGGCCGCGTGCGGCAGGCCGAGACCCACCAGGCCGAGCAGGTACGGCTCGGCCACCGCGCCGCTCGCGCCGGCCCCGGCGCCCGGCTCGGCGAGCGCCCCGCCCAGGTGCCTGATCTGCACGTTGATGAGCGGCTGGACCGGCTTGGCCAGCAAAAGGTCCACCGCGTCCGCGTCCAGGCCGGTGAGCAGCTCCGCGGTGGCGATGGAGGGGGCCGGGTCGGTCGGTTCTGCGGCGATGCCCCCCAGGTCGGCGACCGGGACGACGCCGCGGCTGTCGAAGATCGCGTCCTCGATCTTGTCGAGGCGTGCCAGCAGGTCCGCCCCCTGAGCCGCTTCACCCAGATAGGCCAGGTCCAGCGTCACCATCGGCGACGCGCCGGGCGGCTGGAGCCGGTTGATCCAGACGCTGAGCTCGCGCGGTGCCTCGGCGGTGATCTCCAGGAACGCGCCGTAGACCTGCCTGGTCCGGTGCTCGGGCCAGATCACCCGCCCGCCGTACAGGGCCGACGCGGGATACAGCTCGAGTTCGAGGGCGGTCACCACCGCGAAGTCGCCGCCACCGCCGCGCAGCGCCCAGAACAGGTCGGGATCGGACTCGGCGGTCACCCGGCCCGGTTCGCCGTCGGCGTCCACGATGTCGAAGGCCCGCACGCTGTCGGCGGCCAAGCCGTGCTTGCGGCTGAACCAGCCGACCGGTACGCAGCAGGATCAGGCCTTCCACATCGCCGGAGGCGCCGTGCCCGCTCGGCTGCGCGGTCACCGTCAAACCCGCCCGCCGCGCGTAACGCACGAGCGCCGCCACGTCATCGGCATCCGTGGCCTCCGCCACAGCCGCCACCGGCTGCCTGACGGTGAGGTTCCACGCGGTGGTCGCCTGTTCGAAGCCGTCGTCACCGGGCATGAGCACGCGCCCCTTGAGAACACCGCGCAAATCGTTGGTCGTCATCGTCGTCTCCCTTTCAAGTTGTCAGAAAATGCGAAGGAATACCGTGTGCACTGCGAGGAGGTCAGGCGGGCTGCGTGGCGGCCTCTTGGGCCTTGCGGGCCTTGCTGGTCTCGCGGAGGATCAGCAGGCCCGTAACCGCGATCAGCGCCGAGGTCAGGCCGTGGATACCGAACGCGGCGGCCATGGGGCCGTGGTGGGCCAGGACGTTGACCATGTCGCCGAACGGGGCGACGGCCATCATCGGTAGGACCCAGCCCAGGGCGCGGCGGTGGCCCGTCACCAGCAGGATGCCCATGACCAGGCCCATCGCGAGTTCGCGGCTGCCCTTCACGACAGAGAAGCCGCTGTCGTCAGAGGGCCAGTTCGGCAGGCCGGGGAAGGTCGTCTCGAGGGGCAGGACGAAGGACAGCCCGAGGTAGAGGGTGAACAGGATGACGGCGGTGGCCAGGACGGTGTTGAGCTTCTTCAGTGACATGGTTGTTCTCCTTTGGTGTTCAGACTGGGCAGGGGTTCAGCCGCGGACGCGGCGGATGTGGCGGGCGTAGCGTGGGCGGCCGATGACGTGCCAGATGAGGCGGACCGGGGCGGGCAGGCCGCTGAGCACGAGGGCGCGCTCGGCCGGGTTCGCCTCTTCCAGGACGGCGCCGAAGAGCGTGAGCAGGATGGGCTTGGGGGTGTTGCGCACCATGTGGTCGTCCAGGGAGGCCCACTCCTGCACAGTGATGTGCTTGGCCGCGAGCGGGAGGAGGGTGGCCTCCTCGTCGTCGAGGTGTTCCAGCAGGACCGCGCGGTGCTCGGCAAGGGCGGCCACCAGAGTGTCGCGTTCGTCGGCGCCCGCGGTGGCCTCCCAGACGGGGACTGTGGTGTCCAGCCTGGTCAGGGTGGCCGCGATGCGCTGGTGCTGTGCCTCCATGCGCAGGACGATGTCGGCCTCCAGGTCGACCCGGGAAAGCAGCGGCGGCCACAGCAGCTCGTCCTCGCCCTCGTGATGGTTGTGCAGGCCCATGCGGTAGACGCTTAAGTGGTCGGCGATCACCTTGGCGCGAGCGGTGTCACCCGGGGCGACGGCCGCGACGAGCTCCATCAGCAGCCGTGACTCACGCCGGAGCACGCGGTGGACGATCTCCATGTCCTGGGTGTCGACGCTCATCTGTTCCTGCCCTTCATCGGTGGCGACGTGTTCAGGCTGCTCCTGGGTGTTTGGAGGGGATTTGGAAGCGGTTTGGAACGTCCACGTAAAATGTGCGGATCATGGTCTTCATCCGGGTGCTGGGCTCTCTCGGGGCCGAGGTCGGCGGCGAGCCCGTTCCCCTGGGCGGGCCGCGGCAGCGGGGCGTGCTGGCGTTGCTGGTGGCGGCGCGTGGGCAGGTTGTGCCGGTCGACCGGATGATCGAGGACCTGTGGCGCGGGGAGCCGCCCGCGCGAGCGCTGATGTCCTTGCAGGCGTATGTGTCCAACCTGCGCCGGCTGCTGGAGCCCGGACGTCCGCCGCGCACGCCGGCCCGGCTGCTGGTGAGCGCGTGGCCCGGCTATGCCCTGCGGCTGCCGTGCGAGGCGGTGGACGCGTGGCGGTTCGAGGATCTGCTCGACCAGGCCCGTACGGTCACCGACCCGCACGTCGTGCGGGCTCGGCTCGCCGAGGCGCTGGGGCTGTGGCAGGGACCGGCGTTCGCCGAGGTCGCCGACGAGCCGTGGGCTGCCGCCGAGACGGCCAAGCTGAACGAGCTGCGCCTGGTCGCCACCGAGCTGCGCGTCGCTGCGGACCTGCGCATCGGCGACGCGGCCGCGGTGGTTCCCGAGGCCGAGCGGCTCACCCGCGACGAGCCCCTCCGCGAGGAAGGCTGGCGACTGCACGCCCTGGCGCTGTGGAGCAGCGGCCGCCAAGGCGACGCGCTGGCGACGCTCCGCCGCGCACGCGGTGTCTTCGCCGAGGAGCTCGGGCTCGACCCCGGCCCGGACCTCACGGCGTTGGAGGAGGCGATCCTCACCCAGCGCTTGGACGTCCTACGTGCGACCGTGCCGCCGCCCCCGCCGCAGCCGACCGCGGCCCCTCGCCCGGGAACGGCCACGATCGTCGAGGCGCCGTTCGTCGGACGCGAGGCAGAGCTGTCGGCACTGGTCACGGCCGCCGCCGAAGCCGCTGCCGACGGAGCCCGTATCGCCCTGGTCACCGGCGAGGCCGGGCTCGGCAAGTCGACGCTTCTGGAACATCTCGGTAGGCGGCTCGAAGGTGACGGATGGCTGGTCGCCGTCGGCCGCTGCCCCGAGGTCGACAGCGCGCCGCCCGCGTGGGCGTGGACCGAGGTGCTGAGGACCATCGCCGCGACCACATCCCCGGGCGGGTTCGCGGACGACCTCGCGCCGCTGCTCGCCGACGCCGGGCCGGTGAACAGTGACGCGACCGCGGGACGGTTCCGCCTACGCCAAGCCGTGTGGACATGGCTGGCGGCGGTCGCCGCGGAACGCCCGGTCGCCATCGTCCTGGACGACCTGCACTGGGCGGACACCGCCACGCTGGAGCTGCTCGGCGGCGGCCTCGGCATCAGGGCTCCCCTGCTGGTCGTCGCGGCGTACCGGGCGGACGAGAGTGAAAACCTCACCGAAACGCTGGCCTCCCTCGCGCGCGCCACACCGCTGCGGCTCCCCCTGCCCGGCCTGGACGAGGAGGCCGTCGCACAGCTCGTACGGACCGAGTGCAAGGCCGACGACGAGACCGCCGCCGCCATCGCCGAGCGCACCGGCGGCAACCCGTTCTATGTACGCGAAAGCGCCCGGCTGATGAACGGGGAGGGCGCGCTGGTTGCCCTTTCCGAGGTCCCCGAGGGCGTACGGGACGTGCTGCGGCGGCGCCTCGCACGGTTGCCCGAGGCAGGTGTGGCCGTGTTGCGCCTCGCCGCGGTCGCGGGCCGGGAGAGCTCGGTGAACGTCCTGGTGGAGGCCGCCTACACCGACGAGGACGGTGTGCTCGACGCACTGGACGCGGGCGTGATCGCCGGATTGCTGAGCGAGCCGGGCCCCGGGCGGGTGCGGTTCGTGCACGCCCTCGTCCGCGACACCCTCGTCGCCGACGTCAGCCGCCTGCGGGCCACCCGCATGCACGCCCGCCTCGCCGCCGCGCTGGAGACCACCGGTGACATCACGGCGCTCGCGTACCACTACGCGCGAGCCGGGTCCCCCCAGGCCGTCGGCTACTGCCTCCGGGCCGCCGAGCTGGCCGAGGCACGCTACGCACACGACGTCGCGGCCGATCTCCTCACCGACGCGGTCGCGAACTCGACCGACCCGGAGGAACGCATAGACCTGCATGGCAGGCTGCTGCGGGCGCAGATCCGGGCCGGCGCCTTGCTTGCCGCGCGCCAGACCCGCCTGCGGGCCGTCGAGTACGCCGAGTCCCTGGGACGCGACGACTTGATGATCGCCGCGTTCACGGCCTGGACCGAGCCGACACCATGGCAATCCCGCGAGTACGGCACGGTGGACCGGCCCATCGTCGACAGGCTGAGCCGCCTGCTCAAGCACACCGAACTGGCCCCGGAGGTACGCAGCCACCTCCTCGCCGCCTACGCCGAAGAACTGGTCGGCGAGGACGACCCCACCGCCCTGGCGGCGGCCCGCGAGGCGCTCGACCTCGCCACCTCACCCCGCCTGCGGGCGGCGGCCCTCCAGGTCCTGACCCGCGGCCACGGCAGCTTGCCCGAACGCGACGGCCTCTGCCGCGAGCTGGTGGCGATCGGCACCGAGCACGACCTGCCCGTCTACCGCGTCACCGGGTTGCTCAACCAGGCCGCCTGCGCCGCCGCGGCCAACGACCCGGCCACCATGCGCCGCGCGGCCGCCGAGGCCCTCGACCTCGCGCGCACCTACCGACTGCCCGAAGCGATCGGCGTCGCCAAGGTGGTGCTGGCGACCCTGGCCCTCATCGAGGGCCGGTTCGGCGCCGCCGAACGGCTCTACACCGAGGCCGCCGACGGTATGCGGCGTGCCGGATCCCTGCACGCCGTCGGCTTCCTCGGCCTCGCGCTGGCCGCGATCTGGGTGAACAGCGGCACGCTCGGCGAGCACCTGGAGGAGGTGCGCGCCTTCCACGAGGCGTTCGGCCCGATCGCCTCCGACCTGCTGGTCCTCGCCCTGCACGCCAACGGCCTGATCGACGAAGCCCGCCGGATACGCACCTCGGACCCGATCCGCCCCGACTACTTCTTCACCTTCCTCACGACCGTCCGCGCGATGGCCGCCATCGCCCTGGACGATCGCGCCGCGGCCGCGGAGATCTACGCGACGCTGCTCGCGCGTCGCGACGGCCCCCCGCCGGACGCCACGAGCCTGTCGGTGGAGCTGCGCCCGGTCGCCCACACCCTCGGCGAGCTGGCCGTCTTCCTCGGCCACGACGGCGAGGCCGCCGCCCACTTCGCTCAGGCCGCCACCATGGCCGACCTGTGGAACGCACCTCATTGGGCCGCCGAGGCCCGATCGCGAACGACCACCTAGCCACTGCCCGGCATGGCCCGGCTCGACCTGCCGGACGACTCGCCAGCGGGCCGGACGGTCGGGCAGGCCCACGCGGCCCGCCGTCGCCGAGCACCGCCCCGACGCCGTGGTGACCGACGTGCGCATGCCGCCCGGCTTCGCCGACGAGAGGCTGCGGGCGGCGCATCGTCGGCGCGTTGCCCGGTGGCAGGCGCCGCGCGGGTGACGCGGCAGGCCTCGGATACCGCGCTATCCGGGGTCTGGCGTCTCGCGCGTGGTGTGGGCGTGCCGCGGTCTCTCCTGCGGTTCGCCGGTGATCCAGTTCCAGCTGGTGATCGTGGTGCGCATCAGGCGGGCGGCGGTCGACAGGTGGCTGTCGGCGCTCCAGTAGAGCGTGACCACGCGACGGCAGTCGGGGCTGTTGACGGTGATCGCGGCGAGGGGGGCACGGACGGAGGTATGCCGGGCGAAGGAAGGGACGAGGCCGATGCCGAGCCCCGCGCCGATCAGCTCGGCGATGGCGCTGAGCTCGTCGACCTCACAGACGATCTTCGGCGTGAGTCCTCTGGCGGCGAAGAGCCGGTCGAGGAGCCGGCGCTGCCAGTGCCCCTTGCGGGCGGTGACGAAAGACTGGTCGGCGAGTTCGTCGATGCTCACTGAGGCACGGCCCGCCAGCGGATGATCGAGTGCCGTGGCCACCCACACCGCGTCATCGAGCAGCTGAACCGCCTCCAGGCCCTCGGCGTGGATCGGTTGCGAGGCGACGCACAGGTCGACCTCTTGGGCCCGCAGGTGGCGGGCCATGTCCTCGGCCGCCGCCCAGTGGAGTTCGACCTCGATGGAGGGATGGGCTCGCTTGTAGGCCGCCAGCGGCCCGGTGAGGGTGAGGAAGGTCTCCGACGCCAGTCGTACCGTGCCCACACCCTCGCTGGTCGCCTCGGCGACGGCTCGCCGGCCCGCGTCGAGCTCACCGAGGGCGCGTTCGACGTGACCGCGGAAGAGCTTGCCCGTGTCGTTCAGCCGGAGCCGGCCGCTGCGATCGAACAGCGGTGTGCCCAGTTCGCTCTCCAAACGGGCGATGGTACGGCTCAGCGAAGGCTGGGCGACGCGCAGCTCGTCGGCCGCGCGGCTGAGGTGTTCCAGCCGCGCCACCACCAGGAACTGCCTGAGCGTGTTCAGCTCCATCATGCCTCTCGATACATAACAGCATAGCGATATTGATCTTAGACAAGATAACCCACGAGCCATAGCGTCGATGCCGGACAACGTAAGGGGGATATCCCATGCTCACCATGCCCGCGCATCGGACGACATCGACGGGGTGGACACTGCGGGCCGTCGTCAGCGCGCATGTGGTGGCGATCGTCGGCCAGCCGGTGTTCGCCGGGGCGTATCTGACCGGCGACTTCGACAGCCTGCGCTGGCACGCGGTCGGCGCCGACGTGGTCACCTCCATCGGCTACCTGCAGCTGATCGTGGCGATCGTGGGGTGGATTCGGCTGCGGCAGATCTGGCCGTTCCTGGCCACGGTGGCGGTGGTGGCGGCCGAGACCGTGCAGTACTTCGCCGGGTTGGACGGCGCGCTGTGGTTGCACATCCCGTTGGGTGTGATGACCGTCGCCGCGCTCGTCGTGCTGTTCATCGCCGTCTGGCGCCAGCCCTTGGCGCGGCGGGAGGTTCACCATGCGTGAGCGTCTGAGCCGGCGGCGGGTTCTGGGCATCGGAGGGGCGCTCGGGCTGATGGCGGCCACCGGGCTGTCGGCCTCGGCCGCGCTGGCCCGGCGGCCGTCGATCACCGGTGCCGAGTTGCGCAGTGCCGTACCGCTACCGCCGCCGTTCCGCGTGCCACTGCCGATTCCCGCCGTACTGGCGCCGGTCAGCACCTCGGGTGGAGCCGACCGTTACGAGATCACCCAGCGCGCGGCGAGCGCGGAGATCCTGCCCGGTGTCAGGACAGCGCTATGGACGTACGAGGGCACCTTTCCCGGGCCGACGATCGAGTCGCGTCGCGGCCGGCCGATCACCGTGACGCACCACAACGAGCTGCCCGTGCCGACCGTCGTACACCTGCACGGCGGACGCACCCCGGCGGCCTCCGACGGGTACCCGACCGACCTCGTCCTGCCCGAGGGCTGGCCGGAGGCCACCATGCACATGGGGCACGGCTCCGCGCCCGCCATGCACGATCCGCGGGCGGCGGTGAGCGAGCTGACGCGTGACTACACCTTCCCGCTGGATCAGCGGCCCGCGCTGCTGTGGTACCACGACCATCGGATGGACTTCACCGCCCCCGCGATCTGGCGCGGCCTGGCCGGGCTGCAGATCGTTCGCGACGACGCCGAGGACGCCCTCGGCCTGCCCTCGGGGCGGCGCGAACTGCCCCTCATGATCGCCGACCGGGCGTTCGCCGCCGACGGCGGCCTCGCCTACCCCGCCCTGCGAGGGCGGCCGGGCGTACAGGAGCCGTATCTCGCCGGTGTCCTCGGCGACGTGATCCTGGTCAACGGCGCCCCCTGGCCCGTGCACGAGGTCGACGCGGCCCGCTACCGGCTGCGCGTCCTCAACGCCTCCAACGCCCGCCACTACGAACTCGAAGCGGTCGGCGACGACGGGCGCCCGCTCGACCTCGTCCAGATCGGCGCCGACCAGGGCCTGCTCGCGGCGCCGGTCACCCACCGGCTGCTGCCGATCGCGCCCGCCGAACGCTACGACGTGATCATCGACTTCACCGGCCTCCCCATCGGCAGCCGGGTGACAATCGTCAACCGGCTGGGCTCCGGGCGTACCCGCGACGTGATGGCCTTCCGCATCGCGCGCAAGGCCACCGACGACAGCCGCGTCCCCGCCACCCTTTCCACCGACCTACCGGACTGGCGCCGCTCGCAGGCCGTCAGGACGCGTGAGTTCGCCTTCCGCACCGGGCGCATGCACGGCGACCACGGCTGGCTGATCGGCGGGCTGCCGTTCGACCCCGCCCGCTCCGATGTCACCGTCGGTCTCGGCGATGTCGAGGTGTGGCGGCTGGTCGCCGACGTCCATCACCCCGTCCACCTGCACCTGGTCGGCTTCCGTGTGCTCTCGCGCAGCGGCCGGCCGCCGTTGCCGTACGACGCGGGACTCAAGGACACCGTCTCACTTCGGCCGGGCGAATCGGTGGAGATCATCACCCGTTTCGACGGCTACCGCGGCCGTTACCTCTTTCACTGCCACAACGCCGAACACGAGGACATGGGCATGATGGCCAACCTCGAGGTCATCTGACTTGGCCCTGTGGGCGTGGCGGGCTGCTTTGAACGCCTCGGGCAAAACCGGTGCATTTGGTGGCTCTGTCGCCGGCCACGACATGGTCCTTGCCCGCCATCAGGGCATCGAAGCCCTGGTGGGCCACGTCGAGGCGGCTGTTCTTCGGGACGAAGCTGTGGTGCGACAGTTCGGTCAGTTCCTCGATCCGGATGCCTGTGTGCCGCAGCGCCTGCGGATGGCCCGGTCCGCCGCAGGTTGCCGACCGGCCCGTAGTCCAGCCATCGCCACGCGCCGTCGGCGGCTTGGTCTCGCCGCGCTCCCACGAACGCGATGGAACGCGATGGAACGCGTTTCTAGGTAAGGCGGCTTTGCCTCGGGGACATGCCATCGCGGAGCCGCTGGGGGTTCCTGCCGACCGCCGGGGTGCGTGGTCGGCGTCGGCTCGTCCACTCCAAGGAGGATGCAGTGATCGACCGTGTCCAAGACCGGTCCGGCCGAGGCTCGTGGATCGAGTCCGCGGCCGGACAGCGGGATGAGCGATGACGGGGGAGCCCGTCCCGGGGGTGCGGGACTTCCGGCTGATGGTGGCGCCGGAGCCGTTCGACCCTGCGGCAGTGGAACCGTCCCACCAAGAACTGTCCCGCCAAGAGCCGCCCCCCACTGAGTCGTCCCACCGCGAGCGGCCCGCCGCGGCGGGCGCGGCGCGGGCGACCGTCGTACAGGTCGCGGCGTCGCTGAGCGAGCCCGACATCGCCCGCCTCAAGGCGTCGTACGGCCTGCGCCTGGACAAGTTCATCCCGAACCTGGCCTACCTGGAACGCCTGGACACCGCGACCGCGGACCGCGTACGAGCGGACTTCCTGGTCAGGGCGGTCATCCCGTTCCCGCAGGCGTCGAAGCTGTCGCCCACGATCCCCGCCACGGGGCCGCTCGACCTGACGATGGTGCTGTTCGAGGACTCCGACCCCGTCGCCGTCACGGCGAGTCTGACCGCGCTCGGCGCGCGTGACATGGCGACGGCCGATGACCGGGAGAGCGGCGGGCGGCTGCGGTTGCACCTCACGCTCGACGACCCGTCCAGGGTCGCCCAGGCCGCGGCGATCGACGACGTCATCTGGATCGAGCCCGAGCCCGAGTTCACCCTCATGGACGCCGGGGCGGCGAGGGTGATCCAGTCGGGCGACCCGTCCAGCGGCCCGGTCTGGATCCACAACCTGCACGGCGAGGACCAGGTGATCGGGATGATCGACCAGGGCGGCGTCGACCTGGACCACTGCTTCTTCGCCGACAACCCGCCGAACAAGCCCGGTCCGAACCATCGCAAGGTGGTCCGGGCGTTCAACGAAGGCGTCGTCGGCCCGCACTTCATGCAGATGGCCGGCATCATCGCCGGTGACCAGCTCGGCTTCTCCGGCAATCACCCCAACCGTGGCGGCGCGTGGGCCGCCAAGCTCGTCACCCGCAGCCTCGGGGACCTGAAGCGAGAGAAGATCAATACGGGTTTCGCGGTCTTCAGCCTCGAGACCCTGCTGAACGCGTCGAGAAAAGAAGGCGCGAGCATCCACAACCTGAGCTGGGGAATCGGCAAGACGGCGGCCTACGACGTGCTCGCCCAGGACGCGGACAAGTTCAGCTTCGAGCACGAGGACCAGCTGCTGGTCGCGGCCGGCCAGAACGTGGAGCAGGGGCCGGAGAACCTGCCGCCCGGGATCGCGTTCAACACGCTGTGCGTCGCGGCCACGAAAGCCTTCCCCGACCACATGTCGCGGGGCAACGGGGTGGACGGGCCGACGCCCGACGGCCGCCGCAAGCCGGACCTCATGGCGGTCGGCTGTGGCATCACCACCTCGGTGATCCCTACGCCCCCTCCCAAAGGCCCGTTCTGCGACGTGCAAGCGATCGCGTGCGGCTGCAGCGCCGCGACGGCGAACACGTCGGCCGCGGCCGCGCTGGTGCGCCAGTACTTCCAGAGGGGCTTCTACCCGACAGGCGAACCGCGGAAGGACATGGTCATCAAGGAGCCGTCAGGAGCGCTGATCAAGGCGGTGCTGCTCAACTCGACCGTCCGCATGACCGATCATCCCGGCTACCCGAACGACATCACGGGCTGGGGGATCATCCAGCTCGACCGGACGCTGTTCTTCAAGGACTCCAGCCGCCGCGGGCTGATCGTCAAGGACGTCCCGAAGAGCGCCGGCCTGCGGATGGGCGAGACGCGTACGTCCCAGTTCTTCGTCAACGGCGACACGGAGCCGCTGAAGATCACCCTGGTGTGGGTCAACCGGCCGCCGTCCGAGCAGAACCTGCCGCATCCCCGGGTGGACGCCATCAGGTTCGAGGTGGAGGACTCCCAAGGCACCTTCTACATGGGCAACGACCTCGACGGGATCAACGGGGTCTCGCGGAAGCTGGCGACGGCCCCGGCCAGCCCGCCGGACGCGATCAACAACGTCCAGATGGTCATCGTGAATCAGCCCACTCCAGGGACCTGGAGGATCCGGCTGCGCCAGTCCGGGCACCAGGAGAAACAGCGCTACGCGCTCGTGGTCTCCGGTGACGTCGCCGTGGACGCGCTGTGACGGGCCGGCGTCCCGACTTCCGGCTGATGGTGGGACCGGAACCGTTCGATCCCGTGGAGCTCGTACAGGAGAGCGCGGCGGCCGGGCCGCAGGCGACGGTCGTGCAGGTCGCGGCGTCGCTGAGCGGGCCGGACATCGCCCGGCTCAAGGCGGCGTACGGCCTGCGCCTGGACCGGTTCGTCCCGAATCTGGCCTATCTCGAACGGCTGGACGCGGCGACGGCCGACCGGGTGCGCGCGGATTTCCTCATCCGGGCGGTCACCCCGTTCCCGCAGGCGTCCAAGCTCTCGCCCGACATCCCGGCGACCGGGCCGCTCGCTCTGACGGCGGTGCTGTTCGACGACTCCGACGCCGCCGCCGTCACGACGAGTCTGACCGCGATCGGCGCGCACGACGTCGCGGCGAGCGACGCCCGCGAGTTCGGCGGCAGGCTGCGCCTGGTCTTCGGGCTCGCCGACGTGACCAAGGTCGCCCAGGTCGCGGCGCTGGAGGACGTCACGTGGATCGAACCGGCGCCCGCGGTCGAGAACCAGGACGTGCCGTCCGCCCAGGTGATCCAGTCCGGCGACCCGGCCCGGGGCACCGTGTGGGATCGGCACCTGCACGGCGAGGACCAGGTGATCCAGATCATCGAAGGGGGCACGCTCGACCTCAACGACCGCTTCTTCGCCGACGCCGCCCCGAACACGCCAGGCCCGGGCCATCGCAAGGTGCGCGCGCTGTTCAAAAAGGCGAACACCGCGCTCGACAGCCATTTCATGAAGGTCGCGGGCATCGCCGCCGGCGACGAGCTGGGCAACTCCGGTCAGCACCAGGACCGCGGCGGCGCCTGGGCCGCGAAGATCGTCGGCAACGACAGCACCGCACTGCAGGACCTGGGCCCGAATCACCGCAGCGTCCACCAGTTCCTGGAGGACGGGCGAGGCGTCGGCGCGACCGTGCACAACATCAGCTGGGTCAACACCCTCAGCTTGCGCTATGAGGGCACCGCCCGGGACGTGGACGCGTTCTGCTTCGCCCGCGAGGAGCAGGTGGTGGTCGCCGCCGCGACGAACACGCGGCCGAACTCGAGGAACATGCCGCCCGGCATCGCGCTCAACGCGATCTGCGTCGCGGCGGCCAGGGCCCACCCCGGCCACATGACGCGGGGCAGCGGCGTGGACGGGCCCTCGTTCGACAGCCGCCGCAAGCCGGACCTGATGGCCGTCGGCTGCGGCATCAGGACCTCCGTCCTGCCGCCCACGCCGTCCACGGGCCTGTACAGCGACACCGCCGTCCAGACGTGCGGCACCAGTTTCGCGACGCCGAACGCCGCGGCCGCGGCCGCCCTCGTACGCCAGTACTTCACGCAGGGCTTCTACCCGAACGGCAAGCCCGAGCAGGACAAGATCGTCAAGCAGCCGTCCGGCGCGCTGATCAAGGCGGTGCTGCTGAACGCGACCGTCGACATGACCGGCCACCCCGGCTACCCGAGCGACATCGAGGGCTGGGGGCTCATCCAGCTCGACCGGGCCCTGTTCTTCGAGAACGGCACGCGCAAGCTGATCGTGCACGACGTCAGGAGCGCCGCCTCCATGGCGACGTCCGCGACCCGCTCGTACGGCTTCACCGTCGACGACGCGGGCGAGCAGCTGAAGATCACCCTCGTCTGGACGAGCAAGGCGATGACCGAGGTGGCGCCGTTCACCCCGGACCCCATCCGGTTCGAGGTGGAGGACCCCGCCGGGGGCTTCTACATGGGCAACGACTTCGACGTGCCCAACGGGGTCTCGCGGAAGCTGGCGGCGCCCCCGAAAGCGCCGCCCGACATCGCGAACAACGTCCAGATGGTCGTCGTGAACAACCCCGCTCCCGGCCCCTGGACGATCCGGCTGCGCCCCGTGCTCACGCGGGCGCCGCAGGGCTTCGCGCTGGTGATCACGGGGGGTGTGCGATGAGGAGTGAGGGACAGGACTTCCGGCTGCTGGTGGGGCCGGAGCCGTTCGATCCCATGCGGGTGGAGCCGGCCGCGGCGGCCGGGCCGCGGGCGACGGTCGTGCAGGTCGCGGCATTGCTGAGCGGGCCGGACATCGTCCGGCTCAAGGCGGCGTACGGGCTGCGGCTGGACCGGTTCATCCCGAATCTGGCCTACCTCGAACGGCTGGACGCGGCGACGGCCGACCGGGTGCGCGCGGACTTCCTGGTCCGGGCCGTGGCCCCGCTGCCACAGGCGTCCAAGCTCTCCCCGGACATCCCGGCGACCGGGCCGCTCGACCTGGTGGCGGTGCTGTTCGACGACTCCGACGCCGACGCCGTCACGGCCGCGCTGACGACGATCGGCGCGCACGACATCGCCACGGTCGACGGCCGGGCGTTCGGCGGGCGGCTGCGCCTGCGGCTCACGCTGGACGACGCGGCCAAGGTCGCCCAGGTCGCGGCGCTGGAGGACGTCACGTGGATCGAACCGGTGCCGGTGATCGTCGACGCGGACGTGCCCTCCGCCCAGACGACCCAGTCCGGCGACCCGGCCCGCGGCACGATCTGGGCGCACGACCTGCACGGCGAGGATCAGGTGATCCAGGTCATCGAGCGGGGCACGCTCGACCTCAACCACCGCTTCTTCGCCGACGTGGCCCCGAACAGGCCCGGCCCCGGCCATCGCAAGATCCGCGAGCTGTTCAACCCGAGAGGGGCCACGCCCCGCGACCACTTCATGAAGGTCGCCGGCATCGCGGCCGGTAACGAACTGGGCAACTCCGGCAACCACCAGGACAGAGGCGGCGCCTGGGCCGCGAAGATCGTCGGCCACGACGCCAACCTGATCCTCGCCCCGCCGGACAAGACGTCGCCGGACAGGAACCGCCGCCCGCGCAGCCTGCAGGAGCTGCTGGAGGACGGGAGGGGCGCCGGGGCGACCGTCCACAACATCAGCTGGAGCACCAATATCCGCTACGACGTCGCCGCCCGGGACCTGGACGCGTTCTGCCTGGCCCGCGAGGAACAGGTGGTGATCGTCGCCGGCGAGAACACAGGGGTGAGCCCGAAGAACGCCTCGCCCAGCGTCGCGTTCAACGCGCTCTGCGTCGCGGCGGCCAAGGCCTTCCCCGACCAGATGTCGCGGGGCAGCGGCGTGGACGGGCCCTCCTTCGACGGCCGCCGCAAGCCGGAGGTGATGGCCGTCGGCTGCGGCATCAGGACCTCGGTCCTGCCGCCCACGCCGTCCACGGGCCTGTACAGCGACACCGAGGTCCAGACCCGGTGCAGCACGAGCTTCGCGACGCCGAACGTCTCGGCCGCGGCCGCCCTCGTACGCCAGTACTTCAACCAGGGCTTCTACCCCAAGGGCCGGCCGGTGGAGGGCAACCGCAACCCCAGCCCGTCAGGTGCGCTGATCAGGGCGGTGCTGCTGAACGCGACCGTCGACATGAGCGGTCATCCCGGCTACCCGACCGACACCGAGGGCTGGGGGCTCATCCAGCTCGACCAGACCCTGTTCTTCGAGAACGGCGCCCGCTCGATGATCGCGATCGACATCCCGAGCCGAGCCGGTCTGCGCCTGGCCGAGACCCGTACGTACCGCTTCAACGTCCATGACGCGAGAGAGCCGTTGAAGATCACCTTCGTGTGGGTGAACCGGCCGCCGTCCGAGGGCCAGACCACCCCCACCGTGCAGGCGATCAGGTTCGAGGTCGAGGACCCGGCAGGAAACCTCTACGCGGGCAACGACTTCGACGTGCCCAGCGGCTTCTCCCGGCAGCGCAAGACCAGCCCGCCCGTTCCGCCTGACATCACCAACAACGTCCAGATGGTCGTCCTGCCGAGTCCTGTCATCGGTACGTGGATGATCCGGCTCCGCCCGTTCCTGAATCTTGACACCCAAGGTTACGCGCTGGTCATATCCGGCGGCGTGATCTAGACCGGAGGTATCCCGCGATGGCATTGTCCGTCGAATCCCTGATGCTCGAGGTGGGCAAGGCGTTCGCCCCTTTGGAGCAGCGGCTGCGCGGTGACGAGATCCCGCTGCTGTTCGCCGAGATCGGCCTGCCGGCGCCCGGCGTCGTGCTGGCCGCGCAACCCGTACGCAACGCCGTGGAAGGCGCCGCCACGGCGCTGAGCGGACTGCCCCGCTCGCTGTCCGACCTGGCCGCGGCGATCGAGGCCGAGGACGTGGACCGGATCGCGGAGAGCGTGGCCGCGATCAGCAAGCTGGTCACGGCCGTGGCCGACGCGGTCGGCGTGGTGGCCGGCGCGATCCGGGCGGCCGCGGCGGCGGCCGGGCCGAACCGGGCCGAGGTGGAGGCGTTCGCCGGTGAGCTGGCGGAGCGGCTGTTCGGCTTCGCGCTGATCACCTACCTCCAGGACAGGAAGCCGATCGTGGCGAACGTCCTGGAGCTGATCGGCGTCCTGGAGTCGACGCCGATCGCCGCGACCCCCGCGGCGCCCACGCACGTGCGCCGGGTGCTGCGCCTGGACCGGCTGAGCGGCTTCCTGCGCGACCCCGTCGCCACCCTGACCGAGCTCTACCGCTGGGGCGGCCCGGACTTCGACTGGGACCTGCTGCTCCAGCGCCTGTCGATCTTCCTCACCACGGTGTCGCACTTCGCCTTCCCGCAGCCGGGGCCGCCGCCGTTCCTGCGGGTCGCCGGCGTGGACATCGGCAGGACCGATGACCAGATCCCTGGCGTGGCGGCCACGTTGCGGCTCGACGCCAAGGACCATCTCGAGCTCATCGTGCCGGTCAACGACTCCGTGGCGCTGGTCGCGACGGCCGACGCGGCGATGGAGGCGGGGGCGGCCGTCGAGCTGCTGCCGCCCGCCGACCTGCGGGTCGTGCCGCCGTCCGGAGAGGTGCGCGGCTCGGTGCGGTTCGGCGTCCAGGCGCCGCCCGCCGCCGGCGGCCCACCGCTGGTCGTCCTCGGCACCGCGGGCAGCTCCCGGGTCGAGGCGCGCTCCCTGCGCATCACGGGCGGGGCGGACCTCGACTGGAACGCCGCCGCCGGCCGCGCCGAGGGCGAGCTGGTGCTGGAGGCCGCCGTCGAGGGCGGCAAGATCGTGCTGAACCTGGCGGACGCGGACGGCTTCCTCGGGACGATCCTGCCGTTCGGCTCCATCGAGCTCGACGCCGACGTGGGACTGTCCTGGTCGAGCGCGACCGGGCTGCGCTTCCGCGGCACGGGCGGGGTCGAGGCCGACATCCCTGTCGACCTCCAGATCGGCCCGGTGGAGATCCGCTCGCTCCACCTCGGCCTGCGCCTGACCGACGACGGGGTCGCCCTGGAGGTGTCGGGCACGGTCGGCGCCCAGCTCGGCCCGATCGCGGCCGTGGCCGACAGGATGGGAGCGGTGATCAAGCTGTCGCGCGAGGACGGCGCCCTCGGCCTCGACGTCGGCTTCAAGCCGCCCACCGGGGTCGGGCTGAAGATCAACGCGAGCGGCGCGTCCGGCGGCGGGTTCCTGTCCTTCGACCCCGACCGCGGCGAGTACGCGGGCGCGCTGGAACTGGAGATCGTCGACCTCATCGCGGTCAAGGGCATCGGGCTCATCACCACCCGCCAGCCGGACGGCTCACCGGGCTTCTCGCTGCTCATCGTGCTCACCGCGGAGTTCCCCTCCGGCATCCAGCTCGGCGCCGGATTCACGCTGCTGGCCGTCGGCGGGCTTCTGGGACTCAACCGGAGGATGGACCTGCAGGCGCTGATCGAGGGCGTGCGGACCGGGGCGATCGAGTCGGTCGCGTTCCCGAAGGACGTGGTCGCGAACGCGCCGCGGATCCTGTCCGACCTCGGCCGGTTCTTCCCCGCCCAGCAGGGAACGTTCCTCATCGGCCCGATGGCCAAGATCGGGTGGGGCACTCCGCCCCTCATCACCGCCTCGGTCGGCCTGATCATCGAGGTGCCGGGCAACATCGCGATCCTCGGCGTCGTACGGGCCGCGCTGCCCTCTCCCGAGGACCCGCTGCTGCTCCTGCAGGCCCAGTTCCTCGGCGCGCTGGAGCGAGACAAGGGACGGCTGTGGTTCTTCGCCAAGCTCGTCGAGTCGCGCATCGTGGGGATGACCGTCGAGGGCGGGATGGGCCTGCTGGTGGCCTGGAGCGGCGACCGCGAGCTGATCGTGACCATCGGCGGCTTCCATCCCGGTTTCCGGCCGCCGCCGCTGCCCTTCCCCACGCCGGCTCGGCTCGCGGTGGACCTGCTCAACCGGGGCAAGCAGCTCATCCGGGTGACCGGCTACTTCGCGCTCACCCCCAACACCGTGCAGTTCGGCGGCGGTGTCGAGGTGCGGCTGGGGTTCAGCTCGTTCGGGGTCGAGGGCCATCTCACCCTCGACGGGCTGATCAACCGCGACCCGTTCCGCTACAAGGCGCACAGCTCGGGGCACGTCTCGCTCAAGGCGTTCGGGGTCGGCGTGTTCAGCCTCAGCCTGGACCTCACGCTGGAGGGCCCGGCGCCGTGGCGGGTGCACGGGCGCGGCTCGATCGGCTTCCTGTTCTTCTCCATCTCCGCCGACTTCGACTTCTCCTTCGGCGAGGAGCTGGCGCTGTTCGTGCCGACGGTTCTCGGGCTGCCGCTGCTGGTCTCGGAGATCGCCAAGAACGAGAGCTGGGAGACCCGGCTGCCGGGCGGCGGCGTCCGTACGCTGGTCTCCCTGCGCAGCCTCCCGGCGGGCGACGACCTGGTGCTGCACCCGCTCGGCACGCTCGTCGTCCGGCAGCGGGCGCTGCCGCTGGGCGTCCGGGTGGACCAGATCGGCGGGCAGCCGATCACCGACGGGCGGCGCTTCAGCCTCACCACGCCGCAGAACGGCGGATTCGTCGAGAAGTCGGTCACCGGCGAGAAGTTCGCGATGGCCCAGTTCCAGAAGATGTCCGACGCGGCCAAGCTGTCGCGGCCCTCGTTCGAGACGCAGGACGCCGGGCTGGAACTCACCTCCGACCAGGGCGATCTCGCGACCGCCCGAGTCGTGCGCCGCGCGGTCCGCTTTGAACTGCACCTGATCGACAGCGCTGCCGCGCAGCCGGCCGGAGTCGCGCTCGCAGCCGCGGCCGGCGCGCCTGTGCAGCGCTTCCACAGCGTCAGCGAGCCGGTGTTCGACGAACTGCTGCGCGGTTCGAGCACCAGCCGTTCGGGACTGTCGGCCAGGCAGGCCAGGCAGCGGCAGCCGTTCCTGGCCGAGGACACCGTGCGGATCGACGAGCAGCGGTTCGTGGTCGCGTACGTGAAGAGCAACCGCCAGGCCTTCCCGCCGAGCCGGCCGGGCACGACCACGCGCCGGGTGCCCTCGACGTTCCGCAGCCGCGCGACGGCCGAGGACGCGCTCGCCGGATTCGTGACGCTCGACCCGAATCTGGCAGGGCAGCTGCACGTGATTCCGGCGGCCGAGGCGGCCGTCACGCCGGGCGTGCCCGGCACCTGGTCGCCCGCGGGCGTGCTGCCCGCACCGGTGTCCGAGGTGGATCTCGTGCCGCTGCAGAACGGCCGCGTCCTGATCGCCGGGGGCACCGCGCCCGACGGCTCGCCCGTACCGGTCACCCAGTTGTTCGATCCGGCGGGCGACTCGTGGTCCACCGGATCCGCGCTCGGGGCCGCGCGCAGGCGGCACGCCACCACGCGCCTGCAGGACGGCCGCGTGCTCGTCACAGGCGGGCAGGGGGGCGGGCACGCGCCGCTCGCGTCCACCGAGCTCTTCGACTCGGCCGCGGGCCGGTGGACCCCGGCTGCCGGCATGGCCGTCGCCCGCCACGGGCACTCGGCCACGGTGCTGGGCGACGGCCGGGTGCTGGTGGCCGGCGGCAGCGGCGCGCGGGACGGGCAGGAGGACGGCGCGCTCGCCTCCGCCGAACTGTACGACCCGGCGACCGCCACGTGGACCACCACGGGAACGCTGAGCAGCGCCCGCACCGGCCACCAGGCGGTCCTGCTGGACGACGGCCGGGTCCTGGTCACCGGCGGCCTGCTGCCCACCGGCGCGGGCCGCGCCGAGCCGCTGGCCTACTGCGAGGTGTTCGACCCGGCCGGCGGGCAGTGGAGCACCACCGGCAGCCTCGGCACGGCGCGGGCCGGGCACCAGGCCGTCCTGCTCACCGACCACCGGGTGCTGGTGACCGGCGGCGACCCTGTCGTGGCCGCCGACGGCACGCTGGACCCGCACAGCCTCGCGAGCGCCGAGCTGTACGACCCGGTCAGCGAGGTCTGGAGCACCGCGCGGCCGATGCCGGACGGCGGCCGCTCCGGCCACCGCGCGATCCCGCTGCGCTCCGGCGAGGTGCTGGTGACCGGCGGCACCGGCGCGCCCGAACGGAACGCCGGCTTCCGGTCCGTCCTCTCCTACGACCCCCGGTCCGGGACCTGGCGCACGCTGGGCGGCCTGCTCCTGGGCCGTAGCGCCCACGCCGTCGCCGAACTGCCCGACGACCGGGTGCTGGCCGCCGCGGGCGTGGCCGGCACCGACCCCACAGGCACCGGCGAGGTGCTGATCCCATGACCAACGAAGGAATGACCATCATGCCCAAAGCCACCGAGCCACCCGCCGGAACCTGGAAAACCGCAGGCGACCTGCCCACCCCGGCCGCCTGGCACGGCCAGCACGACGGGCCTGTGCTGCTCGCCGACGGCACCGTGCTGGTGGCCGGCGGCGCCGACGCGGCAGGCGGCTCGCTCGCCGACGCGGCCCTGTTCGGCAAGAAGCAGGGCACCGACCACGACACCTGGGACCGGGCCGACCCGATGGGCACGCCCCGGCGCCTGCACTCGCTCACCCGCCTGGCCGACGGCCGCGTCCTCGCCGTCGGCGGCCTGAACGGCAGCACGGAACAGGGCTCCGCCGAGCTGTACAACCCGGCGACGGGACACTGGACCCCGACCGGCGGCCTCATCACCCCCCGCTGGGGACACAGCGCGACCCTGCTGGAGGACGGCAGCGTCCTGATCGCCGGCGGCAGCGCGTCACGCCCCTCGGGCGGCACGGTCGCGCTGCGCTCGGCCGAGCGGTTCGACCCCGGCAAGGAGAAGTGGCGCTCCGCGGGCTCCATGAGCGACGCGCGCACCGCCCATACGGCCGTACCGCTGCACGGCGGAATGGTCCTGGTCGCGGGCGGCACCGCGCCGGTCGGCGCCCCTGAGGACCCGGCGCTGGCGTTCTGCGAGCTGTACGACCAGGCACGCGACAAGTGGACGCCCACCGGCAGCCTGATCAGCGCCCGCAGGCACCACCGCGCGGTCCGGCTGTCGGACACCAGCGTGCTCATCACCGGCGGCACCGCGCCGGGCTCGCCGGGCACCGCGCCGTACGACCCGTTCAGCCGGCGCACGGCCGAAGTGTTCGACCTGAACACCGGCAAGTGGGCAGAGGTGACCGCGATGCCCTCAGGGCGCGCGCTGCACCGCGCCGTCCTGCTACCCGGCGGCCAGGTCATGGTGGCGGGCGGCGCGGCGGGCGACCGCGACGAGTCCGGCTTCCGCAGCGTGCTGGCCTACGACGTCACCGGTGACGCGTGGGCGTCCGTGCCGGGCCTGGTGACGGGCCGCTGGTCGTTCGCGGCCGTCGTGCTGGCCGACGACAGGGTGCTGGTCGCGGGCGGCGTCGCCCGCTCCGGGCTGGCCGCCGCCGGCCCGGCCGCCGTCGAGCTGACCGCGACCTCCGAGGTGTTCGGGGAGACCTCGTGACCGCCAACGCCTACACCTTCCTGCCGTGGTTGCGGGCCGGGATCAACACCCGGATCACGGCGGACCCGGGCACGGCCGCGCGGGCCAGCGTCCAGATCCCGCTCAACGTCTCCGGCGAGGGGCTCGACGGCGGCACGATCACCCACGACGCCGGGCGTCCCGTGCAGTTGTACGGGCCGGGCGACGTGGTCGGCGTGGACCCGCGCGCGATCTCGCGGACCGAGCCGCGGCCGGGCACCGCCAACGTGGAGCCGAACTTCCTCGCGCACATCGAGTTCGTGGAGGAGGACTTCGCCTGGCGCTACAGCCCCGCGCCGTCCGGCCCGTCGACCGCGCGCCTCACCCCGTGGCTCGCCCTGGTGGTGCTGGCCGTCGGCACCGAGTTCGCCGAGGCCCCCGGCACGGACCCGCTACCCGCCATCGACATCATCGACCCGGTCCATGTGATGCCGCCCGCCGACCAGCTCGGCGCCTGGGCGCATGTCCACGTGAACGGCTCGCTCGCGGGCCCGGTCGTCACCGACAGCACGGCCGGCCCGCTGGCCGCCCTGGACACGGTGCTGACCACCGACCCCGACAGCGCCTGCTCGCGGCTGATCTGCCCGCGCCACCTGCGGCCCGAGACCGCGTACGAGGCGTTCCTGGTGCCGGCCTTCGAGACCGGGCGCCTGGCCGGACTCGGCTTCGACCCGGCCGGAGCGCCGGGCGCGCTGTACTCGAGCTGGGGCCCGCCCTACGCCAACCGCCCGGTCGGCAACCGCATGCCGTACTACCACCGCTGGGCGTTCCGCACCGGTACGGCCGGAGACTTCGAGTTCCTCGTACGCCAGTTGCAGCCCCGCCGAGCCGACGCCCGGGTGGGCGTCCGGGAGATCGACGTGCACGCCGGCCCCGGCTTCGACCTGCCCGGCATCCCCGACCAGGGCGGCGTGCTGCCGCTCGGCGGCGCGTTACGCGTGCCGGAGAGCGTCGATCCGAGGGAGAACTGGGACCACTTCGCCGACCCGCCGTCGCCGTCCCCGCTCTACCCGCACCCGTTCGAGCAGGAGCTGGCCCGGCTCATCAACCGGGCCGACGACTTCCAGCAGCCGACGTCGGGACCGGACCCGTTCCTCACGCCGCCGCTGTACGGCCGGTGGCACGCGCGCACCTCGCGCCTGCTGTACGACCGGGACGGCACACCGGTGTCCACGCAGGACAACCACAACTGGGTGCACCGGCTGAACCTGGACCCGCGCTTCCGCGTCGCCGCCAACCTCGGCGCGCAGGTGGTGAGGGACCACGACGAGGAGCTGATGGCGGCCGCGTGGGCGCAGGTCGGCGACGTGCTGGCGGCCAACGGCCGGATCCGGGCCGCCCAGCTGGCCCGCGAGGTCGGCCACGCGCTCCAGACCCGCCACCTCGAACTGCCGGCGGGCACGGCGCGGACCGCGGCGGCCGCCGCGCCTTCGGGACGCGCGCTCACCCTCACCGCCCCCGCCCACTCCCGGGTCACCACCCCCGTCACCGCCGCGAACTCGCTGGTGGCCGGGCAGGACAGCGAGGTCGCCGTCGGGTTCCACGTGGCCGGAAGCCGGGTCGCCGCCGCGCCCGTCTCGCCCGCCATGCGGCGGATCATCCGCCCCGGCTCGCGGCTGATCCGCTCGCTGGACTTCGCCGAGGGCCCGCGGCCGGACGCCCTGCTGTTCCGCATGGACGACGCGGTCAACCCGGTCGTCGCCGTACCCGTCAAGATCACGCCCGGCGCGCTGGTCACCCCGGCCGACGTCAACGCCGCGCTCCACCCCGACCGGCCGCCCGGCACGGACCCGGTCGACGTCCTCGCGCACAGCCCCGACTTCGTGCTCCGCTCGCCCGGCGATCCGGTCACCCCGCACCCCGGCACCGCCGACAGCGCCGAGGCGACCCGGTTCAAGATCGCGCTACGCGAGCTGCACCAGGCGATCGACGCCGGGGTGGCGGTCGGTCAGACCCCGCCGCCGGTCCCGCTCGACCTGGGCACCACCACGACGGCCACGCTCACCGGCCTGCGCTCCGACACGACCGTGCCACGCGCGCTGCTGGACGGCTCCGTCAGCCTCCCGGAGCGCCTGCGGCCGTTCGCGGAGGCGTTCACCGAGGCCATGGCGTACCCGGTGTTCGACACGCCGATGTTCCGGGCGCTGCTCGGCCTGGGGGTCGACGCGTTCGTACCGCACCTGAACTTGCTGCCGCAGAACACATTGACGCTTCTGGACAACAACCACGAGTTCATCGAGTCGTACATGGCCGGGCTCAACCACGAGATGGCCCGCGAGATGCTGTGGCGGGAGTTCCCGACCGACCAGCGCGGCACCCCGTTCCGCCAGTTCTGGGACCCCGTCACCGCCCTGCCGGAGCCCGGGGTGTCGCCCGCGGACCGCCGGGAGCGCGACTACGACATCCCGCCGATGCACCGCTGGCCGCTGACGGCCAGGCTCGGGGAGAACTCCAACCCGCACGACGGGATCGTGCTGGTCGTCAGGGGCGAACTGCTCAAGAAGTACCCGACCACCGCCATCTACGCGCACCGGGCCGAATGGCCGCCCGGCCCTGACGGCCTGCCCGACAAGTCGCAGCAGCGCCGCCTGGTCACGATCACCGCTCAGCCGACGACCGAGCAGATCCAGCTTCCCCGCTTCGAGGCCACCGTGGACCCGGACATCTACCTGATCGGGTTCGGCCTCACCGCAGACCAGGCGATCGGCGGTCCCGACGACCCCGGCTGGTTCTTCGTGCTGAAGGAACGTCCGGGCGACCCCCGCTTCGGCCTGGACGACCGGGACCCCGGCGCGCCCGCCGGACCCATCGAGGTCTGGAACGACCTGACCTGGAGCGACGTCGACCCCGCAGGACACGGGTTCCTCACGCTCGACCCCGCCGTCACCGTGCCGCTTGCCGGGCTGGACGGATCCGACGACGCGGGCAAGCTCGACCAGCACGGCGAGGACGAGAACCTGCCGCTGTGGTCCAGCGGGCTGGGTTCGGCCGACCTCGCCTACATCCTCCTCCAGGTGCCCGTCATGGTCGCCGTTCACGCTCAGGAAATGGTGCCCCGATGACCGCGCTCAGCGACGCGTTCCCGGTTCTGCTCGCGCCGGTGCGGGTCGAGACCCGCTTCACCGCCACGGAACTGCTGGTCCGGGTCTTTCCGGACGAGTGGGCCGTGGACAAATTCGAGTCCAAGCCCACCGACGCCGAGATCACCGCGATCGACGCGTACTGGACGGCCCGCTGGGCGGCCGGCGGCCGGGCCGCACGGCTTCAGGCCGCCTGGCAGGAGCTGGCCACCCGGATACCGGCGGGCCGCGCGGCGTGGCTGCTGCGGGGCCGTACCCCGGAGAACCCGGCCGAAGAGCCCACCGGGGCGGCCGACGACGCTGTGGTGCTGGCCATCCGGTCCGCCGCGGCTCCGGCCGCCAACAACCGGCAGCCGTCGATCGTCTATTGGAGCGCGGTGTGGCGGGCGCACGGCGACCGGCTGCGGTTGCGCCAGGCCGACGCCGCGCTGCTCGCCTCAGTCGGAACCGCCAGGGCGAACACCATCCGCGCCAACCGGCCGTTCGGGCTGGACGGCGCGCTGACGAGCCCGACCGACAACGTGCTGGTCGCGTTCCTGGTGCTGAAGCCGCCCGCTTCCGGCACGACGGCGACGGACGCCTGGACGCAGGGCGCCAAGGCCGGTCTGCTGCCCGACCGGTTCCAGGTACTCGGGTTCAACGGCACCCGCCAGGTGGTGTCGGTGACCGGCGCCACGGTGCCGGCCACGCTCGCGGTGAGCCCGGACCCGGGCTCCGGCGACCAGATCTCCGTCAACGAGCAGACCGGCGTCCTGCACGTGCCGGACGCGCTGCGCTGGCTCGTCGACTTCGACCGGGCCGTGGCCGTCGGCATGGGCGTGCGGATCCCGCTCACCGACGAGATCCGCGGCGGGGTGGAACGGCTCGTCGTGCTGGGCCTGCGCGAGCAGGCGGCGCCCACGAAGACGGCCGCCGACCTCACCGAGCTGATCAAGCGCCACCTGCGCGGCCCGGACGGGTTCGTCCTGCTGCCGCAGGGCACGCCGACCAACAACTCCGAGGTCCGGCCGGCCGGTCAGGATGAGGAGGACGAGGCCGCCGCGGCGCTGCGCTCCTCCAGCGGGCTCGCCGCCGCGGCGGCGCAGGACTGGACGACGAGGACGGACGGCAGGCAGCTCACCGACCTGCTCGGCATCGACCCCGGCGTCCTGTCCGGCATGCCGAACGCGGACGGAACGGACCAGCGCGACGCCCGCGCGGCCAACACCGCGCTGTGGCCGGCGACGTGGGGCTCCTTCCTGCAGACGGCGCTGCACCCGCTGCTCGGCCCGGACGCGGTCGCCAAGACCCGCGACTTCTTCCAGAAGTACGTCTCCGGCCGTGGCCCGCTGCCCGTGGTGAAGATCGGGCGGCAGCCGTACGGGATCCTGCCCACCACCGCCTTCTCCCGGCTCGCCTTCCCGGACTCCGCGGGGCACCGGCGGGCGCTCAACCGGGTCCTCACCGAGGCGGGCAAGGACTGGGCCGCCGCCGCCGCTCAGGTGCCGCACCTGGGCGACGGCGCGAGCGACGCGCACCAGCACCTGCTCGACCTGGTCGCGCTGCACCCGACGTCGGCCGAGTACCACCAGCGGTACGCGCAGAGCCTCGAGGACCTGTTCAACCGGGAGAACCTCGCCGGGCTCGGCGGCACCGTCGTTTCCACGGTGGAGCAGTTCGGGCTGGCCGCCCCGGTGCGCGCCCTGCTCAGCCGGTTCGGCGCGGACACCGGCCCCGGCCGGGACCCTGACCTGCTGCGGCGGCTGTTCACCGACTTCCACCAGCCGATGCTGGCGCCGCTGGTGGACGACCGGCCGCTGTCGGAGAGCGCCCGCATCCGGCCGTACACCACCGACGGGCGCGACTATCTGACCTGGCTGGCCGCGCTGACGCGTACCAACCTGAACGGCATCCGGCTGGAGTCGGGCTTCGCGGAGGGGCAGCGTCCGGCGACGCTGCTGTACCTGCTGCTGCGGCACGCGATCCTGCTCGGCTGGGACGAGGCGGCCCGCGCGCTCACGGCCGCGGCCGGCCAGTCCGCCGGGCCGCCGGTCGACCCGCCGTTCATCCACGTGCACCTGCCCGGCCCTGGTGAGGACGCGACCAGCGAGAGCCGCTTCCGGCTGCTGTACTCGCCCGCCCCGCTGGTCACGGGCAGCCCTGATCAACTGCTGGTCAACTTCATCCCGTCGGCGCTGAGCAAGCAGGCGCCGGACCAGCCGGGCCCGACGGCGGCGCTCGCCGACCAGGCCCGCGCGCTGGACGTCATGGCCACCCTGCCGACCGCCCGCCTGGAACGGCTGCTGGCCGAGCACCTCGACCTGGCCACGTACCGGCTGGACGCGTGGCGGCTGGGCCTGGCCACCGAACGGCTCGCCGAACTGCGGTTCGCGCCCGACGGCACCGTACGGCCCGGCCTGCACCTGGGGGCGTACGGCTACCTGGAGAACGTCCGGCCGCATGCCATCGACCGGCTGGAACCCGTCCCCCTGACCGGCCCGCTGGCGACGGTGTTCGCCGGAGCCCAGCCGCTGCTGCACGACCCGGAGAACGAGGGCTTCGTGCACGCGCCGTCGCCCGGCCACGCCCGTACGGCGGCCGTCCTGCGAGCCGGGTACGTCGCCAACGCCGACCGGCAGAACCCGGGCCCCTTCGCGGTCAACCTCGGCGCGGACCGGGTCAGGCTCGCGCTGTCGATCCTCGACGGGATGCGGCGCGGCCAGTCGCTCGGCGCGATGCTGGGCTACCGCTTCGAGCGCGGCCTGCACGACCGGAGCGGCCACGGGACCGAGGTGGACAAGTTCATCGGGGGGCTCAGGCTGGCCTTCCCGCTGCGGTCGGGCAAGATCCCGCAGTCCGTGGCCGCAGATCAGGACAAGCCCGGCGAGATCGGGCAGGTCGAGGCGCGCAACGTGATCGACGGCCTGGCCCTGGCCCGCCATCTGACCAGGAGCGGCGCGTCGCGCACGTACCCCTTCGGTCTGAAAGGTCTGCCGGAGGCGAACCCCGATCAGACCCAGGCGATCAGCGAGGAGGCCGACCGGCTGCTGGCCGCCAACGACGCGGTCGCCGACCTCGCCGTCGCCGAGGCCACGCACCAGGCGCTGGGCGGCAACCCCGAGCGCGCCTCCGCCACCCTCGACGCCTACGCCAAGGAAGGGCTGCCGCCCGAGCCCGAGGTGGTCAGGTCGCCGCGCAGCGGCACCACGCTCACCCACCGGTTCGGGCTGCGGCTGAAGGCCGGACTGCACCCCGGCAACGACGACACCCCCCGCGCGCAGGCGGAACCGGCCGTGGACGACTGGCTGCCGAGCCTGCTGCCGCGGGACGAATCCGTCGCCGCGCGCGTCACCTGGACCGACCCGGTCAACGGCCACGCCCACGAGAGCGTGGTCACCCAGGACGACGTCGACCTCGCCCCGATCGACCTGCTGTGGACGGTACGGCCCACCGACCAGGCGGCGATGACCGACCTGGACGACCGGATCATCGGCGTCGTCGTGAAAAGGGAGGACCCGCGCCCGGACGCCGAGCTCACCATCCGCTACACCGACCGCATCGACGGCAAGATCACCTTCTTCGAGCTGTCGCCGCTGATCACCGCGCTGCGCACGCTGCTGACCACGGGCCGGCCGCTCAAGCCGACCGACCTGGTGCCCGCCTCCGGCCCCGTCACGCTCGACCGTACGCTGGACGACGCCGTGTCGGTGCCCCGGCAGCGCCCGGTCGCGGTCCGCGAGTCGCTCGACGACCTCGGCGACGACGTGGACGACCTGCTGGGCGACCTCGTCCGGCTGTACCCGCCCGCCCCCGCGCAGCCGCGGCGCGACGACATCGTGGAGGACATCGACACGCTGCTGACCCGCTACGCCCGGCTGGTCACCACCGCGGCGGGGTTCGGCATGGTGCGCAGCGGCTGGGGCGAGGTGACCGCCTGGCGGCGCGGCGTGTTCTCCGAGGTGCTGGCGGCCGCGGCCGTGACGGCGGCCCGGATGGGCCGCACGCTCGCCAAGGCCGACGCGCTGCTCGCCGCCTACGACGCGCTGCCCCGGCGCACCCCGGACGACGAGCGTTTCCGCAGGTTGCACGAGGTGGAGCCGCTGCTCACGACCGCGCCCGACCCCGACCCGCCGGACCGGCCCGACCGGTTCCGCGACGCCATCGGGCGCCAGCGCGACATCTTCGCCCGGCGCCAGGACGATCTGGAGGACGTCGCCAGGACCGACCATACGAAGCTGAGCGAGCTGCTGGAGGAGGTCGGCGACCTGCTGCCGCTGACCGGGCTCGACCCGGCCGGACTGGACCTGACCCCGGTGCTGGACAAGGTCGTCGCGTTCGGCGCGGAGCTGCTGTCCAGGACGCGGGCGCTGCGCGAGGAGATCACCGCCCGCCTCGCCGCCGCCACCGCCGCGCTGACCAGCGCCGACAACGCCGTCACCGCGCCGGACCGCGCGAAGGCGACCATCGAGGCGCTGCGGGCGCTGCTCGGCCCGGACGCGCTGGTCGTGCCGGAGTACACGCTGCCGAAGGATCTCGGCGACGACCTGCATGACGCGTTCGACGACAGCGACGACCTGGTCAAGCACCTCACCCGGGCGCCGATCTCCCGGGACTTCCCCGTCGACGACTGGCTGCACGGCCTGGCCCGCGTACGGGAGATGCCGCGGCTGTGGGAGCGGGTGACGCTGCTCAGCGACGCGCTCAGGAACGACGACCTCGACGACATCGAGGACCGGGAGCCACGGCTGCGGCCGATCCAGTTGCCGCTCGTGAACGGCGACCACTGGCTGGCCATGGAGCTCGCGTCGGGCGCCACCATCGACCAGGACCGGCTGCTGTTCACCGCGCACTACGCCGACGACCCGCCCGACGGGTCCGGGCCCGCCAGCGGCCTGCTGTTCGACGAGTGGACCGAAGTGCTGCCCACCGACCGGGAGACGACCGGCATCGCCGTGCACGCCGACAGCCCCGACTCCGAGCCGCCGCAGAGCATGCTGCTGGTCGTGCCGCCCGTGACCACCGGGTCGTGGCGGGCCGAGGACCTCGTCGCGGCGGTCACCGAGACGTTCGACCTGGCGCGTACACGGCTGGTGGAGCCCGCGCAGCTCGACGGCACCGGGTACGCCCAGCTGCTGCCCGCGACCCTCCTGTCCGCGACCCGCCAGCCCATCACCATCAGCACCGATCTCGCCGTCGCCAACGCACGATGGAAGGCCGACCATGAGTGAGCCCCGTATCGCCGACCTGCCCGCGGCGCTGGCCCATCGCGACTTCCCGACGGTGGGCCTGTGGAACCGCCTGGAGGGGCGTCCCCGTACCACCGACTTCGGCAGGGCGCTGCGTGCCGAGGTCCGTGACCCGCTGTGGCTGCTGGCGCGGCAGTGGCAACTCGGCGAGTTCCGCGCCACCGACGGCGGCTCTCCGGTGACGGCCACGTACTCGGTCGTGGCCAGCCCACTGACCCGCTTCCGCCCCGACACCGACCCGGTGAGCCCGCCGGGCGCGTTACCCGCCGGGCGTCCCTTGGAGACGGTGGCGGAGAGGCGGCCCCTGCCGTTCGCGTTCGGGACCGAGCCGATCTCGTTCGACCTGCGGCTGTCGCTGGGCCGCCGCTGGCTGAAACTCGTGGCGCGGGCCTCGCTCCAGCACAACCGCGAGGTCGCCGAACAGTACGTCGCCCGCTACCGCATCACCCTCCCCGACCCGAACACCGAGGCCGACGCCCAGCGCGTGGCCCACCCGGAGGTCTGGGCGGGCACGCAGGCGGTGGCCGGCCGCCGGATGGACGGCTACCTGCTGTACCAGAACGTCAAGGGCGGCGGAACGGCCGCCGACGGGATCACCGGGCTGCGGCGGCAGGACCGCGACGCGCTCAACGCCCTCGGCCCCCGCCTGATCGCCTGGTTCGACCAGCTCATCGACCAGCCGGGCGCGGTCAGCCCCTGGGATCCGCGACGGCTGGAGCACCGCTTCTCGGTCGCCGCGGCCGGGCCCGGCGGCGAGACGGTGCTGTCCGCACCCGAGTACCCGGGCGGCGAGCTGGACTGGCACGCGTTCTCGACGGCCCACGACGACACGCTCGGCGGCGCCGGCGCCACTCCCGCCGCGCTGAACCGCACCGTGTTCCCCACGCCCGCCCGGTTCACCGGCATGCCGCTGCCGCGCTGGTGGGCGGTTGAGGACGGCCGTACGAACTTCGCCGCCGTCACCCCCGACAGCACCGACCTGGCCCGGCTGATCTTCCTCGAGTTCGCGCTGGTCTACAGCAACGACTGGTACATCCTGCCGTGCGACGTGCCGACCGGCACGTTCGCGGCGATACAGGGGCTCGCGGTGACCGACGTGTTCGGCGCCCGCCGCTGGATCACCCCCGCCGGCGCGGGCGCCGCGCACGACTGGCAGAAATGGTCGATGTACGTCCACGGCGACGCGCCCGGCCTCCTGCTGCCGCCCGGAACGCCGAAGGTGAGCGACGGCCCGGCGCTGGAAGAGGTCCAGCTGGCCCGGGACGAGAACGCCAACATGGTGTGGGGCATCGAGCAGACCGTCCGCATGCCCACCGGCGACCCGCGCCCCGGCGCGGAGGCCGCCGCCGAGACCCTCGCCTTCCGCCGCCGGCTGCGCCCGCCGACGGGGGCCGACGACCCTCGGGCGGCGCCCGACGATCCTGGGGCGGCGCCCGCGTACCGGGTGATGAGCTCGGTCCCGGAGCACTGGATCCCGTTCATCCCGGTCCACGTCCCCGGTGACAACCGCAGCGTGCAACTGCAGCGCGCCACGATGCCCAGCGAGGTGGACGGCAGTCCCGTACCGGCCAGGACCGCCCTGCTCCGCGAGGGGTTCGACGCCGGGAACTCCTACTTCATCAACGAGGAGGAGGTCCCTCTCACGGGCACCCGCCTGACCGCCGCGTACAACCGCACCCGCACCCGGACCGGCCAGGTGATCGTCTGGCTCACCGTACGGCGGGACACCGGCCGCGGCGGGCGCTCCAGCGGGCTGGCCTTCGACCTGCTGACCGACACCGCACCCCAGTGACCTACGGGTCGCAGGACAGAGCGGCCACACTCGCCCATCGGTGGTCGAGGGCGTAGTTCGCTGGCCGCCGCGGCGATCGCGGCGGCCTCGATCGCCGCCACTACCACCCCGGCCGCCGCCACGTAGGCCGCGGCCGGGGTGGCCTGAGCGGTCGAGTAAATGACGCAGTTGGCCAGCTCAGCTCTTGGTGAGTGCTTCGCGGCGGATCCACTGCGGCAGGGTGGGGTTGTCGACGGTGGTGATGACGCTCACGGTGCTACGGACGTAGCGGTCGTCGTCCAGCAGCGCGAGCATGCTCGCGGCCAGATCCGTACGGGCGGTGAACCTGCCGTCGGCCTGGCCCTCGACGAGCGTGTAGGCGGTGGGCGACGGCAAGTGGTAGAGCCCGCTCGGGCGCACGATCGTCCAGTCGAGATCGCTGGCGCGGACCAGCGTTTCCATCCGCCGCATGTCGTCGTACAGCGTCTTACCGAGCACCCGCGTCACGTACGGCAGCACGACTCGGTTGAACAGGAAACCGCCATCGGAGTACGCGTGCGGGGCGACCCCGCTCGAGCTGACCACGGCGAGGCGGCGCACCCGATGCCGTTCCATCGCGGCGACCATGTTCGTCACACCCCGCGAATAGGTGCTGATCGGCTCCTTCCCGGCGGGCACGCCGAGCGTCGACAGCACCGCGTCCCGCTTCGCCACGGCGGCGTCGACGGCCGCCGCGTCGAGCACGTCGGCACTGACTACCTCGAGCCGATCATGGCGCAGCGGAAACGCGTCCGGTTGCCGGGTGACCGCGGTGACCTGATGTCCGGCGGCGAGTGCCTGGCCGGTGAGCAGGCGGCCGGTCGGACCGTTGGCTCCGAAGACTGTGATGAGCATGACGACTGTCCTTTCTTGGTCACGACCGCGGTCGTCATCAGGCCGGAGTCGAACCGAACTGCCCAGACCAGGTCGTTGGTCATGAACGCGCCGGGCCGTACGAAGGTCCACGGCAACCCGGACGCTTCGACGGCCTGTTCCAGTCGCGGACGCCGCTGGCCGATCCAGCCGGGCGTGGGAAACCCGCCGGGGTCGCGAATGATGACGCGTACCTTCTCGCCCGCGTCGAGCTGTTGGCGCCGAGGTTTCCGGTGCCACCGGTTACCAGCATCATGGTTGAGCTCTCCTTTGCTGGTTCGCCTCGCGAACGACCGCCCAGGCGTCCGCCACCGGACCCAGGTGCCGCAGTTTGTCGGGGTTGATCACCGCGCGGATCGTCTGGATCTGCCCGTCGAGGGTGTCGAGCGCCAGGATGTTGACGATGTGGCCGTCCCGGTCGCGGAAGATGGCGCCCGGCTGGCCGTTCACTTCATGCGGCTCCACCACGCCGCCGATCCCGACGAACGGCGCGACGATCGCGGCCAGCGTCCGGGCCACGCCCTCGGCGCCGAAGACGCCCCTGCCCCACAGCGGGGCCTTGCCTCCGCTGTCGCCGATCATCTGTACGTCGGCGGCGAGCAGTTTCCGCAGGCCGTCGACGTCCCCTTCCCGGAAGGCGTCGAAGAATCGCTCGGCGAGTTCCGCTCGCTCGCGTCGATCGGCCTCGAACCGGGCACGGCCCGCGTCCATGTGCCGGCGCGCCCGCACGGCGAGCTGGCGGCAGGCCGCCTCCGACCTGCCCACCGCCGAGGCGACCTCGCCGAAGCCGAACCCGAACACCTCCCGCAAGACGAAGACCGCCCGTTCGAGCGGACTGAGCCGCTCCAGCAGCAACAGGGCCGCCATCGACACCGAGTCGGCCAGCTCCGCCGACCGTTCCGGATCCTCGTACGGGTCGGCGAGCAGCGGCTCGGGGAACCACTGCCCGGCGTACTCCTCCCGCCGGACGCGTGCCGAGCGCAACACGTCGATCGCGATCCGCGACACCGTGGCCGACAGGAACGCCTTGGTCGAGGCGGGCTGCGTCGGGGAGGCCTCGTAGCGCAGCCAGGTCTCCTGGACCGCGTCCTCGGCCTCGCTCACGCTGCCCAGAATCCGGTAGGCGATGGAGAACAGCAGCGGCCGCAGCTCCAGGAACTCCTCGGCGCGCGTCATGCCAGCTCCTCCTTGAATCCCTGGCGCCAGGAGGGGTAGCGCAGCTGCCAGCCGAGCTCCCGCTTGGCCTTGGCGTTGGAGAAGCCACGCCCCTGGGTCATCATCGCCACCGCCGTACTCCCGGCCAGCGGCCGGGCGAGCCACACCGGGACCCGCATCGGTGGCTTCGCCCCCGCGCACGCCGCCAGGTAGGGCAGCCACTCGCGGGCCGGGGCCGGCTCGTCGTCGACGATATTGAACACGCCCTTCACCTTGCGCTCCACGGCCAGGAGAGTGGCGCTCGCCGCGTCGTCGAGATGCACCCATGAGCTGTAGCCGGCGCCGTTCCCGACGACCGGGTACTGCCGCTTGCGCACGAGCTCGACCTGATCATCGGTGGCGCCCGGCCCGTAGAACGCGCCGTAGCGCAGGACCGCGCCGCCGGCCTTGACGACCACGTCCTCAAGGTGGCGGATCGCCGCCGCCCCCTTGCCCGTGCTCGTCGGGTCCAGCGGGTCCTCCTCGGTCTTCACCCATCCGCCCTCGCGGATGCCGTTCCAAGAGCCATAGCTCTGCGCGACGACATGGGACACACCGGTCGCTTCGGCGGCGGCCAGCAGGTGGTCCGTCCCCTCGGAGCGCAGCCGGTTGGTGGTGGCGAACCAGCGGTCGAAGTGCTTGATATCCGGCTTGCCGGAGATGGCCGTCATCTGGTGCACGATCACCTCCGGCCGGGCCTGGGCCACCGCCTCGCCGACCGACATCGCATCCAGCCCGTCCATCACGACCGCCTCGGCGCCCAGCTGCGCAAGCATGCCCCGCTTGGCCGTGCTCGTCGTCGTCGCCGTCACCTCGTGGCCACGCGCCACCAGCAGTGGCACCAGCCGCCGGCCCAACACCCCGGCCCCGCCCGCCACGAACACCCGCATGACCATCACCTTCCAGATTCCAGAGCTTGTCTTCGGAACCCGAGACGAGACAGCCCGCCCATCTGTGACATGCGGCCTAGGACGACATTTTCCCCCGGCCGGCCCGGGACTCCAGGTAGCGTTGCTCGGCGATACTGGCGGTGGACTTCGCGGCGAGCCGGAAGTGCTCGTACGCCCCCGCCGCGTCGCCCGCCTTCTCCAGCAGATGCGCCCGTACGGACAGCAACCGGTGATGCCCGGCCATCCGCTCGTCACCGTCCAAGGTGGCCAGCAGGGCCAGCCCGGCCTGCGGGCCCTCGGTCTCGGCGAGCGCGATGGCCCGGTTGAGGGTGACCATCGGGTTGGGCGCGATCCGCTCCAGGACCAGGTACAGCGCGTGCACCTGCGCCCAGTCGGTCGCCGCGGCCGTGGCCGCGTCGTCGTGCGTGGCGGCGATGGCGGCCTGCAACTGGTAGGGCCCCAGCGCCGGGCCGGCCAGTGACGCCTTGACCAGCTCGGTGCCCTCGTCGATCAGCGCGCGGTCCCACTTCGTACGGTCCTGCTCGTCCAGCGGCACCAGGTCGCCGCTCGCCGTCGTACGTGCCTCCCGGCGGGCGTCGGTCAGCAGCATCAGCGCGAGCAGCCCGGTCACCTCGTCGTCCTCGGGCAGTTGCGCGTGCACCATCCTGGCCAGCCGGATCGCCTCGTGCGCGAGGTCGGTGCGATGCAACTCGCTGCCCGAGGAAGCGGTGTAACCCTCGTTGAAGATCAGGTAGAGCACGTGCAGGACGACCCGCAGCCGCTCCTCGCGCTCCGCGCCTTCCGGCAGGCTGAACGAGCTGCCGGCGGCCTTGATGCGCTGCTTGGCCCGGCTGATCCTGGCCGCCATCGTGGCCTCCGGCACCAGGAACGCGCGGGCGATCTCAGCGGTCGTCAGGCCGCCGACCGCGCGCAGCGTCAGGGCGGTCTGGGAGGCCGCGGTCAGCGTCGGATGGCAGCACAGGAACAGCAGGACGAGCGTGTCGTCGGTGTCCGGCACGTCCTCGGGCACCACTTCGGTGGCCGTCGCCGACTCCCGCTCGCGGCGCGCGTGGTCGCTGCGCACCTGGTCGATGAGCCTCCGGGACGCGACGGTCATCAGCCAGCCGCGCGGGTTGTCCGGCAGCCCCTCGGCCGGCCACTGCACGGTGGCGGCGAGGACGGCCTCCTGCAGGGCGTCCTCGCACGCCTCGAACTGCCCGTTCCGCCGTACCAACGTGCCGAGGACCTGCGGCGTGAGCTCACGCAGCAGGTCCTCGATGGCTGATGTCGTCATGCCTCCAATTGTCCGTCAGCGAACATCACCTGCCGCACCTCTACCCCCAGCCCCTCGATCGCGGTGTCCGGGATCTGCGTGGCCAGCTCGATCGCCCGCTCCTTGTTCTCGCAGTCGATCAGGTAGAAGCCGCCCAGATACTCCTTCGCCTCCAGGAAAGGGCCGTCGGTCACCACCGGCTGGCCGTTGCGTACGGACACCACGGCAGCCTGCGACGGGTCGACCAGCGCCTGCGTGGTGATCAGCTCGCCGGACTTCTTCAGCGCCTCGATGAACGCGCCGTGGCCGTCGCCGATCGCCGCCTTCTCCTCGTCGGTCAGCGCGTCCAGCACGGCCGGGTTGATGTGCATGCTGATCAGGAACTTCATGTCGTACTCCTCGTGGTTCGCGAGCCCCGGCCGGGGCCCTTCGACCGGTTGGTCGGAGCCGCCGCCGTCGTCTTGACATCCCCTCGCCACAACTTACCGGCGAAATTTTCGCCGCCTCGGCCGCGCGAGATCCTTTCCGCGGCGATGTCAAGAAGCTCGCGACCGCTCCGACCAACCGGCGAAACGTCGACAGAACACCCGTCGGCAGAACACACAAGGAGTTCGGATATGCGAGTCAACCGGGCATGGCTGGGACTGCTCGTCCTGGTACTGCCGACCTTGCTCGTCGCAATGGACATGACGGCGTTGCTCCTCGCGCTCCCGCAGCTGAGCGCCGGCTTGGGCGCCACCAACGTCCAGCAGCTGTGGATCAGTGACAGCTACGGATTCATGGTGGCCGGCCTGGTCATCACGATGGGCACGCTCGGCGACCGGATCGGCCGCCGTCGGCTGCTGATGATCGGGGGAGCGGCGTTCGCGGTGCTGTCGGTCGTCGCCGCCTTCTCGGTCAGCCCGCTGATGCTGATCGTCGCGCGTGCGCTGCTGGGCGTCGCCGGCGCGACCCTGATGCCGTCCACCCTCGCCTTGATCACCAACATGTTCCAGGATCCACGGCAGCGCGGGCAGGCCATCGCGATCTGGGCGACCTGCCAGTTCGCCGGCGGCGCGCTCGGGCCCGTGCTCGCCGGATTCCTGCTCCAGCATTTCTGGTGGGGATCGGTGTTCCTGGTCGCCGTGCCGGCGATGGCGTTGCTGCTGCTCGCCGGGCCGGTCCTGCTGCCCGAGTTCCGCACCGACCGGGCCGGTCGGCTGGACCTGGCCAGTGTGGGGCTGTCGCTCGTGGCGGTGCTGTTGATGGTGTACGGCATCAAGCAGGTGCCCGTCGAGAGCGTGCCGGTCGTTCCAGCGGTGGCCCTCGTCGTCGGCGCGGCCATCGGCGCGCTGTTCGTACGCCGGCAACTGCGGCTGGAGACGCCGCTGCTGGACCTGCGGCTGCTCCGCAACCGCCCGTTCACGGCCGTACTCATCGCGCTGGTCTTCGCCGGAATCGCCATGGCCGGTACGGGCCTGCTGGTGACCCAGTACCTGCAGAGCGTGCTGGGCTTCTCGCCGGTCGCGTCGGCGCTGCTGTTCGCGCCCATGGGCCTGGGCACGGCGGTCGGCACCATGGCCGCGCCGGCGCTGGCCCGGCGGATGAAGCAGCCGACCGCCATCGCCGGCGGGCTGGCGGTGTCGGCGCTGGGCGGCCTGCTGCTGGTCGGCGTCGGCGGGGCGAGCGCCCTGCCGCTGGTGATGATCGGCATCACCGTACTGGCGCTGGGCACCGGGCCGCTGTTCGCGCTGGGCACGGGGCTGGTCGTGGGAGCCGTACCGCCGGAGCGCGCCGGTTCGGCGGCGTCGATGTCGGAGACCAGTAACTACTTCGGCGGCTCGCTCGGCTTCGCGCTGCTCGGTGTGGTGGCCGCGGTGGTCTACCGCAGCCGGATGGACGGCACGTCCGACTCGCTGGCCGGCGCGGTCGCCACCAGCCGGCACCTTCCCGCCGGCCAAGGCGCGGAACTGCTGCACGCCGCGCGGGAGGCGTTCACCGCCTGCGTGCACGTCACCGGCGTCATCGCCGCGGTGATCTTCGCCGGGCTGGCCGTACTGATCCTGACCATGCGCCCGGCGACCCGGCCGCACTTCCCGGCTACGAGCCGGCTCGCTGCCAGCGGTAGTTCGTCACACGAAGTTTGTTAGCCTGGGCCAGTGAGTAAAGATGTCGACGGCCAGATCGGGACGGTGGCCGCACTCGTACGGTCTACCTTTCTGGTGAATGCCGTGTACGCGAATTCTGCCCGCGAGTACGGTCTCACCCAGCAGCAGGGCCAGTTGTTGTGCGTCTTGATGGCGCAGCCGTACGGCATGAGCGAGCTGGGCGCGATGCTCGGCCTGGCCAAGTCGAGCCTGACCGGCCTGGTGGACCGCAGCGAACGCAACGGCCTGGTCCAACGCCGGCCCGACCCGCAGGACTCCCGCGCGGTGCGGGTGGCGCTCACCCCACGGGGCGCCAAGCTGGTCGATGAGTTCTACACCGAGACCTGCCGCCGCGTGGAGGAGCTGACCTCGGGATTCGCCCCGGCGGAACTCGACACGCTCGCCGCGCTGCTCGGCCGGGTCGTGGCGGACAACGAGGTGCCCACCGTCTTCGTGGAACCGGATCGCCGGCGCTGAACCCGGACTTGCAGTTCGTACTGCGAACTAATATGGTTCGCAGTACGAACTCAATGTGTCGCGCCGCACACCACGGTGCGCTGACGAGCATCCGCAGAGAAAGGCAGCACGTTGTCCGCACATAACGTCGTCTTCGGTTTTGGCGCGCATTCCAGCATCGATGACATGCCTGAGCTGTTGCGCATGGTCCAGCAGGCCGACCAGGACGGGCTGGACATCTTCACCTTGTCCGACCACCCCTACATCGGCGAACGCCTGGACGCCTACGCCGCGCTCGGCTTCATTCTCGGGCGTACGCGGCACATCGCCGGCTTCGCCAACGTCACCAACCTGCCGACCCGGCCTCCCGCCATGCTGGCCAGGACGGTGACGTCGCTGTCGGCGCTGTCGGACGGCCGGGTCGTGCTCGGTATGGGCGCGGGCGGGCTGTGGGATCGCATCGCCGACATGGGAGTGCCGCGGCTGACGCCGGGCGCGGCCGTGGACGCCTTCGAGGAGGCGATCGTGCTGGTCAAGCTGCTGTCGGGGGGCGGCCCGCCGGTCACCTACGAGGGCAAGCACTACCAGGTGCACCAGATCGAGCCCGCTCCCGTCGCCGCGCCGCCCGTGTGGACCGGTTCGGTCGGCGCGAAGTCCCTGGCCGCCACCGGCCGGGTGGCCGACGGCTGGATCCCCGGCCACGCGGCCGACTGGCTCAGCGAGCGCTACCGGACCTCCCGGCCGATCATCGACGAGGCGGCGGCGTCCGTCGGCCGCGATCCGAGCGAGATCCGTACGGTCTTCAACTTCCCCGGACGCATCACCGACCAGCCGCTGCCCAACACCCGCGACCGCGACGGCCGCTGGCTCGGCGGCTCCGTCGACCAGTGGGTCGAGGAGCTGACCGGAGCCGTGCTGGAGCACGGCGCGTCGGGCTTCACCCTCTTCTCCCACGGCCACGGCGCCGTTGACCTCACCGTGCTGGCCCGCTGGACCCAGGAGATCGTCCCGTCCGTCCGGGAGGCGATCGCGAAGTAGCGCGACACCGGCCGCATACCGCTCGCCGGGTTCACGGACGCCGAGTCCGACCACCTCCACGTCCTCGCGGAACCGCGCCGAGCCGTACCGGAATGCACCGGCGCGACGTCCGCCCGAACATCCTCCCGCTCCTCGAGCGGCTGCCGCAGCTGCAGGGGGAGCATCATCGAAGCGGCGCGTAGCTCCGTGCGTGGCGGCCAGAGCGTGCTCCACGCTGGGATGCCAGAGGGAAACGACGCCAGGGGAGTTGCGGTCAGCCGATGTGACCGAGAGCTCGGTCAACACCGGTGAAGGTCCACGCGCCGCGGCCGCAGTCGGACCGTGGCAGTCTAGACACCCGCACGGTTGAACGTCACGTGTGTGACGCCACTGGGCGAAGAGACGCTCTCGATCCGGTAGGCCTTCTCGATACCTTCGAGCCCGTCCCAGAGCCGCACTCCGCGGCCGAGCAGGATCGGGACTATCACGACGTGCATCTGGTCGACGAGGCCGGCGGCAAGGAACTCGCGAATGACCGTCGCACCGCCGATGCGGACATCTCGGTCGCCGGCGGCCTTGCGAGCCGCCTCCAACGCCTCAGCAGGTGAGGCGTTGATGAAGTGGTAGGTTGTACTGCCTTCCATCGTGATCGACGGGCGCGTGTGATGCGTGAGGATGAAGACCGGCGTGTGGAACGGCGGGTTGGGGCCTCAGGCACCCTTCCACTCCGGGTCCTCGTGCCACCCGGGGTGTCCGAACTTTCCTGCGCCCATGATCTCGGCGCCGATTTGCGGGTCGTCGTGCTGGCGGACGAAGGCGTCGTCGATTCCGGTGCTGCCCCCGGGCTGCCCCCAGTTGGTCGCGAACATCCACTCGTGGAGCCGGTCGCCGGCGTGCCCGAAATGCGCATCGCGGTCCTGGCCTTCGCCGGTGCCGAATCCGTCGAGCGAGATCGCGAAATTCTGTACTCGTACGCGGGACATGGTTGGTACTCCTTCGGGTTTCATAAATGGACAGGTTCTTACCGACACGGCTCGATCGTCGGGACGGGGATATGCCGGCGACGTCGTTCGGGCGTGTGGTGTCGCAGACGAGGGAGACACGGCTCTGCGCGCCGCTTCCTGGCGACCTGTTCCGGCCGCGGCAGGGCGGCCCCGCCCCGGCTGGGCTCGCCGGGGTAGATTTCGATACCGCGGTCCAGGTCGCGGCCGGTCAGCTCGGTGGCGGGCCGGACAGGTACACCACCCGGCCCTGGTAGGTCGGCACCGTCGAGTCGAAGATCACCATGCTCAGCTCAGGGCGCGGCGAGGTTACGGGAGTGCCGCCGTCGGGGCTGGACACCCAGAAGACCTCGGCGTAGTCGGCGGTCGCGAAGTAGACGGGCGACGTCCACGGGATGCCGTCGTCGTCGTCGGCGGCGGTGCCCAGGACCGCGTACAGGTTGGCGTCCTTCAGGCCACGGGCGTGGGCGTCCAGGTCGGCTTCGGTCATGACGCCGGCCCTCGCCGGCCCCGGTGGACAACGGTCATCGTGATCTCCGTGTTCGACGGTGTACGGCCAGTCTGGCGGGCGGCACGCAGCTGGACATCCGTGCCGCACACGGTGCCACCACTGAGCCGCTACGGAACGATCACCGAAACACCGCCCTGGCGAGGATGATGCTTCACCGGGATGAGCCCAGCGACTTCACCCAGCGCCTCACCATCAAAGACTCTTCCTCGTCGCCCCACGCTGTCGGCGAACCCGACCCTCAGAGCGTGGCCCTGTTCTTGAGAAGAAGTCAGCCCTCCTGGAGATCAGAACCGGCCCCGCCAAGCGTTCTGGTGATCTTCTCTGGAAATCGAGCGTTTCCGAGAACCCGAGGTACACACGCTTCTGCGCTGCCAACACGCTGAAACTTCTTTAAGTTGGCGCGTAATGATGCGCTCGCTCAACACATAGGGGACATGTCTGTATTTCGTGCTGACAAAGGAATCGCTCATGGGAACCGCCCGTGCCTGACGAACGGCTGGCCAGATTCGAGGCCGTCTACCGGGAGACATATGGCCAGATCACAGCGTATGCCGTGCGCCGCTGCGACTCGCCGCAGGATGCTGCGGACGTGGTGGCGGAGACCTTCACGATCGCCTGGCGGCGGATGGACGATCTGCCGTCAGGGGAAGAGGCCACGTTATGGCTCTACGGCGTGGCACGCAACGTGCTGGCCAACCACCACCGTAGCGAGAGTCGCCGCAAGGCCCGCAGCGCCGAACTCGATGTAAAGATGGCCGACCGTTACGCCGACTCCCCCGATAGCGGGCTCGAACGGGAAGCGATCACCCAGATATTTCGGGCCCTGCCCGACGACGACCGGGAATTGCTGGCGCTGGTCGCCTGGGAGGGCCTCGACCACAAGGACATCGCCACGGCGCTGGGCCTGTCGCGCAACGTCGTACGCGTCAGGCTCCACCGCGCCCGCCGGCGCTTTTCCCGCGCGCTGACCGATGCGGGCATCCGTTCAACCCCGGAAAGCCGGCTTGCGCCGGCGGAGAGGTCGCTGTGAAGAACACCGACGAGATCGACGCCATGACGAGGGCGCTGGCCCGGGTCGCGCCCGGACAGCCGGGAGGCCACCCTTCCGACGCGGAGGCACAAACGCTACTCACCTTGATCACGGCTGAGGACCCCGCCACAGCCGCCCCCCAAACGCGCCCTGCCCGTCCCCGGGGTGTCCGGCGCCTGCCGTGGCGGGCAGGTACCGTCGGGCGCCGCAGCTGGCTCCTGCCGATGCGGGGCATGGCGGTCGCCGCCGCAGTGGCCGTCGCCGTGATCGTCACCAGCATGGTTTCGCCCGCCGCCGTACCGGTCGCGGGCAGAGACGTCCTGCTCATGGCCGCGGCCAGCGCCGAGCACATCCCCCAGGGCACGGGGACCTATTGGCACATCACGCGTACATGGCAGGGCCCGAACGCGCCCCAGATGCAGGAGAGCTGGACCACCCGCGACGGCCACCGCTGGTCCAGGAACGAGCCGTACGCCGCTCCTGGCGCCGTCGTCAAGGACCCGGCCCCGTTCAGGCTCATGGGCGCCGAGATCGGTTTCGAGGAGCTCGAACGGCTTCCGGCGGATCCGGAGGAGCTGAAGGAGCGCATCGCCGGGCTTCCCCAGTATGACAGCGCCATGACCCCTGCCGACCGGCAAGGCGAGCTCGTCTCCCCGCTGATCACCCTGATCACGGAGCTGCCGACGCCCGCGCAGGTCCGTTCGGCGGCGTTCGAGGCCCTCGCCACGACGCCGGGGATCAAGAACGCGGGACCGGTCGAGGGCGGGCAGGAACTGCTGATCCCGCTCTCCGCGAGCCTGAAGATCAGGATGGTCGTCGATCCCGAGGCCGCCCGGGTGGCGCGTGCCAACATCTTGCTGACCGCCGAAGGGGGCTCGGCGATGAGCAACTCGTATATCTCGGTGAACACCGAGTGGACGGACGAGCTCCCGCAGTGAAACCCCGCTAGACGGGCCGGCGTACTTATCGAGCAGGACATGGGCGCGGTCGTAGCCGAGGCGGGGGCGGGCGGTGTGCGGGCCGCAGGAAAAGGCAGCGGCCTGACCAAGGGTGAACCCCCTTAAACGCCCGATTTCATTCCGAATCTCTCTGATCCCCGAGATCCCGTGCGCGGTCAGCGAATGCTCGATCGCCACCGCCCTGTCCCTGGACGGTACCTTCGAGGCCGCGACCCTCGACGATTTCCTCGTCCGCGTCTTCACCCCCGAGACCACCGCGTAGAGCCCAGCCATGCCACCTGATCACTTACCAACCACGTTCTCCCGTTCCCGCTTGCATCGTCGCATCCTCCCAGGTGGCGGGAGGTAAGGGAGAATTGAGCCCAATGGGGCGCCAGGGCCGTACAGGGTGCATGACACACGATGAGCGTGCACAGCACGCCACGTCCCGCAACGGGCAGACGCACAACGTCATGAACGGGGCCGTGGTGCAGACCGGCAATGTGTTCGGCGGGGTGACGATCGCCTGACCGCTGTTCGGCGGGGATATCGCGCGTGCGCGCGTTGATGCCTCGCAAAACTCCCCACCGAAGCGGACGTACGGGGACCGTCAGGATCGGAAAATCCCCACAGGGTGCAACCCTGGCTAGTTCCCTGGTCGTCACTCTGCCGCGCTCTCGCATGTGCGGGAGCACCGCGGCGATCGCGTTGAGGTAGCCGTGCAGGTTCGTGTCGATCATCTTCTGCCAGTCCTGGACCGCCACGTCCTTCCAGAAGGAGAAGAGCATCAAGCCGGCGTTGTTGACCAGGATGTCGATCCGCCCGTGGGTCTCGCGTCGAGTTACGGGCGCAGCGGCTCGACTGGTTGCCTCCGGCACTCGCCTCACTCGACCGGCCGTTTGTCATCCAGCGCCCCGATGAACTGCGCGACCTCGTCATCGCGCTCGCCGATCGCCTCGCGTCCTACGCCCGCCAAGCCTGACAGCGAGGAACCAATGTCATCAGATGCCACACCTTAGCCGGGGCGGGAGCGACGGCACCTCACACACCGGGCCCGAGCTCGGTGCAGCCTTCCACACGCTGCTTGAGGCCCTTGTTGAACGCGGCGTACCCGTCATTCTTGGGTGTTCTGAGGAAGGGCCGGATCAGGGTGACCAGGGCACCGGAGAATTCCTCGTGGTTGGTCAGGCGGGTGGTGCCGTCGTGGTTGGGAGAAAGGACGAAGGAGTGCTGGCCGTGGAACAGCTGCTTCACGCCGAGCGTGCCGACCCACCGCAGTTCCCGGCCAGGCGTCGCGACGGTGACCGTGGGCCTGAAGGTCATGCCCGGCATGCGCATCGTGAGCCTGTTTCCCACCTGAGCGGTTCCCTCGGCTGCGGAGAAGGTGCTCCACTCTCCGTAGGCGGCGAAGTCGGTGAGGACGTCCCACACCGCCTGCGGGGTGGCGTCGATGTCGATGACGGCGGTGAGGACTGGCTTCACGGTGGGTTCCACTTCTGGCTGGTGCGGGCGGGAGGGGGTGGGGTTCGGCGAGCGCGTGGTCTACCGGTGGTAGGTGGGACCAGGCGTGGAGCGCAGTCCGCAGCGGTCAGAGCGTCACGCCCGGTGCGGCCCTGCGGGAGAGAGGGCGCTGGTGGTGGGGGTGGCCGTGGTCTCCTGCAGGCCGTGGTCGATGAAGTCGATCATCCAGGTGAAGCTGTCGTCGATATCCGTGGCGAACTGGAATCCGCCGGCCACTTCCAAAGATGCGAATCCGTGTAGGACGGTGCGCAGCATCCGCAGCGCGTGGATCTGCTGGTCGGGGTCGATCCGGTAGCCGTGCAGCATGGCCGCCCAGGAGTCGACCACCCGGTTGAGAGCGTCGATGAGGGGGTCGTCGGGCCCGGTCGGGCGGGCGGCGTTGGCTGCGGCGTATCGGCCGGGGTGTGCTTTCACGAACGTTCGCATCGCTTGCGCGCCGCGCGCCAGGGCTTCGGTGCCGGCCCGGCCCTGGATCGCGTCGCGGATGGCGTCGGCGCACTGGTTCATGGCCAGGATGGCGATCCGGTGGGCGAGGTCGGTCTGGCCGGTGACGTGCTTGTACAGCGACGGGGTCTTGACCCCGAGCCGTTCGGCGACCAGGCCCATGCCAAGTTGGTCGAACCCGACCTCGTCGACCAGGGCGGCGGCGGCCTCGGTGACCGCCGCGGCGGTGAGTCCGGCCCTAGGCACCGGCGGCCGCCTTGGCCAGGAACGGCACGGCCAGCGCGAGGACCTGATCAGGGGTCTGGGCGTGCGGGTAGTGTCCGGCGCCGTCGATCACGGCCAGCTCTCCGAGGCCGGCGGGCAGGTCGGCGATGATCTTCTCTCCCTCGGCGCGGGGGTCGGCCCAGTCGGGGTCGAGACTGCCTTCGACTATCAGGACCGGGCAGGTGACGTGGGCCAGCTGGGCGCCAGCGTCGGTGGGCTTGGACTTGCACATGTCCTGCAGGGCCTTCATCCGGCCGGGCTCGCTCAGTTTGGCCTCGATGCGGGCCAGCTCACCGTTCCAGTCGGCGGGCTTGGCCGGGTAGGCCACGTCGAGGTACTTCTTCCAGTCCGCCAGGCGTCCCCGGACGATGACCTGCGCCATCCGCGTGTACCCGGTCCGGAAGCGCTTGACCCGGATCAGCCCACCCAGGTCGACCGGCTGCGCACGGGTGAACGGGGCCAGCTCGATCACACCACTGACCACCTCAGGCGCCGTGGCGGCCGCGATGGTCGCGGCGCCGCCACTGATCGACTGCCCGATGATCACGGCCGGCCCGCCGAGATGACGTACGACGGCGACCAGATCGCCGGCGATGTCCGTGCGGCTGTAACCGTCCCAGCCGAGGCTGGACTCACCGCACCCGCGGATGTCGACGTTCGCGACCCGGTAACCGGCGGCCACCAGGCCGGGAACGAGGAAACGGTAGGAGTGCCGACTGTCACCGATACCGTGCGCCAGCACGACCAGGGGACCCTCCCCGGCCACGTCGAAGGCGATGGTGTTCTTACCGATTCTCAGGTGTTCGGTCATGCCGTCCTCCACAAGTATGGCTAATTTGATTAGCTTTAGACTAGTAACGTTAGCAACGAAGGTCAACACCGCACCCAGCCGCGCTCCGTGACAGCTACGCCGAGACCCTCGCCCGGCTGGCCACGCTCACCGGGGACCGGCCCGCCGTGGTGCTCACGCCCGAGGACTACGCCGCAGTGATGAACAGGTGGGACGGCGTGGCGGCCGCTACCTGGAACCGGCACCTGTCCGCGCTTACTTCCTTCACCGCCTGGGCCGGACGACAGGAGATCCTCACCACTAACCCGGGACGCCGACTGGAACGGCGCAAGCCCGCCCGCCGCGGCGACCGGTCGATCCCGCGCACCCGGCTGGACAAGCTGTTCACCGACGACCGGCACGGCCTGCGCGAGCGGATGCTCTACGAAACGGCGGCCAGAGCCGAGGAACTCCTGTCCCTGAACATCGAGGACCTGGACCTGGAGTTCCGGCGCGGCCGCGTCACCTCCAAAGGCGGAGCGACCGAGTACGGGGGCCGAGGAACCGGCGGACAGCCATTGGCGCTGAGAAGGATCATGCTGGTTTCCGCTGTTCCTGCTGAGGCTCGATAGCGGATGGCCGGCACCCTCAGGGTGGGTGTCACGACGCGCGGTGCGTCGTAGTCGCGGGTCTGCACCGCGGGCGCCGAGGAGACGGAGACGGCCGCCCGATCATGCCCCCTTGTACGGGGCTGGCTACGTCCGCGTAGCGGATGATCTGGGTCGCCAGGACCACCACTGCGGCCAGGGCGGCGGCCGAGCCGATCAGGACCGTCGGAGTGTGTGGGCCCAGCAGCCAGAGCAGGATGAGGGCGGTCAGCGAGGGCGCGCAGAACGCAACCAGGTCCACCGCCATTGCCGGTCGTCGAGCCCGGGCTGGTTGAGCAGCTGGAAGCGGATCGGCGGCCCCTGCTCGTCACGCGCTCGCAGCGCCACCGCGGTGGCGAGTCCGCCGCCGGCGCTGTGGCCGCCGACCGCGATCCGTTCCGGGTCGACGCCGAGGTCGGCGGCGTGCTCGGCCGTCCAGGTCAGCGCGGCGTAGACGTCGTCCAGGGCGGCCGGGAACCGATGCTCGGGGGCCAGGCGGTAAGCCACCGAGACCACCACCGCGCCGGAGACGTCCGCGAGCCGGGCGGCCCAGGGGTGTTCGGTGTTCAGGTCACCCATGACGAATCCGCCGCCGTGCAGCCAGACGATGGCGCCCTGCGGGTGGTGCGGGCGGTAGATCCGTACCGGCACGTCCGGATCGGCGGGCACGGTGTGGTCCTCGATCAGCAGGTCCGCGGTGTCGGGCGGCGGCAGCGCGGCGGCCAGTTCGGCGAAGTTCTTGCGTTCGGCGACCGGGTCGGTCAGGTCGGCGCGGGGGAACAAGGGGATGAATACTTCCAGTTCTGGATCCATGCCAGCCATCTTCACGGTTGCCGCACACGACATCATCCGCCATCCGTCGGACATTCCATCTGGATCACGCACCGCTCGGCGCACCCACGCTTCCGCCTTTGCTCCTCCCGACAGAGGCTTTGCCCTGCTCGACCGGGGGCTGCGGAAAACCGCAGGTACGGGCGGGTGAGCGCCTCATTCCGCGGGGCAAGTGGCCGGGCTTAGCCTCCTGGCCATGATCGGAAAGTTGTTCGACGTCCCACGGCGGCTGCTGGCCGGGCCGGCGGCCCTGCTCACCCTGATGGCGGTGATCATGCTGTCCGCCATGGCCGACAGCACCATGCAACCCCTGCCGGCCGCCGCCCCGAGCGCGCAGTTCAGCGCCGAACGCGCGCTGGCTCACCTGAAGGAGTTCGCCGCCGAACCACGGCCCATCGGCAGCCCGGCGAGCGCCCGGGCCAGGGACTACCTGGCCGGGCAGTTGCGCGCGGCGGGGCTTCAGGTGGAGATCCAGCGTTCGGTCGGCGGCCGGTCCGCCGCGGGGCTGGCGACGTTCGGCCAGGTCGACAACATCGTGGGCCGGCTGCGGGGGACAGGCTCGACCGGCACTGTGCTCATCGCCGCGCACTACGACTCCGCGGCCATGGGCCCCGGCGCCTCCGACGACGGCGCCGCGGTGGCCGCGATGATCGAAACCGTCCGGGCGCTGCGCACCGGTCCCGGCTCGCGTAACGACATCGTGTTGCTCATGTCGGACGGCGAGGAGGACGGGGTGCTCGGCGCCGAGGCCTTCATCCGCGACCACCCCCTGGGCAAAGCCGGCGGCGTGCTGCTGAACTGGGAGGCCCGCGGAGTCAGCGGCCCCTCGCTGATGTTCGAGACCACCGCCGACAACGCCCGCCTGGTCGAGACCTTCGTCAACGCCGTCCCCGCACCGCGCGGTCACTCCGCCATGGTGGATCTGTATCGGCTGCTGCCCAACAACACTGACTTCACCCCGCTGACCAAGGCCGGCTACGCCGGCATGAACTTCGCCTACATCCAGCGTTCCTCGCTGTATCACACCGCGGGCGACTCCATCGCCAACCTCAATCGGGGCAGCCTGCAACATCACGGCACCAACATGCTGGCGCTGACGCGCGCCCTAGGCGACGCGGACCTGCGGACGCTGACCTCCGATCAGGACGCCACCTACTTCCGTGCGCTCGGCACCATGATCACCTACCCGGCCGGGCTCGTCTGGCCGCTGGCGCTGCTGGCCGTAGTCGCGGTGGCGGGCCTGGCGCTGCTGGCCCGCCTCAGGCGACTGCTGAGCGTGCCCCGGCTGATCGCGGCCGCGGTCTCGGCCGTGGTGCCGCTGGCGCTGTCGGTCGCCCTGGCGCAGGGATTGTGGGAACTGCTGGTGGCCTGGCGGCCCGCCTACGACCTGATGGGCGGGCTGCTGCACCGCCCACGGCCGTACCAGGCGGCGATCGCGGCCCTGTGCGCGCTGGCGGTTCTCGGCTGGTATCTGATGCTGCGGCGCAGGCTCGGTCCGGCGGCGCTGGCCGTCGGAGCGCTGACCTGGCTTGCCGGGCTGGGCGTGCTGTGCGCGCAGTTCGCTCCCGGCGCTTCCTTCCTGTTCGCCCTGCCGGCCCTGTTGGGCGCGCTCGGTTGCCTGGCCGCCGCCTTGCTGCGCGGACCCGCGTGGGCGCGGTGGGCGGCGGCGATGCTGGGCCCGATCACGGCCGCGATGCTGCTGCCGTCCCTGGCCGGGGACGTCTTCGACGGGATGGGGCTGGCACTCGGCGGGGTGAGTGCGCTGATCCTGGCACTGTTCGGGCTGATCGTGGTGCCGCTCGCGGAACTGTTCCTGCCCGATCCCGCCATCCGGCCGAAACGCGCCGTCGTCCTCCCCGTGTCCCTGACGGCCCTTGTCCTGGCGACGGCACTGGTCGCCACCGGGCTCGTGGTGGACGACTTCGACGCCGACCAGCCGCAGCGTACGCACCTGGCCTACGTCATGGACGCCGACACCCGCACCGCCCACTGGGTCAGCGCCGACACCGACCCGGCACAGTGGACCAGGCAGTACGTGTCCGGCCACGACACCTCCGCGCTGCCCGGCGGCTACGCACGAGGCACGCTGCGGACCGGTCCCGCACCGGTGATCGCCGCCGACGGCCCGCGAGCTGCCGTCCTGGCCCAAAGCGAGGGCACGCTCAAACTGCACGTGACAGCGGGGAAGGGCGCGCGCTCGGTGATGCTGAGACTCGACCAGCCGATCACCCACGCCACCGCATCGGCCGGCCGGTTCGGGTCGGCGAGCGTGCCGGTCACCGGTACGCGAACCGGAACCTGGCCCTCGGAGATCCGCTTCCGCGGCATCCCCGCCCAGGGAGCCCAGATCACCCTGCGCATGGCGAAAGCGGATCGGATTCGCCTCACCGTCATCGGCGAGACTGACGGGCTGACCGCGGTACCGGGCTTCGTCCCCAGACCCCCTGATCTGGTCGCGGCCACCAGAGAGGATGGCGGCCTCGTCGCGGTCACTCGCAGTTACACCCTGACCAGCGACTCCTAGATCCCGGAACGCTCGCCGTCCGGCTCGGGCAAGGGCACGCGATGAGCACGGGTCGGACGTCGCGTGTTCGGACCTGTCCATGTCGAGCAGAACCATCCTGTCGTGATCGGTTGTCCCCGGCTCGGCGTAGAACATCGTGCCCGGTGGGCGAGCCGGCGTACCGCGGCCGGAGTCTTGCCGACGGCCTCGGCGATCTCGGTGTACTCCAGTTCGAACACCTCGCGCAGCACGAACACCGCCCGCTCGGTCGGCGTGAGCACCTCCAGCACCAGCAGCATCGCCATCGAGACGCGGTCGGCGAGCACGGCGTCGTCGGCCACGTCGGGAGGAAGATCGTCCAGCCCAGTTCGGCGAGCTGGCGGGCCGCCTCGAAGCCGAGTCCCTTGTCGCCTCCGGTGATCAGCACCGAGGTCTGTCGCGAGTTCGTCATGCCCCATGGACGACACGTTCCGCTCGGCTGTGACGCCGTGTGAGGCACCTCATATCCGCCCGGCCGTCATACCTGCGGATGAGGTCACGTCCCTACTTTCGCTCGATTCCCTTCTGACCGGAGGCGGTCAAAGATCGGGACATGCGAAGATTCGTCGCCCTGTTATCGGGGCTCACAATCCCGCTCCTCTTGATCACGCCGGCCACGGCCACCGCCGAGCGGACCGAACCGGCCCCTGCCGCGATCTCCTGGACGCCGTGTCCGGAGGTTCCCGAGATGGACTGCGGGACGATCACCGTTCCCGTCGACTGGAAACATCCGGAAGGCGGCACCTTCCAGGTCGGGGTCGCCCGCCGCAAGGCCACCGACCCGGCGGCCAGGATCGGTGTGCTCACGCTGGGGGCGGGTGGCCCAGGTGGTTCGGGAGTGAACCTGGTCCTTACGAGCCCGCGCCGCTTCAGCCCCGAGGTGCTGCGCCGCTTCGACATCGTCGGTCTCGACCCGCGCGGCACGAACCGGAGCCACCCCATCCTCTGCTCCACGGACCTGCTGACGCAGGCACCGGAGCCGCTCATGAAGAGCCAGGCCGACTTCGACCGGATGGTCGCCTACAACAAGCGCCTGCGCGACGACTGCCGGGCGCGTACCGGCCCGCTGTTCGACCACGTCGACTCGCTCAGCACGGCGGCCGACCTCGACGCCTTCCGCGCCGCGCTCGGTGAGCGGCAACTGTCGTTCTGGGGCGGTTCGTACGGCACCCTCCTCGGCCAGTTGTACGCCGAGCGCTACCCGAAGCGGGTCCGCGCCTTCGTTCTCGACAGCACCATGGACCACAGCCTGGGCACGCAGGCGTTCATGGACACCGAGACGTGGGGCGCGCAGGACGCCTTCAACGAGTTCGCGGCCTGGTGCGACCGGGACAGCCGCTGTCTCCAGCACGGCCAGGACGTCAAGGCGTTCTGGCGGGGGCTGCTGGAGCGGGCCGATCGCGGTGAACTGCACGTACCGGGGGAGCCCGACGTCCCGGTGACCGCGTTCATGATCGCTAACGAGGCGCTGGGCGCCTTCTACGATCCCTTCAACTGGCTGGCGCTCTCCCAGCTGCTCGCCGATCTTGACACTGGCCAGGCGACGGGTGACAGCACATTGCGGATGTCGCTCACCAGCGCCCCGAAGACCAGCGCGGAGGAGGTCAGCCCGAACCCGTTGCAGATCTTCTGCCTGGACTACCGGCTGCCGATCCGGGACTACCGAGAGTTCGCCGGGCACCTGCGCCGTATGGCCAAGATCGCGCCCGAAATGCGGTACAGCCCGATCGCGCTCGTGACGAGCGTCGCCTGCCTCGGGACGCCGGGCCCGATCCCCAACCCGCAGCATCGCCTGAACGTCCGCACGGACACGCCGCTGCTGGTCGCCAACTCCCTGCACGACCCCGCCACCGTCTACCCGTGGGCACTCGGCGCGACCCGGCAACTGGGGCGTTCTGGGCGGTTGCTCACGTACGAGGGCTGGGGGCACATCGTCCTGGGGCGTGGAGCGTGCGGCAACCAGATCATCGAGTCCTACCTGCTCACGCAGACGCTCCCGGCGAAGGGAGCCCGTTGCCCGGCGGTCCCGCCCGCTGAGGTGAGCACGCTCAGCGAGCCCGTCGCTCCGCAGCCCGGCACGCCCGGCTGGGGGTTCCGCTTCTGACGGCCACCCCTGGAGCTCCTGATCATCAAGCACTCGTGCACGTGTCCCGGACACGTGCACGAGTGCTTGATCGACTTCGCGTCGGCGGCTCATTAGGGTGGGGCGTCCGATTCCCTTTCGCCCCAGGAAGTGCCACGTGTTCCGTCGTCATGTCTTAGCCACTCCCGCCCTGCTCACCACGGGTGTGTACATCGTCGCGCTGGCCGTCGCCGCCGTGATCGCGCTGACCGTGGGCAACCTCGGTGTGCTGTGGTGGTTGACGGCGTTCACGGAGACGGAGGAGAAGGTCGCGGCCACTTGGCCGAACGTGCTCGTCCTGGTCGTGGCCGGACTGCCGTGGGCCTGGGGGCTGTGGCAGAGCCTGCGCGGGCCGCTGGCGGGGCCGGCGCCCGAGCTGGACCAGGACACGCGGCGGCTGCGGATCGCCCTGTACGTCGCGGCGGCGTCCTGGCTGCTCTGCGCCGTCCTGCCGTCCTGGCCCTGGTGGGCAGTGGTGCTCGACGCCATGGTGATGTGGCTGGTCGTGACGCTGTACACGTCGGTGCTGGGGCCCAACCTGGAGTTCTCCGAACATGCGCGGGGCGCCGGTGTGCTGGGGTACGCGGGCTTCGGCGTCATCGAGGTCCTTTACGCCCTCGAGTTGCCGGTGCCCGACTGGCTGGAACTGATCTGCGGCCTCGGGTACCTGATCTGGACCGTGCTGGTGCTGCGCGCGCAGCGACGCGACGGCCGCTGGCGGCGGGACACCATCCGGTACGGCATCGCCGCCCTGGTGGCGCCGTTCCTCGTGGGGCTGGCGGACTCGCTGTTCATGAACGAGACGAGCGTCCTCGTCAACGCCATGGGGGCCGTCGGCGTCCTGACGCTGATCTGGCTGGCCCGCTCCGCCCACGACCTCGCCGACCCACGCTCCCAACCGGCACCGCTCTCTCCCGCGGTTTGAGGCTTTCGCGCTCTTCGGCCAGCGCGAGTGACGGAAAGTCTCTGGAGCCGGTCCAACGACAGGCTTGGAGCCATGACCTACGAACAACCTGCTGTCGAGACCGCCCCCTGGCGGGAACTACTCGGGCGCGACACCTCGGGGCGGCGATCGTGCTGGCCGGCGGGGTGCTCGTCGGCGCGATCAACATCTACCTCGTCGCCAGCCTGCTGCCGACCGCGGTCGCCGACCTCGGTGGTGCGAGCTTCTACGCCTGGAACATGACGATCTACCTCGTCGCCATGGTGATCGCGACGATGCTCGCCGGCCGGTCCCTGTCTCAGTGGGGGAACGTCGGCGCTTATCTCCTCGGCTTCGCCACGTTCACCGCCGGGTCCCTGGCCTGCGCGTTGAGCCCGGCGATGGCCGTGCTGCTGGTCCTGGCGGCGGCCGGGCCGTGAGCGTGGCGGGAGTCCCGCCGGGCACGGCCACGAAGGCGGCCGGTGTGGCAGGGGGTCGAGTCGTTCCTGCCGCTGTTCGGTCAGCGGCTGGCCGGGCTGCCGCCGCTCGTGGCGGGTTTCTTCGCCGCGGCCGTCTCGCTGGGGTGGTCGGTGACCCAGCTCTTGGTCCGCCGATGCGCTGCACCGTGTCCGCCCTTGTCGTGCGTGATGGTCGTGACCCATGGTGCTCCGGCCACACGACTACCCGGAAGGCGGGGTTACCCAGGAGGGAATGAGGCTCGGTCGGGTTCGGGGAGCCATTGGTGGTCCGGGTCGAAGGGCTGGTAGTCGCGGGTGACGAAGTCGATCAGCGCGGTCAGCAGTGGGTGACGGTTCTGGTGGTGGTGGAGCAGCAGGAACGGGTACGCGGGCACGGGATCGACCAGCGGGATTCGTACGGTGTCCTGACGCCAGGGCAGGCGGGTGCGTTCGCCGACGATGCTCACCCGCCCGGCGACGCCGACCTGTTCCACGAAGTGCTCCCAGCCGAAGTCGGGCCCGGAGACGTCCATCGTGATGGCGAAGTCGGCGCCGAGGGAGTCAGGAACTCGGCCCATTCGCTGCCGGGGGCATGGCCGGGCATCCACCGACACAAGATCGAATTGTGATCCGCCAACAGCTCGGGGGACCCCCTGAACCTCATTCACGGCGCAGACCGGGAGTCCGGCGCAGGCCGCAGGAGCTGAGCCCGGCGTCTTGGGGGGTGACCTGGGCCCGCCTGGCTCGCAGATCCGATTCGAGCCCACTCTCGACGTCGAGCACCGCGTCATAGCGACGCCGCGACTCACGTCCCATATGTCTAGTTTGATGATTATGGGATGTGCGTCACCCTAGGCCGCTGGCGCCCTAAGTGACGGCGATGGCGGGAGCCACGCGCGCCGAGCCGATGCCGCGGTCGGGCTTGCCGAGCCGGAAACGCACCTTGCCCTTGAGTACGGTGCCGGATTCGGCTTGCCCATCGGTGAGGCCCTCGCCGGGGAACAGCGTGAACGTCCACCTCGCGTTCGATTCGCAGTCGGGCAGGTCGCGCCCGCTTTGCAGGACTCGGGCGCCCCAGAGCTGACGGATCATCAGCGTCCTGGTGTCCGTGCCCGCCACCGTGAACGACGCCGCCGGCTCGTCCACGATCTGGTGGTGACTGCCCAGAGACGGCCCATAAGCACCAGTGATCGTGGCGACCATGGTCCACGACCTGCCAGGCCCGATTCCGAGGACGCCTGCGGGCAACCGCTCGTCGAACACGTCCTTGGTGGGCGTGCCGAGCTGATCCGCTCGCGTGGCCGCGGCCATCGGGCGCCGGGTGTCCAGCAGGCCGGGGTCGGGTACCAGCAGGATCCCGTACGTCGTCTCATCCGCGAAGCGAGCCGAGGCGAAGTGGTTCCGAAGGGCGAGCACCGCGCGCTCGGCGGCCTCCCACAGTTCGTCGGAGAACGCGGTCGCCAGGTAGTCAGGCGTCACCGCCGGGAGCCCGGCCCGCGCCACCGCTTCGGCCACGGATTCGCAGCCCGACCACCCGGACTCGGCCAGCCTCGCCATCTGCTCGGCCTTGAACGACATCACTCACCCGCGATCGTCACAGATCCTTCTCATCGAATACACCCTCATAAAGGCCCGCCAACTCGGTCGTCTCCACGATCTCGGCGAGCCGCTCCAGTGCGTCCGGACGGGTCAGCGCCGCACGCTTGTCCTCGAACTCGGCCAGGGGCATGTCCAGCTCAAGGACCGTGATCACCTGCCGGTCGTCGGCGACATTGCGCGAGACGCTGACCTTCGCGGGATAGCCGTCCGTATCCTCCGGAACCCAAGCTTCCTTGAACTGCTCATACGTCACACCGGCCTTCAAGGTTCGTACGAACACCGCACGCAACATCGCTACCCCTCCACAAGAGAAACGGACCACCGAACGCGCCCGGTGCTCACGATACGGACATCCGAGAGCCCGCACCCGCCCGTCCAGCGGTCGGCGGGTCTCGATCTCCCAGCGTGTGGCGCCGATACGGCTTATCTGCTCACTTGGCCTGTTCGAAGAGCCTGGCTCGGTCTGTACGAAGAGCGGCGGCTGGGCAGCGCTCTGTCGAAGATCAGGGGCGGATGAGCACCTTGAGGGCTTCGCGGTCGGCCATGGCGCGGTAGGCGTCGGGGACCTCCTCCAAGCCGACGGTGCGGTCGAAGACGCGGCCCGGGTCGATGGTGCCGTTCAGGACGTCGGGCATGAGTTCCTCGATGTAGGCGCGGGCCGGTGAGACGCCGCCGGTCAGGGTGATGTTCCGCATGATCATGTCGGGGCCGATGGGGCCTTCCCCGTACTGCGGCACGCCCAGGCGGCTAATCGTGCCGCCGTCGATGACGGCCCCGAAGGCGGTCTGCAGTGCCTGCAGGGCGCCGACGGCCTCGATGACGCGATCGACGCCGTCGCCGCCGGTCAGGTCCCGTACCCTGGCCGCGCCTTCGTCGCCGCGCTCGGCGACGACATCGGTGGCGCCGAAGTCGCGCCCCAGGTCGGTGCGATCGGTGTGCCGCCCCATGAGGATGATCTGTTCGGCGCCCAGGCGCTTGGCCGCGATCACAGCCGACAAGCCGACCGCGCCGTCGCCGATGACCAGGACGCGGTCGCCCCGCCGGACGCCGGCGGTGACGGCGCCGTGGTGGCCAGTGCCCAGCACGTCCGACAGCGTGAGCAGCGAGGGCAGCAGCGGGGAGGTCTCCTCCACCGGCAGCGTGACCAGAGTGCCGTCGGCTACCGGGACGCGGACGGCCTGGCCTTGGCCGCCGTCCGCGCTGTCGATGCCGTAGCGGCCGCCGTGGCGGCAGGAGGGCTGCAGGCCCTTGCGGCAGAAGTCGCAGGTGTTGTCGCAGTAGGTGAACGGCGCGACGACCAGGTCGCCCGTCTTCAGGGCGCTCACCTGGGAGCCCGTGTCCTCGATCACGCCGAGGAACTCGTGCCCCATCGGGCGTCCGATGTCGGTGGCGGGCATGGACTTGTACGGCCACAGGTCGCTGCCGCACACGCAGGACAGCACGACGCGGACGATCGCGTCGGTGGGCTGCTGGATCTTCGGGTCGGGCCGGTTCTCGACGCGGACGTCGCCGGCACCGTACATCACGGCTGCACGCATGACGTGCTCCTTAGACTGTGGGAAGGGTGGTGGACCCAGCTGAAGGCGGGTGAGTCAGCGCTCCATCATCCGCAGGCCGGCCTCGGTGTGGGTGTCGCCGGCCGCCGGGGGCAGGCTGCTGAGCGCCGCGAGCCGCTCATCCGACAGCCGGATGCCGTCGGCGGCGGTGTTCTCCTCGACCCGGCTGACGCGCTTGGTGCCGGGGATGGGAGCGATGTCGTCGCCCTGGGCCAGCAGCCAGGCCAGCGCGACCTGCGCCGGGGTGGCGCCGGCCTCGGCGGCGATGGCTTGGACCTCGTCGACCAGGCGCAGGTTGTGCTGGAAGTTCTCACCGGTGAAGCGCGGGTTGCCGTGCCGGAAGTCGCCTTCGGCGAAGCCGTCGGCGGAACGGATCTGCCCGGTCAGGAACCCGCGCCCCAGCGGCGAGAAGGGCACCAGGCCGATGCGCAGCTCGCGCAGTAGCGGCAGCACCCGCTCCTCCAGTCCCCGGGTGAACAGGGAGTACTCCGACTGCACGGCGGTGACCGGGTGGACGGCGTGGGCGCGGCGGATGGTGTCGGGCCCGGCCTCAGACAGGCCGATGTGGCGGATCTTGCCCTCGGCGACCAGCTCGGCCAGCGCGCCCACAGTCTCCTCGATCGGCGTGTTCGGGTCGACCCGGTGCTGGTAGTACAGGTCGATGTAGTCGGTGCCCAGCCGCTTCAGCGACCCCTCGACCGAGGTGCGGACGTTGGCCGGGCTGCTGTCCAGGTTCCACGGGCCCGCGCCGGCGTGCGCGATCAGGCCGAACTTCGTCGCCAGTACGACTTCCTCGCGGCGGCCCTTCAGGGCGCGACCGAGGAGTTCCTCGTTGGTGTACGGCCCGTAGATCTCAGCCGTGTCGATCAAGGTGACGCCCAGTTCCAGCGCCCGGTGGATGGTACGGATGGATTCGGCCTCGTCGGTGCCGGAGCCGGTGTAGCCGTGGGACATGCCCATCGCGCCCAGCCCGATGCGGGAAACGTCCAGGTCACGCAGTTTGATGTGCTTCATCGTTGCTATCTCCGATGGATCGATACGTTGATGGCGGGTACCGAAGGGACGCAAGGGCCCTCACGAGGCGTCATGCCGCGTCCAAACGCGAGCGGCGCGGCATCGTCACCAACAGCCATCGTGCTCTGCGCATTCACCCGGTGGCAGACCGTGCTGTGCCGGGGAGCCGCGTTCAGGGGTGTGACAGGGCCCCCCTCGGCCGCGCGGTTCGCGTCAGGCGGCTGTAACACTGAAAGCATGGCTGATCAGCACAACGACGGCGGCGGCAGCGAGCTGGGACGCTTTCTGCGCGCCCGCCGAACCCAGATCACCCCCGCCGAGGTCGGCCTGACCGCCGGCCCCGGCCTGCGCCGCACCCCGGGCCTGCGCCGGGAGGAACTCGCCACCCTGGCCGGCGTCAGCATCGACTACTACACCAGGCTGGAGCGTGGCAAGGAGACCCGGCCCAGCCCCGCCGTCATCGACGCCCTCGGCCGCGCCCTGCGCTTGGACGAGGACGAACACGACCATCTGCGCGGCCTCGCCGCCCGGGCCGCCCACTACGCGCCCGAACCGCCGCCCCCGCCCAGCCGTACGGTCCGCCCGCACCTGAAGCTCCTGCTGCAGAGCATGCGCCCGAACCCGGCCTACATCGTCAGCCGCAGCATGGACCTGCTCGCCTGCAACCCCGGCGGGCTCGCCCTGTACGCCGGGATGGACGACTGGCCGGCCAAGCAACGCAACCTCGCCCGCTACCTGTTCCTCCACCCCACAGCCCGCGAACTGTTCCCCGACTGGGAGAACCAGATCCGCGGCTGCGTCGCCCGGCTGCGCGCCCAGGCCGGCACCGATCCCGACGCCCCCGACCTCACCAACCTCGTCGGCGAACTCCTGCTCAAGAGCCCCGACTTCGCCAAGCTCTGGGAACGCTACGAGGTCACCGGCCGTAAGAACGTGCGCAAGACCTTCCGCCACCCCCATGTCGGGACGATCACCCTCGACGTCCAGAGCATGCACCTGGAAGGCACTCCCGGCCAGCGCCTGGCCGTGTACGTCGCCGAGCCCGGCACCCGCGACTACGACGCCATGGTCCTGCTGGACCTGGCCACCCCCCACCACGCCGCGCGGACGGTCGAAGAGCACCAACGCTGATTTTTCTCGTAGGCTGCGCAGCGTCGCGGCCACCCTGCGTCAGCGGTGCACCGTCGACGGAGCCGGCGAAGTAGGAGCCCGACCACAGCTTGGTGGCCCGGTAGTAGTGGGCGGCCAGGTCGGGGAACTCTTGCCGCAGTCTGCGTGAGGAGACGCCCTTGAGGCTGTTGACCAGCTTCGACAGGGCGATCTTGGGCGGGAAGGTCACCAGGAGGTGGACGTGGTCGTGGCCGCCGTTGAACTCTCGGAGTTCGGTTTCGAAGTCGGCGCACACGTCCCTCCGCTGCGTCGCCATGCCGACGCCGAGGGGCTGCCGTTCACACCGATGGCGAGCTGTCCAAGCAGGTCATCACCGAGGCCGAACAACGTCCTGATCGGGCGTGGCTGGGTGAGGTGTCGGCGGTGGTGCTCCAGCAGGCCGTGGCCGACGCCTGCGTGGCCTACCGCAACTTGGGGTTCCGGAAAGAAACGTGTCATGAGCCCCAAACGAGCGCGACTCCGACGCCGGTCGTGTTAGCACCCGGGATCAGAACCCGACAGCCAGCGCGACGCGTTGATGGCTGCCGGGTGTGACCGGATCTTCATCGATAGGGCGTCCGGGAAACTCGACCGGCGGCCCGAGTTGGACAAGGCCCTGGACTACCTGCGGCCGTGTGACACCTTCGTTATCACACGTCTGTCGCGAGCAGCTCGTTCCCTACGCCACTTGCTGGATCTGGCGGCCGATTTGCGCGGGCGCGAGGTCGATCTGTTCGTGCTCAAGCAGGGTATCGACGCCTCCACCCCGACCGGGCGGCTGCAGTTCGACATGTTCGGCGCGTTCGATGAGTTTCTTCGCGAGCTCATCGTCGAGGGCACGCTCGAAGGCCTCGCCTCCGCGCGAGCTCGTGGCCGAGTCGGTGGCCGGCCGCGGGCACTGGACGCCGACGGAGTCGAGATGGCCCGGGCGCTGTATGAGGTGAAGGGCCGGGACGGAAAACGCAAGTACACCGTGCAACAGATCGCGGACCGGCTCGGCGTCGGCCGCGCAACCATCTACCGGAACCTCCACGTCTGAGCCCTGAAAAGGCGTCGGACGCGCAGGCGGGGCGACGCCAGGTTCCGCGTGGTTCTGCGGACTGCGGCCGTCAGGCGCGGGCCGTCGTGAAGGCAGCGGCGCTCTCGCGGTCGAGCCAGGTGGCGAAGTCCATCAGGCCCGGGTGCTCCTTGCGTAGCGCGTCGATGTCGGCGTGCCAGCCGCCGCCGTGGTTGGCGAAGTCGTAGCCGGCCACGGCGTCGGCGTCGCGGCCGACCAGGGCCTCGCGCGGGATATGCCGGTAGGTGATGGGCTGCCGCAGCGCCCGCTCCATGGCTCGGACGATCTGCGGCATGGTCAGCTCGTCGCCGGCCAGTTCGATCGTCCGGCCGGTGTATTCGGCCGGACGGGTGAAGGCCAGCGTGGCGAACTCGCCGATGTCGGTGGCCGCGATGAGCTGGACCGGCACGTCCGGCAGGAAGACGTCGGCCAGGACGCCGTCGCGCACGCCCATCTGCGGATGAACCTGGTTCTCCATGAACCGGACCGGCCGCAGCGCGGTCAGGGGCAGGCCCAGGTCGCGGGCGTACCGCTCCAGGGTGTCCTTGGTCTGCCAGCGCGCGATGCCGTGCGAGGCGTCGGCCGCGCCGACGGAGGCGTACACGAAGCTGCGGACGCCGGCCGCCGCGGCGGCGTCGGCGACGTTGCGGCCGTAGCGGAGCTCGTCGTCGATGGTGAAGTCGGGCGGCGTGCCGGGGTAGCCGAGGGTGGGCTGGACGCTGAAGACGCCGTCGACGCCGCGGGTGGCCGCGTCGAGCGAGGCGCGGTCGCCCATGTCGCCGCGGACCAGCTCGGCGCCGGCGGCGGCAAGCGCCCGCGCGGCAGGGGTGCCGGGGTCGCGGACGAGAGCGCGGACCCGCTGCCCGGCGGCCAGCAGGCCGCGGGCCGTGGCGCTGCCCTGGGTGCCGGTGGCGCCGGTCACGAGAACGGTGATCATGTTTCCTCCGATGACGGGGGTCGAGAACAGGGCAGGTGGTGGGTCGAGAATGGGGTCAGGTGTTGAGCAGGTGGTGGGTACGGCCGAAGGCCAGATCGTCGACCAGGCGGCGCTGCCAGGGGCGCTGGATGATGGCGTGGGTGAGCCGGCGGGTGGCGCGCGGCGCGGCCATGAGCTCGGCGGCCAGCTCCCAGGCGCGCGGCTGCAGCTGCTCGTCTGGCACGACCTCGTTGACCAAGCCCAGCTCCAGCGCCTCGGCGGCGCCGACGCCGGCCCCGGCGTAGAGCATCCGCGCGGTCCGTTTGAGGCCGAGCAGCTCCTGGTAGACCAGGTGCTGGCCATCGCCGGGCACGGCGCCGGAGCGGAAGTGGGTGTCGTCGAACACGGTGCCGGGGGTGCACAGCGTCAGGTCGCAGGCCAGGGCCAGCTCCTGGTGGTAGCCGGGCCCATTGAGCGCGCCGATCGTCGGCACGTCAACGGAGAAGACAAGGCTGCGTAGCAGCGCGATGCCGTCGCGGTAGAGGTCGTAGCGGTCCTCGCCCCGCTGCGCCGGCGGCCGCTCGCGCAGGGCGGGGTCGAGCCCGCCGGTCCACGCGCCGCCGGTGCCGGTGAGGATCAGCACCTCGTTGTCCTGGTCTGCGCCCGCTTCCCGCAGCACCTCGCCCCACGCGTGGTGCAGCGCGAGTGACATGACAGCCGGGCCGCCGCCGGTGTGCGTGCGCAGCAGGAGCACTCCGTCGCGGCGCTCCATCGCGAAATGCTCGGCGTGCCGGGCGGCGTACTTCGGTGGTTGGGAGTTCATGACCCCTCCTAACCGGGGAGTCTCCCCGGTTTCTGTTCGGGTACGATACGGGGATAGTCCCCACTTAGGCAAACCCGGGAGGCGACGATGCGGGCCGACGCCCGGCGCAACTACGACCGGCTGGTGGCCTGTGCTCGGGCCGCCTTCGCCGAGCTAGGGGCCGATGCGCCGCTGGACGACATCGCACAGCGGGCGGGAGTCGGCAACGCCACGCTCTACCGGCACTTCCCCACCCGGCAGGCGCTGCTGGAGGCGGTCTTCCGCGACCACATCGACGCCCTGTGCCGCCGGGCCGGAGACCTGATGTCCGCGCCGTCGCCGGGCGCGGCGCTAAAAGAGTGGCTGGGCGCAGTGATCGCGCAGGGCAGTACGGAGCGCGGGCTGGCCGCATCGCTGCTGGCAGCGCTCGGTGAGGACGGCTCGTCGTGCCGCGCGGCGGTGTTCGGGGCGGCGCGGGCGCTGCTGGCGCGGGCACAGGAAGCGGGCGACGTCCGGACGGGAGTACCGGTCGAGCAGCTGTTCAAGCTGGTGAACGCCATCGCGCTGGTCACCGAGACGGAGCCGGACGCGGCGGGGCAGGCGGCCGCCCTGCTCGACCTGATCTTCCACGGTCTGACTCCGCGCCCGTGAGCGACGGGCGCGGAGTCAGACCGTTGAGGAGCGCGCGAGTCCGGCGGGGTTAGCGGCAGGGCGAACAAGGCGAGAATCTGGCCCGGGTCATCCCCCAGGACCGTGACTGGACTGGGCCGTCACCGCATCCCGCCCTTGACGATCGAGGCCGTCATCACCCCGGCTGGACGAGGCTGCCTCCTGTGCCCGCGCCAGCGGTCACGCCGCCTGCCCTCCGGTCCGTCCAGCGTGATGGTGATCAAAGACGCGGCGGGCCGGTACTTCGCCTCGTTCGTGGTCGTCGTCACCGAACGGCCGTTGCCCCGCATCGAGGCTGAGACCGGTATCGATCTGGGGTTGGGGCATTTCGCGGTGCTGGCCGATGGCCGGAAGATCGACTCGCCCCGGTTTCTGCGCCGGGCGGAGAAGAAGCTCAAGCGCCTTCAAAAGGTGCTGTCGCGCAAAGAGAAGGGATCGGTGAACCGGGTCAAGGCCCGGCGGGCTGGTCGGCGTTCGTGGGCATGCTGGAGTACAAGGCGAGACTCTATGGTCGCGCCTTCGCCCGGATCGACCGGTTCCATCCCTCCTCCAAGCTCTGCTCGGCGTGCGGGAACCTGGCGCAGGTGATGCCGCTGAACGTGCGGGAGTGGGTGTGCGCCTGTGGCGTGAGGCATGACCGGGATGTGAACGCCGCGATCAACATCTTGGCCGCCGGGAGGCGGCAGGTCGCCGCTGGACGGAAACCCGAACCTGAAATGGGCGGGAAGCGGAGACCCCAAACGCCTGTGGAGGCAGGTAAGACCCCCACACCCAGCGCGCAAGCGCCGGGCAATGGTGCGGGCGGCACTCGGCGCGGAGCGACACATTCGGCCTGCGCCGAATCAGTCGTCCAGCAGGGCCTGGGCGCGCGGCGTCCGGACGTAGAGCATGGCCCGGCCGACGCGGTGCTTGGTGACCAGGCCCGCGGACAGCAGCAGGGTGAGCTGCTCGGAGACGCTGGCGGGGGACAGCCCGGTGCGCCGGGACAGGTCCGTGGTGGAGGCGGGCGTGTCGAGCTCGGCCAGCAGCAGCGCGCGGGAGCGGCCGATGACGGCGGCCAGCGCGTCGGGGGAGGGCGCGGTGCCGCGTTCCCACAGCGTGGCGACGGCGCGTACGGGATAGGTGATGACCGCCTGGCCGGGGGAGTCGGTGCGGTAGAGCAGTCTGGGCCAGACGAAGACGGACGGGGCCAGCAGCAGGCCCTCGCCGTTCAGCGTCCGGGACAGCTCCTCCGGGCGTTCGTCCAGGTAGAGGGTGCGATCTTCCCAGCGGATGGCCGGGTGCATGTCCGCGAACGCTCCGGCGGGGCCGCGTTCGGCGTACTGCCGGGCGCGGTAGAGCAGGTCGCCTTCGAGAAGGTTGCGCATGCGCGGCCAGTGCGGCGCCATGGCGAGTCGCCAGAAGGCCTCGATGGCGTGCGCCAACTGGTCAAGGCCGGGGGCCGGATCCTGGTACAGCTCCAGGGCGCAGCCGGTCAGCGAGCCGGGGATCTCGGCGGCCATGCGGTCGAGATCCGTGCGGATGATCTCGTGCGGGGTGGCGCGCAGGACGGCCAGTTCGCCGGCCAGGTCCGGGGTCGGGCTGGTGGGGACGGGACACAGGAAGTCGGGGATGTAACCGCGCCCGTTGATCAGGTCGAGCAGCGGGGCCAGATCGCCGCCGAGCCGGGGGCGTACCTGCTTGAACCACGGCAGATGCAGAGGACGCCCGGCGGGGGTGCGCAGCGCTTGGATGCCCGGCGGAGACCTCCCTGAGCGGGGAGTACGCGAACCGGATGGAGGTCAGGTCGTAGGCGGAGAACGCCACCATGAGCATGCCAGGGACCCCTTGGATTCGGCTACGGCCGAAGGTATCGCAGAAGCCCGAAGCCTTGACGCCCTCTCTTCGTTAACGGTTAACTGGCAAACCGTTAACAGTGAACGGAAGGGTTCGAAGTGCTCACGTCGAAGAGGCCCGCACGCGCGCCGGCCCTGGGAGACCAGCTCGCCCAGCTCCTGCGCGAACAGATCGTCCGGCGCGCGCTGCGACCCGGGACGCATCTGGTCGAGGACTCCCTGGCCGCCCAGTACGACGTGAGCCGTGGCCCGGTCCGGGACGCGTTGCGGCTGCTGGAGGCCCAGGGGCTGGTGGAGTCCCGGCGGCGGGGCTTCTTCGTCGTCGGCCTGACCCAGCTCGACATCGAGGATCTGTACGAGCTGCGCGAGGCGATCGAGGTGGTCGCCGTGACCCGCGCGATCAGGCTGGCCACACCCGAGCAGCTGGAGGCGGGGCACGCGATCGTGCGTGAGATGGTGACCGCCGCCGACCGGTCCCATGCCCGCGACTTCACCCAGGCCGACCTGCGCTTCCACGCCCTGCTGTACGAGATGGGCGGCAACCGCAGGCTGCTCGACGTGTGGGAGGACTACGAGCCGCTGATCTCCAGCCTGATGCAGCTCACCGTCGAGGAGGACGCGGACCTGCACCCGTCCGCGCACGATCACGGGCGGCTGCTGGAGCTCATCGTCGCCGGTGAGGCGGACCCGCTCGCCGCCGCGATGCGCGCCCACCTGCGGGGCGCGCGTGACCGGATGGGGCACGCGGTCCTGGCGATGATCGATGCCGAAGCCGAAGCGGCGCCGACCGCCGTCGGCCGGACGGAGGAAACCGCCTCATGAGCAGCGTCGGCACCGCCGCGCGCCCGGCCACCGAAGCGCCGCGAACGGACGGCGGTGGGCGGCGGGGGCCGGCGGCGCCGTCGCGGAAGCTGCTGTGGTTCGCGCTGCCCGCGCTCGCCTTCTACGGGTTCGCCGTCGTGGTGCCGACCCTGCGCGGCGGGGCGCTCGCCTTCACCGACTGGGACGGGCTCTCCCCTGACTACAACGTCGTCGGCTTCGACAACTTCGCGCGCATCTTCTCCTCGGACAGTTCGCTCGAAGCGCTGACCATGACGCTCATCTTCGCGTTCGCGATCACGGTGCTGCAGAACGCTGTCGGGCTGCTGCTCGCGGTCGGCCTGCACACGGGCCTGAAGACGCGCAACGTGCTGCGCGTGGTCTTCTTCGCCCCGGTCGTGATCACGCCGGTCGTGGTGGCGTACCTGTGGAAGTTCATGCTCACGCCGGACGGCGCGGTCAACGGCCTGCTGGCGGCGGTCGGGCTGGGCGCGCTGCGGCAGAGCTGGCTCGGCGACCCGACGTGGGCGGCGGTGTCGGTGGTCATGATCGTGGTGTGGCAGCACGCCGGCTACTCGATGGTGATCTACCTGGCGGGCCTGCAGTCGATCTCGCCTGAGGTGATCGAGGCGGCGGCGGTGGACGGCGCGGGCGCGTGGCGCCGCTTCTGGTCGGTGACCTGGCCGCTGCTGGCCACCGCGACCACGATCAACGTGATGCTGACCCTGATCGGCGGGTTCAAGATGTTCACCGAGGTGTACGTGCTCACGGGCGGCGGACCGGGTGGGGCGACGGAGACGCTCTCCACGCTGCTCTACAAGTCGGCCTTCCAGTTCGACCAGTTCGGGTACGGCATCGCGCTCGCCCTCGTGCTGGCCGTCATCGTCGCGGTGTTCTCGGTCGCGCAGTACCGGTTGTCCAACCGGCAGGCGGTGAGCTGATGTTCCGCTACACCAAGGGCGTGTTCGCCCGCGAGGTCGTCATGCTCCTGGCCGCCCTCGTGTTCGTGTTGCCGGTCTACATCCTGGTCAACCTGTCGCTGCGGCCGGCCAACGACGCCTCCTCGCCGCTGCGGCCGGTGACGGCGCCGACGTTCAGCAACTACGTCGCCGCCTGGGAGCAGGCGGGCCTGGCGGGCGCGCTGCTCAACAGCGCGATCGTGACGGGCGTCAGCGTGGTGCTGATCGTGGTCATCTCCTCGATGGCGGCCTACCCGCTGGCGCGGATCACCTCGAAGCTGTCGTCCACGGTCTTCTGGCTGGTGCTCGCCGGCATGCTGATCCCGTTCCAGGTGGCCCTCATCCCGCTCTACCAGACCATGCGCGACGTCGGGCTGCTCGGCTCGCTGTGGGCGCTGGTGATCCTCTATGCCGGCATGCAGGTGCCGTTCTCGATCTTCCTCTACACCGGGTTCCTGCGCACGATCCCGAGGGAGTACGAGGAGGCGGCCTCGATCGACGGCGCGGGCGCGCTGCGTACCTTCCGCAGCGTCATCTTCCCGCTGCTGCGCCCGGTCACCGGCACCGTCGTCATCCTGAACGCGATCACCGTGTGGAACGACTTCCTGGTCCCGCTGCTGTATCTGAGCGGGACGGCGCGGCAGACGGTGACGGTCGCGCTGTACGCCTTCGTCGGGCAGTACGTGTCGAACTGGCCGATCGTGTTCGCCGGCCTGGTGATCAGCATCCTGCCGGTGCTGGTCGTCTACTTCCTGCTGCAACGCAGGATCATCAGCGGTTTCGCGGGCGGGCTGAAGGGATGACCGAGTTGCGACCTTACGAGCTGCGGACCGGCGGGCAGCACGAGCCGCTGGGCGTCGTCGCCGCGCCCTCGTTCTCCTGGCGGCTGGAATCGGACCGGCGGGGCGCGCGCCAGCGCTCCTACCGCGTCCGGGTACGGCACCTGCCGGCGACCGGCGGCGCGGTGCTGGTGTGGGACTCCGGTGTGGTGACGTCGGACAGCACTGTCGGTGCCCGCTACGGCGGCGGGCCGCTGGTGTCGTCGTCGGCCTACGAGTGGGAGGTCGAGGTCGAGGTCGAGGACGAGACGGGCGCGCGGGCGGTGGCGCGGGCCCGGTTCGGCACCGGGGTGGTGCACGCGGGGGAGTGGCGGGCCGCGTGGATCGGCCGTAACCCGATCTACCGCCAGGTGGCCGCGCCGCCCCAGGACACCGACATCAGCTACACGGTGAACAAGCTGCAGCCGGTGCGCCGCTTCGTTCACGGCTTCGACCTGACCGAGGTGCCGGCGTCGGCCCGGGTGCACGCGTCGGCGAAGGGCGTGTACCGGCTCTACGTCAACGGCCGGCGGGTTGGGCGGGATGAGCTGGTGCCGGGCTGGACCGAGTACCGGGAGCGGATCACGTACCAGACGTGGGACGTGACCGCCCTGCTGCGGCCTGGCCGCAACACGGTCGCGGCGCTGCTGGGCGACGGCTGGTACGCGGGCTTCATCGGCACCGACCGGCGCCACCAGGCGCAGCACTACGGCACCGAGCCCGCGCTGCTGGTGCAGCTCGACGTGGACGGGGCGGACGGCTCACGCCGGTCGATCGTCAGCGGCGAGGGGTGGAGGGAGTCGCCGAGCGACATCCTCTACGCCGACCCGCTGATGGGCCAGTACGAGGACTCGCGCCGCGCCGAACCGGGCTGGGAGCTGCCGGGACACGACACCTCGGCCTGGTCGGAGGCGGTGGTGACCTCCCGCGACATCTCCACGCTGGTCCCGGAGGCCGACCCGGCGGTGCGGGTGACGGGCCGGGTGCCCGCGGTCGCGGTGACGCCGCGGGGCGGCGGGCGGTTCGTGGTCGACTTCGGGCAGAACGTAGTCGGCCGCGTCTCCCTCACCCTCACGGGCCAGCCCGCCGGCACCCGGGTCCAGCTCACCCACGCCGAGGTGCTCGACGAGCACGGCGACCTCTACACGGCGAACCTGCGCACCGCCGAACCCGTGGACGTCTTCTGGACCGACGGCTCGCCGGCGCAGGTGTTCGAGCCCCGCTTCACCCTGCACGGCTTCCGCTACGCCGAGGTCCTCGGCCTGACCGGGGACCTCGGCCCCGAGCAGGTCGAGGCGGTCGTGCTGCACAACGACTTCGCGCTGACCGGCGCGTTCGAGACCTCCAGCGCGGACCTGAACGCGTTGGCCTCGAACATCACCTGGAGCTTGCGGGGCAACTTCGTGTCGATCCCGACCGACTGCCCGCAGCGCGACGAGCGGCTCGGCTGGCTGGCCGACGCGCAGGTGTTCACGCCGACCGCGCTGCTGCTGGCCGACGTCGCCCCGCTGCTGCGCCGCTGGCTGCGGGACGTGCGCCTCGGCCAGTCCGCGGACGGCGCGTTCCCCGACCTCTCGCCCCGCCTCATCCACCTGCGGGAAGGCGCGCCGGCCTGGGGCGACGGCGGGGTGACGATCCCCTGGCACCTCTATCGCGCGACCGGCGACGCCGACGTGCTGCGCGAGTCCGTGGACGCGATGGTCGCGTGGGTACGGCACATCGAACGGCACAATCCCGGGCTGATCTGGCGCGAACGCGTCGGCAACAACTACGGGGACTGGCTGCAGGTCGGTGCGGAGACCCCGAAGGACGTGCTGTCCACCGCCTACTTCGCGCACAGCGCCGAACTGACCGCGCGCAGCCTCGCCGTGCTCGGGCGCGACGCCGAGGCGCGGGACCTGGCCGGCCTCGCCGAGCGTGTCCGCGCGGCCTACCGGGCGGAGTTCGTCGGCCCCGACGGCCAGGTGCACGGCGACACCCAGGGCGCCTACCTGCTCACCCTCGCCTTCGACCTGTGCGCGGCCGAGCAGCGCGATGCCGTCGCCGGGCGGCTCGTGGCGGCGATCGAACGCCGCGGCGTCTCCCTCACCTCGGGTTTCATCACCGTCGGGCTGCTGTGCCCGGTGCTTACCGCGATCGGCCGCTCGGATCTGGCGTACGCGCTGATCAACGACGACCGCTACCCGTCATGGCTGTTCTCCGTACGCAACGGGGCGACGACGATCTGGGAGCGCTGGGACGGCTGGAGGCCGGAGGGCGGTTTCCAGTCGCCGCGGATGAACAGCTTCAACCACTACTCCCTCGGCGCGGTCGGCGAGTGGCTGTTCACCGGGGTGCTCGGCATCGGGCAGGCGCCCGGCTCGGCCGGGTACGCCGACATCTGGCTCGCGCCGCAGCTCCACACCTCCCTCGACTGGGCGCGCGGCGCGATCGACACCCCTCGCGGGCGCGTCGCCAGCTCCTGGCGCCGCGACGAGGCGGGGTGGTGCGAATGGTCGGTCCTCATCCCGCCGGGAGCAGCCGCCGAGGCCGTGCTCCCGGTGCCCGCCGCGGCGACGATCACGGAAGGAGGCGCGGCCCTCACCCGTTCGGAAGGGGTCACCCTCCAGGCGGAGCAGCAGGAGGGCACCCGGCTGCGACTGGCGTCGGGAAGCTACACCTTCCGCTTCCCGGCCGCAGCCGCGACGCCGACCCACTGATTTCCCTTCGACCCCCTGGAGTACGACCAGCATGTTCAACCGGAAGATCGCCGCTCTCGCCGCGGCGGCGCTGGCCCTGACCGGCTGCGGGTCGCAGCCGCAGGCGGCGAGCGACGAGAAGACCAAGGCGCTCACCATCGCCACGACGTCGAACAACCAGGCGCCGATGGAGGCGGTGGTCGCGGCGTACAAGAAGAAGACCGGCCTCGACATCAACCTGACCGTGGCCGACACCGCGCAGTACCAGACGACGCTGCGTACCCAGCTGTCGTCGGGGACGGCGCCCGATGTGTTCACGGTGTGGCCGGGCAGCGGCAATCCCGGCGCCATCTCCATCCTGCACAAGGCCGGGTACCTGGCCGACCTGTCGGACCGGCCGTGGGCCGCCAAGATCGAACCCGGCACCGCCGAGACGATGCGGATCGGCGGCAAGACCTACGGGCTGCCGTCCAAGCTCGACGCGATCGGCGCGATCTACAATGTCGCCACGCTGAAGGAGACCGGGCTGAAGGTGCCGGCGACCTACACCGAGCTGCTCAAGTTCTGCGCGGACGTCAAGGCCAAGGGCAAGGTCGCCTTCGCGCTGGGTGTCCAGACCGACTGGGTGACCCAGCTCATCCCGTACGCGCTGGTCGCCTCGACCGTCTACGCCGCCGACCCGTCGTTCAACGACAAGATGGCGCGAAAGCAGGCGCGGTTCGCCGGCTCCGGTTGGGAGGCCGCCTTCGCCAAGTACCTGGAGATGAACAAGGCGGGCTGTTTCAACGCCGATCCGCTCGGCACCGACGTGACCGCGTCCTACAACCTGGTCAACACCGGTAAGGCCGTCGGCGTGGTGCAGGTGCTCGCCTCGTACGCGCAGATCGTCTCGACCGCCCCGGAAGGCGCGGAGTTCGGGTTCTTCCCGCTGCCCGGCGGTGACAGCGGCACCAACCCGGTGCCGCGGGGCATCGGCGTGAGCTTCGCGGTCAACGACAAGGCCAAGAACAGGGTGAACGGACTCGGCTTCGTCGACTGGCTGGCCACGCCGGAGGCCATCAAGGTCTGGTTCGACACGGCGCCCGGCATCCCCGCGATCCAGGGGGCCGAGGTCAAGGCGACGCCGGCCGTGCGGGCGGCGATCGACATCATCGCCGCCGGTCACACCGCGCCCTTCCCGGACACCGGCTGGCCCAGCGCGCAGGTGCAGGCCGCTCACTTCACCGGGATCCAGCAGCTCTTCTCCGGACAGGCGGACGCCAAGCAGGTGCTGGCGTCAATGGACGAGGCGTACGCCGCCGGGTGATCCGCTCATCTAACCCGGCATCCCCTCATCTCCCGCGAAAGATCCATGACTGAAATCTCGTCACATGACATCATCGCCGCCGTACCCGTGTCGTTCGCCGAGGACGGTTCACTCGACCTGGCCGGGACCCGTGAGATCCTCGCGTACGTCGCGCGCTCCGGGGTCCAAGGGGCGCTCGTGCTCGGCACGACCGGCGAGTTCCCGGCCCTGTCGATAGAGGAACGCAACGCCGTCGCGGCGCTCGCCGTGGAGGCGCTGCCCGGCATCCGCGTGATCGTGCACGTCGGGGCCGCCAGCCGGTTCGAGGTGTCGCGGCTCATCGCGGGCGCGCGGGCGGCCGGCGCCCGTGAGATCGCCGTGCTCACCCCGTTCTACCTGCCGACGCCACCCGAAGAGGTCTACGCGTTCTTCCGGGACGTCAGCGCGGACGCCGACGGGCTGGCCGTGTTCGTCTACCTCTTCGAGGCGCGCACCGGCGTGGCGGTGGACGAGGACCTGCTGGTGCGGCTCGCGGGCCTGCCGAACGTCGTGGGGGTGAAGGTCAGCGGGGAATCGCTCGACACGATCGCCTCGTACCGGGCCCGCCTGCCCGAAGGATTCCTCATCTACACCGGCAGCGACGCCGACTACGCGGCGGCGGCCGCCGCGGGTGCCGACGGGATCGTGTCCGGGGTGGCGTCGGCGTTCGCCAAGCCGTTCGTCGCGATGCGGGCCGCGCTGAAGCGCGCGGACGCCGGCACCGTGGCGCGCCTGCAGGGCGACGTGGACGAGGTGGTGGACGCGATCCGCGGCGAGCCGACGCGGATGCTCGCCGTGCACCGCCTCGCCGGGCGGCCGGTCGGCCGCTCCCGCATGCCGATTCCGGAACCCGACCAGGAGGCCCTGCGGCGGCTCGCCCGCGATCTCCCGCTCCACCACTGACCACCTTGGCCGCTTCGCTTCCAGCCATATGGAGAATGCCATGACGCGTACGCGATCACACCCCCCTGTCCGCACCGCCGCCCTCGCCCTGGCGGCTCTCCTCGCCCTGTCCGCCGCCCCGGCGCACGCCGCCGCGGATGGCCCGCCGCTGAAGGTGACAGACGGGCTCATCGACACCTCCAACACCGCCACGCTCGGCCTGGCCCGCGCCGAGCACGCCGAGACCATCACGGTCTTCGCGCCCGGCGACGACGACCTGAAGTACAACCACGGCGTCGTGCTCATGCCGTTCAAGGGCCGGCTGTACGCGCAGTGGCAGAGCTCCGCCGTGGACGAGGACGCGCCCGACACGATCGTCACCTACGCCACCAGCAAAGACGGGAAGAGGTGGTCGAAGCAGATCCCGCTCACCGCGCCGCGCACCGACGGGTACACCTCCAGCGGCGGCTGGTGGACCAACGGGCGGACCCTAGTCGCCTACCTCAACATCTGGCCACGCGGCCTGACCCCGCGCGGCGGCTACACCGAGTACGTGACCAGCAGGGACGGCCGGCACTGGAGCAGCCCCCGCCGGGTGACCGGCGCCGACGGGCAGCCGGTGAACGGCATCATCGAGCAGGACGTCAAGGCGCTGCCGGGCGGGCGGGTGCTGACCGCGTTCCACGTGCAGCCCGGCCTGTTCGTCAAGCCGTACTACACCGACGACCCGCTCGGCGTCTCCGGCTGGAAGCAGGGCGACTTCACCAACCAGCCGAACACCGCCGAGATGAGCCGCGAGCTGGAGCCGAGCTGGTACCGGCGCCCGGACGGCTCGATCGTGATGGTCTTCCGCGACCAGGGCGGCGGAACCCTCCGCAAGCTCGCCGCGGTGAGCACCGACGACGGCCAGACCTGGTCGGCGTCCGTGGAGACCAACGTGCCCGACTCGCGCACCAAGCAGAGCGCGGGGAACCTGCCGGACGGCACCGCCTACCTGGTGGGCAACCCGACCGGCACCCGCAACCGGTACCCGCTGACGGTGCTGACCAGCGCCGACGGGGTGACCTTCGACAAGGCGTACAACCTGCGTACCGCCGAGGACCTGCAGCCGCGCCGCTACGAGGGCCTGTACAAGAACGCCGGATACAGCTACCCGAAGAGCATCGTGTGGAAGGGCTCGCTGTACGCGGCGTACGGCACCAACAAGGAGGACGTGCAGCTCAGCCGGCTCCCTGTCGCCGACCTCGCGCGGCGGAGCGCGCCGTCCGGGGGTGGCCACGGCCCCGGCCGGTGACGACTGGAAGCGCTCGTCAGGCACTGGCGTGAACGCCCATGCCTCCAGAGACGATGAGGTTGTCGCCGGTGATGTAGCCGGCGGCGTCCGAGGCGAGGAAGGCCACGGCCTCGGCGATGTCGGCGGGAGCGCCGACGCGGCCGAGCGGGACGTCCCGAGCCCAGGAGTCGATCATTTCCTGGGAGATGCCCATCCTGCTGTAGACGGGAGTGTTGATCATTCCCGGGCTGACGGCGTTGACGCGGATGCGGCGGGGGGCGAGTTCGAGCGCGAGGGACCGCATGAGGGGGATCAGAGCGCCCTTGGCGGCCGTCATCGCGGCTCCGATCCCTTCGCCGGCGCCCACGGTGAACACGATCGAGGCGCCCTCGTTGAGGAGGGGGAGCGCCTTTCGCAGGGTGAAGAAGTTGCCCTTGACGTTGACGTCGAACAGGGCGTCGAAGGCGTCTTCGTCGGTCGACTCGATCGGGCCGGGGCGGGAGATGCCCGCGTTGAGGAAGAGCAGATCGAGAGCGCCGAAGCGCCGGCGTGCCTGGTCCACCGCATGGTCGATGTCCGGCAGGGACCGCGCGTCGGCCCGGACGATCACGACGTCTTCGGGGAGTCCGGCGTTGGCGACATTGCCGAGGCCGGTCACCATGACGCGGTAGCCGCGAGAGTGGAGCAGTTCGGCGGTCGCCTTGCCGATGCCGCTGGTGCCACCGGTGATCAAAGCTGCGGGTGCGGACATGATGCGCTCCTTGGCGTATTCCTGGGTGAGCCATTGCTGGCAGCGTACGACAGATTGGCAGTCGCTGCCAAAGGTGATGCGAGTGCCCGCCTGGCAGTAATCTGGTGACATGAAGCAGGGAGCCAAGGACGCACCGACCACGCTGTGGGACCGGACACGGCAGCTGGCTTCCCAGGAGATCCTTGAGACGGCTCTGCGCCTGTTCACCGAGCAGGGCTACGACGAGACGACCATCGCCCAGATCGCCCGAGAGGCCGGCGTCTCCCAGCGCACCCTCTTCCGCTACTTCGGCACCAAAGAGGACCTTCTCGGCGGCGACCAGGACCGGTTCCGGCAAGTCCTGACGGACACGATCAGCGCGCAGCCCGCCGAAGCCGGCATCTGGGAGGTCCTGCGCGCAGGGGTTACTGCCGTACTGGCCTTGCACGACAGCCGCGACCAGGCCCTGGAGCGGTTCCGCCTCCTGCACAACACCGCATCGCTGCGTGCCGGGTGGCTCGAGAAGCGGCTGCGGTTCCAGGAGGACCTGCTGCCGCTCATCGAGGCGCGCATGGACGCCGCTGCCGGCGGTACGACTCCGAGGGCCCGCGCGGTGATCGCGACGGCGTTCGCGTGCCTGGATGCCGCGTCAATGACGTGGGTCGCCAACGACGGCAAGGGCGACATCATGGACCTGTACGACGAGTGCCTGGCCGCAGTGCGCGGCTGACCCGCGCCGACGGCCGATCTTGGCCTGGCTCAGGAAGAGCGTGACCCCGTCCCTGATCGCGGGCGGATCATCCCGTGATGGAGAAGATCGTGCCCAGCATGCTGCGCGCGGCGGCGAGCTGGGCCTCGGGCAGGTCGCCCACCTTGCTCTTGAGCCGGGTGGCCGCCACGGTGCTGATGCGGTCGATCATGGCGGCTCGGTCGTCGCCGACGTCGACGACGAAGGCGGTCAGGGCGTGCGCCAGGTCGGCGGCCTCGACGTGCGCGGTGAGCACGTTGTCGTTGTAGAGCGTGTGGTAGAAGTCGCCGGTCACGACGAGCCGGACTTCCTCGCGGTCGCCGAGCTGGACGGTCCACAGCTCGCCGAATCGGTGGCTCACGCGGCCTCGCCGCGACGCTCGTCGGCCGCCCGGGCGGTGTCGTCGGCGACGATCCGCTCGTCGGCTTCCTGGTCGGCGCTTTCGCCGTACACCTTGGCGCGGGCGGCAGTGCTGTGGGTGGCGGCCGACGCGGTTGTCGCCAACCGCGTAACGGACCGTGTGCGGTACGGGCTTGTCCAGCCGCGCGCCGTCGAGCTGGACCGCGATCTGATGGTCGAAGGCGATGGCGTTCCAGGCGAACCGGCCCTCCGGCCGGAGCGAGGCGGCGACGCGCTCGAAGGTACGGCGGCGGTCGGCCCAGGTCGGCAGGTGCTGGAGCGATCGGAACGGACAGTAGATCAGTGCCGCGGGCTCGTCCAGGACGAAGTCACGCATGTCGCACTCGCGCAGGTCGAGTTCCACGCCGGCCTCGGCCGCACGGGTACGGGCTTGCGCGAGCATCGCCGGGGAGACGTCGATCCCGATCACCCGCCGGCCGGTCTCCTGCGCCATCGGGATCGCGACCCGCCCGTCCCCGACCGCCAACTCGACCAGCGGCCCGTCCGCCTCGCGCGCGAGATCGAGGTAAAAGGCCACGTCGGCCGTCATGTGGCCCGACCATTCCTGGTACCGGTTCGCGAATGCTTCGTCCCAGGTCGTCGCCATCGCTCCATGATCGCACCCCGCGCCCTGAGGCAGCCAACGAATAAGCTCAGGCCGGCGGCCAGTTTCGGAGAACGGCGTCGAGGGCGTCCAGCGCTCTGAACCACGAAGCGTCCACGTCACGAGGGTGGCGGCGGAACCCGCCCGCCGTCTCCAGGCTCACATACCCGTGGAACGTGCTGTGCAGCATGCGCACCGCGTCCGTCTGGTCGGGCTCCGGCAGCGCGTATCCGCGCAGTATCGCGCGCGTCATGTCCGCGTGCGGACGCCCCGCGCTGGTGTCCACTCTGTCCGAGTCGAGCTCGATCTGCATCGCGGCGTACCTGCCCGGATGCTCTTTCGCGTAGCCCCGGTAGGCGTTCGCGAAGGCCACCAGCGCGTCCTTGCCCGCGCGGCCGGCCAGGGCGGCGGCGGCCCTGTCGGCGAGCTCCGCCAGGGCCAGCAACGCCACCCTGGCCCTCAGGTCCTGCACGTCCTTGACGTGCGAGTACAGGGCGGCGGGCTTGACGTCGAATCTGCGCGCGAGCGCCGAGACGGTCACGTTCTGAAAGCCGATCTCGTCGGCCAGGTCCGCCGCCGCCCGGGTCAGGCGTTCGGCGGTCAATCCCGCGCGTGCCATGTGCCGCCCTTCTCGTGAACTTACAGCCTTTAAGTATTTGCATAATACCTGTAAGGAAGCTAGCCTCCCCGCCCATGAGACCCATCACCGAGCGCGACATCCGTACTTCATTCGTGAACTGCTCCAAAGGCGAGACCAAGCGTCTGAACGTCCCCAAAGACCTCGCCGACCATCCCTGGGAAGACCTCGACTTCCTCGGATGGCGAGATCCGGGCGCGCCCGAACGCGCCTACCTGGTCGCCGAACGCGACGGCCCCCTCGTCGGCATCGCGCTCCGGGTGGCATCGGGCGCGTCGCGCGGCTTCACCTCGCGCAGCATGTGCTCGCTGTGCCTGACCACGCACACCAACGGCGGCGTAGCGCTGATGACCGCGCGCCGAACCGGCGAAGCCGGCCGCCAGGGCAACTCGGTCGGGCACTACCTGTGCACCGACCTGGCCTGCTCCCTCTACACACGCGGGAAGAAGGAGGCGGCAGGAGGCGGAACCATCGATGAGTCCCTCAGCCTGGGGGAGAAGGTCGCCCGTACCCAGGCGCACCTGTACTCCTTCCTGGACAAGGTGCTCGGCCGGGGATAGCGGCCTGGCGTTCAGTCGGCGCGGGCCGGCCTCCTGGCGGTGGGATAGACCGCGCACGGGTTGTCAGCTGGTGGCGCCCCAGGTGAGGGAGAGGCCGGTGGCGGCGCGTTCGGTGCGGATCTCCATCATGCTGCCGAGGATGGTGGCATGGTCGGACACCACGGGCGTGGCATCGAGCGTGTAGGTGATCCGGGTGCTGACGAGCACCGGACTGCCCTGCGGCTCCTGGAGGTGGCGGGCGGCGGCGGGGTCGAGCAAACCGGGCCGGACCACCTCGGACGCCCGGGAGACCGTCACCCCCGCGTCGGCGAGGGCCGTGTAGAGGGAGACGGCGGTGAAGTCACGGTCGCGGATCTGGTCGGCCACCGGACGGCGGACCCAGGACACCTGGTGTACGGCGGGACGTCCCGCGAACTCGCGGACCCGCTCCAGCCGCAGGGCGGTGTCGCCGGGACGCAGCCGCAACTCCGCCGCGATCCGGGCGGGGGCTCGGCGCACCGCCCGCCCGGCCACCGCGGTGCGCACGTCGTGGCCCTGTTTACGCAGGTCGTCGACCAGGCTGCGGAGCGAGTCGAGCTGGTAGGCCAGGTGCGGCGGGGCGACGAACGTCCCCTTACCGGGCTGCTGCACGATCAGCCGCTCGTCGCTGAGCTCCCGCAACGCCTGGCGCAGCGTCATGAGAGTCACCCCGTAGGAGGCGCTCAGCTCCCGCTGCGGCGGCAGGGCCGTACCGGGGGCGTAGTGTCCCGACCGGATCTTCGCGGCGAGGTCTGCGGCGATGGCGCGGTATCTCGCCTCGTGCCCGGCGTCGGACGTCATCGTGGTCGGTCACACTCCTGGTCGAGGGCCCGGCGCAGGGTCGCGAGGAAGGCCCGCAGGTCGTCCGGGCCGGCCCCGTCGAGCACCCGCCGCATGACCGCGGCGCCGACCACCACGCCGTCGGCGTGCCGGCGGGCTTCGCGTGCCTGGTCCGGGGTGGAAATGCCAAATCCTAGCAACACCGGCCGGTCGGTGACGCGCCTGATCCGCTCGCCGAGCTCCGCCGCCGAAGCGGCGAGGCCGGCCCGCTCACCGGTGGTGCCCATCAGCGACACCGCGTAGACGAATCCGCGGCCGCGGCACGAGATCTCCGCCAGCCGCGGCTGCGGCGTCGCCGGCGACGCCAGCAGGACCAGCTCGATCCCGGCGGCGGCGGCCACGTCCGTCAGCTCGGCCGCCTCGTGTACCGGCAGGTCGGGCACGATCAGGCCGCCGACCCCGGCCCGGCGCAGCGCGGCGCAGAACGCCTCGGGGCCGTCGTTCAGCACCAGGTTGTAGTAGGTGCTGACGACCAGCGGCACGCCCAGGTCCGGCATGCCGGACAGGTCGGCGAGGATCCGGCGGGTGCTCGCCCCCCGGGCCAGTGCCAGGTCACTGGCCTGCTGGATGGTGACGCCGTCCAGCGTGGGGTCGGAGAAGGGCAGGCCGACCTCGATCGCGTCCGCCCCGGCGGCGGCGAACGCCCGCAGGTAGTCCGTCCAGCCGGGGGTGATCCCGCCGGTGACGTACGGCATGAGCAGGCCGCGGCCGGTGTCCCGGCGGGCACGCAGGTGGCGTTCGACCGCGCCCGCGGCCAGGGTGGGGCTCGTCACAGCAGTTCCTTCAGGGTTGAGACGTCCTTGTCGCCCCGGCCGGACAACGTCATCAGCACCGTCGATCCCGCGGGCAGGTCGCCGCCGCCCGCCGCGCGGATCACCCAGGCGAGGGCGTGCGCCGATTCGAGCGCCGGGACGATGCCTTCGGTCCGCGCCAGCCGTACCGCCGCGCCGACCGCCTCGTCGTCGGTCACCGTGACGTAGCGGGCCCGGCCCAGGTCGCGCAGGTGGGCGTGCTCCGGGCCGACTCCCGGGTAGTCGAGCCCGGCGGCGATGGAGTGCGCCTGGGTGATCTGCCCGTCGTCGTCCTGCAGGAACAGCGAGCGGCAGCCGTGCAGGACGCCGAGCCGGCCGCGGGCCGCCCCGGCGCCGCCCTCCGCCTCGACACCGACCAGGCGCGCCGAGGTGTCAGCGAATCCGGCGAACGTACCGGCCGCGTTGGAGCCGCCGCCGACGCACGCGACCACGTAGTCCGGGACGCCGGTCCGCAGCTCGGCGGCGCACTGCCCGCGGGCCTCGTCGCCGATGACCCGCTGGAACTCCCTGACCATCCATGGGTACGGATCCGGCCCGATGACCGAGCCGACGCAGTAGTGGGTGTCGCCGGTCGCGCCCACCCAGTGGCGCATGGCCTCGCTGGTCGCGTCCTTGAGGGTACGGCTGCCCGTGGTCACCGGGACCACCTCGGCGCCCAGCATGCGCATCCGGAAGACGTTGAGCGCCTGCCGCTCGATGTCGCGCTCGCCCATGAACACCGTGGCCTCCAGCCCGAGCAGCGCGGCGGCGGTCGCGGTGGCCACCCCGTGCTGGCCCGCCCCCGTCTCGGCGATCAGCCTGCGCCGTCCCATCCGGGTGGCCAGCAGGGCCTGGCCCAGCACGTTGTTGATCTTGTGGGATCCGGTGTGGGTGAGATCCTCGCGCTTGAGGTACAGCCGCACGCCCAGCGCCTCCGACAACCGGCGGGCCGGTGTGAGCGGGGTCGGCCGCCCGGCGTTCACGGCGAGCAGTTCCGCAAGGGCGCCGCGGAACCCCGGATCCGCCCAGGCCTCCCGGAACGCCTCGTCCACCTCACGGCACGCCTCCACCAGGGACTCCGGCGCGTACCGTCCGCCGTACTCGCCGAATCGGCCCCGCGCTCGGGGCTCGCCCATCGGCCCGTCCAGCGGGACCGGCTCACGCCAGGGCAACACGTCTCGCATGCCATACTCCCATCGTTCTATAACTCAGCATAGAGTTCTATAACAGTGAGTGTGGCATGGGTGAGACGGACGCGCCACTACCGGGTGCCGGGGTTTACGGCAGGGTCAGAATGCGGGGGCCCTGGTCGGTGATGGCGACGGTGTGCTCGATGTGGGCGGCCCGGCTGCCGTCGGTGGTGCGCAGGGTCCAGCCGTCGGCGTCGGTACGGTAGGCGTTCCGCCCGCCGGCCATGAGCATGGGCTCGATGGCGAGAACCAGGCCGTGCTGGAGGAGGTAACCGCGACCGGGGCGGCCGCGGTTGGGGAGATGAGGGTCTTCATGCATCTGGCGGCCGATGCCGTGACCACCGAAGTCGGCGGGCATGCCGCAACCCGCTTTGCGGGCGACCGTGTCGATGGCGTGGGAGATGTCGCCAAGGCGGCTGCCCACCCGAGCGGCGGCGATGCCGGCGTCGAGGGCCTGCTGGGTGGCGGCGATCAGATCGAGGTCCGCGGGGCGTGGCGTCCCTACGGTGAAGCTGATGGCCGCGTCGCCGGCCCAGCCGTCGAGCTGGGCGCCACAGTCGATGCTCACCAGGTCGCCGTCGCGCAGCCGGTAGCCGGTGGGGATGCCGTGCGCCACGGCGTCGTTGACAGAGGTGCAGATCACGGCGGGGAAGGGAGCCGGGGCGAAGGACGGCTGGTACCCGAGGAACGGGGAACCGGCCCCCGCCTCGGCCAGAACCGCGCGGGCCGCCTCGTCGAGTTCCCGCAGGGACACTCCGATGCCGGCCGCTTTCTGGGCCGCGGCCAGGGCGCGGGCAACCACGCGCCCGGCTTCCCGCATCGCGTCCATCGCGGCATCGCTCTTGATCTCCACCATGTGCTGTGACTCCCCGCCTCAATCAGGCCCAATACTTATACCGTTATTAGTATAACGGTCACGGTATGGGCTTCGCGGCATGCGCTCGGCGCCGGGGCGGGTCAGATGAAGAGCGTTTCCGGAGCGGCGAGTGCCAGGCCGGCGGCGCCGAGCGCGTGCTGGGCATCGCTCCAAGGACGGACGATCACCTGGACGCGGTAGGCCGCGGTGACCTGGCTGCTCCGCATCACCACGGAGAACCCGGGCTCCAGACCCGGCCAGAGAACGTGGTTCTCGCCGATGACCGCGATGGTCGGCGTGCCGAGCAGGTTGACCACGCCGGCGACGGCCCGCCCGAGCATGGCGCCGATCTTGGCGAGCACCCGGGCCAGCGACCGCTCACCGGAGACCCACCGTGAGCGGAGCTCCTCGATGGTGGTGGACGCCTCGGCGAGGCCCTCGCGACGGGCGGCGCGCAGGATCCCGTCGTCGCTGGTGAACGTCTCCAGGCAGCCCCGGGCACCGCAGGCGCAGCGCGGGCCGGTAGCGGCGACCGGCGTGTGGCCGAACTCGCCGGACAGCCCACCCGGGCTGCGGTGCACCCGCCGCCGCAGGACCGCGCCGACCCCCACCCCGTCGCCGATGCCGAGCACCAGGAAGTCGTCGTGCTCAAGACCGGCCCGATACAGGAGTTCGGCGGTGGTGCTGGCCGTGAGGTCATTGTCCACGAGCACCGGGATCGGCAGCTTGGCGCGTAGCCGTTCCCCAAGGGGAAGGTTGCTCCACCCAAAGCGGGGACAGAACCGGATATAGCCCGCATCAACGGAAGCCGGCACGGCCACGCCCACGGCCTTGAGCCTGGGACCCATGACAGGGTCGGCCAGCCGCCGGTCGATGACGGTGAGTAGCTGGGGGAGCGGGTCTGCGTGACTGTCGAAGGAAGATACATCGGATGTGAGCAGCCGTCCATCCAGTCCCGCGACCACGGTGACGAGGTGGTCGGTCGCGACGCGTACGCCGATGGTCGCGGCGGCCTCCGGTACGACCTGCAGGGGGATGCGCGGCCGCCCCACCACCCCGGCCTGCGGGCTGAGAGTACGTAGATAACCGCAGGCCAGCAGGCGTCGCGTGTGTTCGTGAACGGTCGCGTCGCCGAGCTTGAGCCGGGCCGCGATCTGACGGCGGTCCAGGGCTCCCGCAGTGCCGAGAAGGGCCAGGATCTCGACGCGGGTCAGATCACCACGACCGGCTGTTCGGCGAGCAGTCATCGGATATTTCCTATCACGCGCTCATTGACATTACGGATTGCTACGCCCTAGTTTCGGAGCAATTAACTCGGCCCCGAGCTTATTGAGTGGAGCTGCGATGGGCAGGCAGATGTATAGCGGTCGGAGATCATTGGCGCTGGCGTCAGCGCTGGTCATCGCGGGAGGACTAACGACCGGTTGCGGGGGCGACGGCCAGGACTCGGCAGGAGGCAACAAGGCGAGCAACGGCGCGGTCACGCTCACCTGGGGGATGTGGGCGTCCGGAACCGAGGACCGAAACGCCTGGCAGAAAGTGGCCGACCAGGTCACCCAGAAGTACCCGAACATTAAGATCACGCTCGAGACCTCGCCCTTCAAGGATTACTTCACCAAGCTCGGCACCCGCCTCGCCGGTGGCAGCGCTCCGTGCGTCGTCTCCATGCAGAGCCTGCGCACGGGCGGCTACGTCAGCGGCATGCGTCCCTTGGACGACCTGATCAAGAAGAACGGCCTGGACACCGCCGACTTCGACACATCGATCATGGCCGGGCTGGCCTCGGGCGGCAAGCAGTACGCGCTGCCGTACGACGTCGGCTCGCTGATCATCACCTACAACAAGGACATGTTCAAGGCGGCCGGCGTGCCGGAGCCGAAGGTCGGCTGGAGCGTGGCGGACTTCGAGGCGGCGGCCAAGAAGCTGACCACCGGCGGCAAGTACGGCTTCGTGGGCTACCCCTCGGCCCTGGGGATGTTCTCGATGATCCTCGCCAAGACCGGCAACGCGGAGCCGATGGACGAGTCCGGCAAGCTCACCCTCACCACTGAGCAGATGAAGGCCGGCTTCCAGTGGTACGCGGACCTGACCGCCAAGCAGGGAGTCTCGCCCAAGATACCCGGCGTGGACAACAACTTCACCGAGACCCAGTTCCTCAACGGCAACGCGGCGATGTCGGTGAACGGGCCCTGGTCGGTTCTGGAGCTCAAGGCGAAGGCCAAGTTCGGTGTGGGCCTGGCCACCATCCCCGCCGGTCCCAACGGGACCAAGAGCTACACCGCCGGGTCCGGCTTCGGCATCTCCCAGTCCTGCCCGTACCCCGACGAGGCGTTCAAGGCGGTCAGCACGATGACCAGCGCCGAGGTGCTCGGGCAGCTCGGCGCGGTCGGGCGCGCCTACCCGGCGCGCAAGTCCGTACAGAACAAGTGGTACGAGAACGCCTTCGAGGGCTCCAAGCCGGTCCTCGACGCCGCCAACGCCTCCGCGAAGCCGTTCCGGACGACCAAGAACTGGGACCCGGTGGAGAAGCTGCTGGCCCAGTACGGCATTCAGGCCTTCAACGGCCAGACCACGGCGGCGGACGCACTCGACCAGGTGCAGCAGCAGTCACCGGCCTAAGGAGCGAAGTGTCCGACGACGCCATAGCCCGCCCCGCGGCGGTCGCGGGCAGACGGCGCCCCCGTCTGCGCCGCGACGGAAGGGCCGCGGCCTTCTTCGCGGCGCCCAGCATGATCGGGTTGACGGTCTTCACCCTCTTCCCGATCGTGCTGTCCCTGGTGATGGCCTTCTTCCAGTGGCCCGCGGTGGGCGAGCGAACCTTCACCGGACTGGAGAACTTCACCACACTGTTCACCGACCCCGTCTTCCGGCGGGCGCTGTTGAACACACTGCTGTTCGTGGTGCTCTATCTGCCGCTCAACCTCATCGTGTCGGTGGGGCTGGCGGTGTGGATGGGCCCGCGCATCAAGGGCCGCAAGGCACTGCGGGTGGTGTTCTTCCTGCCCGTGGTCACGCCGATGGTGGCCAACGCGATCGTCTGGCGGATGATCTACCAGCCGAACGGGCTGATCGACGGCTCGCTGTACGCCGCCACCGGCACGCACGCGCCGAACTTCCTCGGCGAGCCGGGCTGGGCCATGTTCGCCGTCGTCGCGATGAGCGTGTGGCAGGGGTTCGGCTACAACATGCTGGTCTTCTCGGCCGCGCTGGACGCCATCCCGCGGCATCTGCTGGAGGCGGCGCAGATCGACGGGGCGGGACCGTGGCGGCAGTTCTTCCGCATCATGCTGCCGATGATCTCCCCGGCGCTGTTCTTCGCCTCGACCATGACGCTCATCACCTCGTTCCAGGTCTTCACCCAGCCGTTCCTGATGACCGGCGGAGGGCCGGGCATGGACACCGAGACCCTCATGATGTTCGTCTTCGACAAGGGGTTCTCGATCTACCAGTACGGACTCGCGTCCGCCGGCGCCTGGATCCTGTTCGTGCTGATCCTGGGCGTGACCGCGGTGCAGTTCGTCGGCCAGCGCAGATGGGTGACCTACGATGTCTGATCACGCCGTCCGCCGCATCCGGCTGGTCATCTCGCACGTCGCGCTCTACCTGGTGGCCGCCGCGTTCCTGACGCCGCTGGTGTACATGCTGGCCACCTCGCTCAAGCCCGCCGACGAGGTGTTCCAGTCGCCACCGAGCCTGTTCGGCTCGCTGGTCCGGTGGGAGAACTACAGCGAGACGTTCGAGTTCCTGCCGTTCGGGAAGTTCGTCCTCAACGGGCTCGCCGTCGCCATCTGCGGCACGATCGTGGTGCTCGTGGCCTCGGCCATGTCGGCCTACGCCTTCTCACGGCTGCGCTGGCGCGGTCGCGACGGCTTCTTCCTGGTCTTCCTGGCCACGCTGATGATCCCCCAGGAAGTGCTGGTCGTGCCGATGTTCATGCTGATGAAATGGTTCGGCTGGGTGGACTCGTTCCAGGCGCTGATCTTCCCCTGGGCCTTCACCGCCTTCGGGACGTTCATGCTGCGCCAGTTCTTCCTGACCGTCCCCGAAGAGATCTCCGAGGGCGCCCGCATCGACGGCGCGGGATCGGTGCGCATCTTCACCAGCATCATGCTGCCGCTGATCAGACCCGCGCTCGCGGTGCTGGCGGTCTTCACGTTCATCAACTACTGGAACAGCTTCATGTGGCCGCTGATCATCATCAACACAGTTGATGAGAAGGCCACCGTCCCGCTGGGCCTGTCGCTCTTCGTCGGCCAGCAAGGCACCCAGTGGAACCTCATCATGGCCGCCTCGGTGATCTCCATGGCGCCGACCGCGGCGATCCTGATCCTCCTGCAGAAACATCTCATACGCGGGATCGCTACCAGCGGTCTCGGCGGCCGATGAAATCTCTTTTCGCGAAATCTCTTTTCGAAAGGAACGTAGTGGACCACGCCTGGTTCTCCGAATCCCGCTTCGGCATGTTCGTGCACTGGGGGCTGTACTCCCTGGCCGCCCGCCACGAGTGGGTGAAGAACCGCGAGCAAATGACCGACGAGCACTACCAGCGCTACTTCGACCACTTCGACCCCGACCTGTACGACCCGGCGGAGTGGGCACGGCTGGCCAAGGAAGCCGGCATGCGCTATGTCGTCCTCACCACCAAGCACCACGACGGCTTCTGCCTGTGGGACTCCGCGCAGACCGACTACAAGGTGACGCGCACGCCCTGGGGCAAGGACCTGATCGCGCCGTACGTGGAGGCCCTGCGCGCCGAAGGGCTGAAGGTCGGCTTCTACCACTCGCTGATCGACTGGCACCACCCCGAGTTCCCCGTCGACTCCCTGCACCCGCAGCGCGAGGACGAGGAGTTCAAGGCCGCCGCCAAGGGCCGCGACATCTCCAAGTACGCCGACTACCTGCACGCCCAGGTACGCGAGCTGCTCACCGACTACGGTCAGATCGACTACCTGTTCTTCGACTTCTCCTACGCCGGCAGAACGGGCTACTGGGGCGGCAAGGGCGCCGACGACTGGCGCTCACCGGAGTTGCTGGAGATGGTGCGCGAACTCCAGCCGGGGATCATCGTCAACGACCGGCTCGCCATCCCCGGCGACTTCGTCACCCCCGAGCAGTACCAGCCCGCCGCCCCGATGACCATCGACGGCCGAGAGGTGCCGTGGGAGGCCTGCCAGACCCTCAACGGCAGCTGGGGATACGACCGGGACAATCTTGACTACAAGACCCCTGACCTGCTCGTCCGCATGCTGATCGACAGCGTCGCCAAGGGCGGCAACCTGCTGCTCAACGTCGGCCCGGACGGACGCGGCCAGATCGACCCGCGGGCCCGCCAGAGCCTGGCTGAGATCGGTGAGTGGATGCGGCTGAACTCCCGCTCCATCTACGGCGCCGGCCCCAGCGGCTTCACCGCGCCGCCCGACTGCCGCTACACCCAGCGCGGTGATCGGCTCTACCTGCACGTGTTCGGCTGGCCGTTCCGCCACCTGCACCTGCCCGGGTTGGGCGGGCGCGTGAAGTACGCCCAGTTCCTGCACGACGCCTCGGAGATCCGTACGCGGGTCATCGACCCCTCCCAGACGGCCCAGAACACGGCCATCGGCGCCCTGAACCCGGACACCTTGACCCTCGACCTGCCGGTCCAGCGTCCTGACGTCGTCGTACCGGTCATCGAACTGTTCCTCGCCGACTAGCACTCCGTTCGCCGCGCTCCGCTGTAGCGGGCGCGGCCTCGGGAGGGTGCTCCGGCACCCTCCCGAGGGAAGTTCAGCTGCCCGGAGGCTCGAGTCGTCGGCTCGTCAACGTACGGCGAGCCGGCCCGGGCTGAACCAGCGGGTGAGGGCTGGTATCGGGCCGTGAAGGTCGTCTCGGTGCCGTCCGAACCGCGCGCCACGACGTCGACCTGGTCATCGGTCTGACTGAAGGACAGTACGTCCCACCCTCGCCGGACCTCCGCGCCGAGTTCGGCCGCGCGCTCGTTGAGCACGCGTTCAAGATCGCGCTGGTTGATCGGCAGGAGGTACATCGGGTTCTCCTTGCCGAGCGTGTGCAGCGGCAGCGGCATCCCGGCGAAGAAGAACCCAGGCGCCGACTCCGGTGCCCCTCGGCCCCCGCCGAGCGCGAGGACCTGCTGCTGGCCACCCTCACCAAGTTCTGGCAGCTGATCGCGGTGCCCGACACCGGCACCCTCCGCGACGACGCGATCGGCTTCCTGCGCAACGCCGACGCTGACCGATCAGGCATGATCACGTTGATGAGCGTGCAGCTGGCCTGCTACTTCCGCGACACCGGCACCAGCCTCACCGAGCTGCGCGACACCCTTCTCCCGCCGGGCCAGGCGACCGCCTTCGAGATGATCGTCGCGTCCGCGCCATCGGCCGGTGCTGTAGCCCGGCGGCGGCCACAGCCATAGCGAAGAGGACAGCCGCTACCACCGCGCCATCACCGCCTCCGCGCGACTTTGGCAAGCGTCTTCAGCGCAGCAGGAGATCGATGGCTACCTCCAGTCGTTCGAGGTAGACCTCCCGTGATGCGATCTGATGCTTGAGGCCGATCGATGCGCTGATCATCGTCTGCGCGACAGGGGAAGCCGCCTCTCGTCCCGACTTCATGGCGATCGCGTCTGTGATCAGTTCCTCGAAACGTCGCCGCGGGGTCTCGATGATCTCTCCGAGGAGGTCGGGATTGTCCTCGATGACCACCGCGACATCGCTCGTCAGCGGGCCGATGTAACGACCCGCCCACTGATCGAACGCTTCGACGAGACGCTCCAGAAGGGGTCGGCCGGTGTCGGCCAGGACGTGTTCGACCGCTGTGATGTCGCGATCCAAGGCCTGGGCAACCGCGGCACGGAACAGAGTCTCCTTCGCGGAAAACAGGAAATAGAGCCCGGGCCGGGAGATACGCGCCGCCCGCGCCACCTCCTCCATCGAGGTCTTCCGGTAACCGAATCGCGCGAACGTGCCCATGGCGGAGTCCAGAACCATGGACCGACGGTCGGTGTCGGCGACTGTCGACGGCGGCGGGTGACCAACCTCGGGACTGCTCATGAAGCGAGCATACGAGCGAGAAGCTAACTATACAAATCTTGTCTAGTCTGTATAGTCGCGGCCATGACCGCCGCCAAACTCATTTCCACGCCCTTTACCTCTTCCAGCACCGCCGCCGAGGTGCTGCGGGGCGTCGATCTCACCGGCGTCCGCGCGATCGTGACCGGAGGCTCCTCTGGAATCGGGACCGAGACGGCTCGTGTGTTGACCTCTGCCGGAGCGGAAGTGACGCTCGCTGTCCGAGACGCGACCGCGGGTGACGCTGTCGCCGAGACGATCGCGAAGTCGACCGGAGGGATCCGGCCCCGAGTCGTCCGGCTCGATCTCACCGACAGGACCACCGTCACGCGATTCGTCGACACGTGGAACGGCCCGCTTCACCTGTTGATCAACAACGCGGGCGTGGTCACCGGTGGCCTCGAACGGACGCCTGAGGGCTGGGAACTGCAATTCGCGACGAACCATCTCGGCCACTTCGCCCTGGCCTCCGGCCTTCACGACGCTCTGGCGCTGGGAGCGGCCGACCGCGACGGAGCGCGGATCGTCTCGGTCAGTTCGACAGCGCACATGCGTTCCGGCATCGACTTCGACGACCTCCACTTCGAGCGTCGCGGCTACGACCCGCAGATCGCCTACGCCCAATCGAAGACGGCGAACTCTCTATTCGCCGTCGAGGCGACCCGCCTTTGGGCATCCGACGGAATCATCGCCAATGCGGTGAACCCCGGCGGTGTCGCAACGGGACTGCAGCGGAACTTCACCGCGCAGCAGAAGGCGTCGCTCGATGCGGCCGAGGCCGCCGGAGTCTTCACCTACAAAACGGTCGAGCAGGGAGCCGCCGCCAGCATCGTCGCGGCCGTCGCCCCGGAGTTCGCTCACTCCGGAGGCCACTACCTGGACGACGCACAGGAGGCCTACACCGTGCCGGACGACGCCGACCTGACACAGCACCCCCACGGTGTCAAGGAATGGGCGCTCGATCCCACCGCCGCCAAACGCCTCTGGACGGTCTCGACCGACCTGCTCCGCGTCTGATCTCTCGACGCCACGGCAAGTGACAGGTCCGTTTACCGCACCCGATCGCGCCTGGAATGCGCGATCGACCCGGGTGCTCGTCTGAGCACAGCCAGTGCCGCGATCGGGAGCAGCAGCAGAGTCAGCCCACCCGACAACGCCAGCCCTCCGGTGCTCCCGGCCAGCTCGATCAGTGGTCCGCCGACGATCAGGCCGAGCGGGGCGGCCACCGTGGAGCCGGTCGTCCAGAGCGTGACGACCTGCTGTTGTTCGTCGGGCTCGAGCCCCGATTGCAGGAAGCTGTACGCGACAGGCGTGAACGGCGCCCACACCAGGCCGCCCAGACCAAAAACGATCAGCGCGAGAGTGAGATCGCCGACGAACGCCAGAGCGATCGGGCACATCGCCCACAGGCCGATGATGGCGATCAGCACATGACGCTGCGGAAGGTTGCGCAACTGATTGACGAGAGCGGCGCCGACGAATGCGCCAATGCCCAGCGCACCCCACATGAGACCCAGAGCGGACGCGTCGGCGTCCAGCGTCCCGCGTACGTACAGGGGAAGCGCCACCTCGATCGGCATGTAGAAGAAATTGAAGAAGAACTCGACCACCAGCAGCCGCGCGGCGACCGGTCGGCGACGCAGGATCCGCCAACCCGATTCGCGGGCTCCTGCGCGACCAGGCGCGTCACGATCTTTGGTGGCTCGGGGAACGGATACCAGGACGGCAGCCAGCAGGATCAGCGCACCGCACGCGTCGAAGAAGAGCGCGACGCCCGCGCCGGTGGACGCCACGATCACTCCGCCCAGCACCGGGCCGACGATGTAGAGCGCGAACGTGGAATTCAGCCCGAGCAAGCCGTTGACCGCGAACCGCCCGCTCTCGCCCGCGATGGACGTCGCCAGCAGACGTCGGCTGCTTGAGCCGGCCATCCGGAACGTCGCGCCAAAGAGGAGACCAACGATCAGCACGGGCAGCGAAAGTTGTTCGGTGACGGCCAAGACGCCGAGGATGGCGAAAGTCAGCGACCGTAAGGCACAGTCGGCGATCAGCAGGGTTCGCGGCGGCACCCTCACCCGCCCCAGTCCGATGGCCAGGGCGAGGATGGTGGACAGGACGAACGGCGCGGCCTCCACCAGCCCGATGGCGATCGCCTTGGGCACACTGCCGTGGATGGACAGCGTCTGTACGGGCATGGCCACGATGATCATGCCCGTACCGGCGTTGGCCAGGAGGTCGCCCAGCAGGAGCCCGGCCATCTGGCGGTCGCGCAGCACCGCGCGGTAGGACCGGTTGGCTTCGGGGGTCGCTCCGCTGGGCATATGGGCTGGTCTCCTCCTCAGGTCGGCGAAATGTTATCGCCGGTCGGCTCAGCGCTGCTCCTGGATGCGGATGAGGTTGCCCGCGGGATCGCGGAAGGCGCAGTCGCGGACGCCGTACGGCTGCTCGGTCGGCTCCTGGACGACCTCGGCGCCGCCGGTCTGCGCCCGCTCGAAGGCGCCGTCCAGGTCGGCGGTGGCAGTCCGGGCCAAGGGCCCCATCGTGGTGACCTCAAGCCTCGCCGGCATCGCGCCCAACCCGTTCGACCCCGTCTATTCCGCCAGCAAGCACGCCATCATCGGGCTGGTCCGGTCACTCGCACCCGCCCTGACCGAATCCGGGGTAACCATCAACGCGGTCTACCCGGGTTTCGTCGACACACCGATGCTCGCCGGCATCCGCGACCACGTCCTCAGGCACCATCTCGCCATCGCCGACCCGGACGAAGTCGCCGACGCGGTCCAAGCCATCGTCCGGCACGGCGCGACCGGCGAAGCCTGGGTAGTACAGGCAGGCCAACCACCGGAACCGGTGACGTTCCCGGCGATCGACCTCATGACCCGTCGACTTACCGGTGAGAACGACCCCACATAGCGCGGGACTCGGGACTCGTCATCGCTCACCGGCACATCGCGTCGATGAGGCCCGTGAAATGCGGGAACTCCGCTTGTGCGGCGGTCACGATCTGCTTGGGGGTACGGCGGCGGCCGGGTGCGTGCCGCTCGGCGATCGTTTGGAAGGCCGCATTCGGCTCGGTAGGGGAGTCGGGGTCCGCGAAGGCCTCGGCGGGGCCCAGACCGGCGGCGAACAGCCAGAGGAGGTCGCCGAGATCCCGGGCGATCACACCGTACTCGCCCTCCGAACCGATGTAGACCACGGGCTGGTCGGTGATCGCCGCATCGGGCCGTACCAGCCAGAAGCCGGTGTAGTCACCCGACCCGGTCGTGCCGAAGAAGCGGAAATCGCCGCCGTCGACCTCCTGGTTGCCGGTCCACAGGCGGAACCACCACGCCGTCCGGTCGGGCTCCTCGAAGTGGTCGTACAGCTCGAAGTCGCAGCCCCGGCTCTCATCGGTCTCCTCGTCCCACTCCCACTCGAAGCCGACCTGGGCCACCTCGGCCAGGGCAGTGGGCAGTGCGAGAGCTTCAGGTGTGTCCGTCACCCGGAAAGATTAAACGATCAATCAGGTCTGGCGCCCAGCGCGGTCAGAAGCTGAAGCGGAACATCCGGTAGTTGTCCCTGGACGCGGGGAACGTGTTCATGAGCCGGTACGTGACGCGGTAGACGCGTACGGGAATCTTCGCGAACAGCGAGGTGAAGGGGACATTCTCGATGTACCTGAATCGCGGATTCCATCGCTCGATCTCCCGGCGGTCGCGAATCGCCGTCCAGTAGGGCGGATATCCCTTGCGGGCCAGACTCTTCGACATCCGCTGTGTCATGCGAACGACCCATGGTGCCTCGAACAGCAACTCGCCAGTGCTGAAACGGTCGGCGAACTGTTGAAGGATCCGCTTGTTCTCGTCTTCGGTGCGATACCCGTCCGGCTCCGGATAGAGCTTACGGCGCAGGTCGATCACATCGGGGAGATCGACGTCGAACCAGCGGACACCGACCGGGCATGAATTCGTCGTGGACGGTTACCGGCTATCGAGTTTCTTCAGTGCCTGCTCAGATGCCGAGCCCGGCTCGGCGGCGTACAGGTCCAGCCCGCAGCATGACGGCTCGTCGGGCAGCGTGATGAGCTCGCCGTGCAGGGTCAGTTCGCCCACGACCGGGTGGTGCAGCACGTACGTCCGGGACCGCAGCCGCGCGACCGGATGCTCGGCCCACATCCGCGCGAACTCCGCGCTCAGTTCCCCCATGTGGTCGATGTGCGCCGCGAGTCCGGCGTCCCCGCGATAGCGCCCGAGCAGTACGCGCAGATGCGCCACATGCTCGCGTGCCGCCCGCTCCCAGCCGCTGCGGTGCAACGCGCGCACGGAGGGCTCGGCGAACAGCAGGTGCGAGAGCGTGCGGCGGTTCTCGGGCAGCGCGGCGAAGTCGCCGAACACCGCCACGGCGAGTTGGTTCCAGCCGACGATCTGGGTGTGCCGGCCGATCACCAGAGCCGGCGTCGTCACGAACGACGCCAGCAGGTACCGAAAGCTGAGCGGCACCTCCGACGGGTCCGCGGCCCCCGCGCACGGCTGGGGGCGCCGTGCCACCTGGTGCAGGTAAGTCAGTTCGTCGGTGTCCAGGCGCAGCGCCGCGCCGACGGCGCCCAAGATCTCGTCCGAGACGCTGTCGCCCTGGCCCTGTTCCAGACGCGTGTAGTGGGCGATGCTCACACCCGCCAGCCGGGCCAGTTCCTCACGCCTCAGCCCCGCGACCCGGCGCGTTCCGCCGTAGTCGCGCAGCCCGACGTCCGCCGGGCGCAGGCGCGCACGGCGTGACTTGAGGAACTCGCTCAGCTCGATCCGGTCGTCCACGCGACAACCCTACGTCTGGGTGTGCGGCGGGTGATCACGCCGTGAGTACGCAGAACGCGGGCCTGGCCGGGCGGTCGCGGTGGTTCCACGCTGTCAGGCGAGCCACCCACGCGAAAGCGGGTACGGCCGTGCCGCGCTTCCTGTCCCGGCATCTACACAAAACGAACGAACGGAGATCAGTCGTGTCCCAAACCCTCGGACTCATCGGCAGCGGAATGATCGGTACGTCCGTCGCCCGCCTGGCCGTCACGGCCGGCCTTGAGGTTGTCCTCAGTAATTCGCGAGGGCCCGAGACCCTCGCCGATCTCGTCGCCGAGCTGGGCGGGGCGTGCGAGCGGCCACACCGGCAGAAGCGGCACGCGCCGCGGACCTGGTGGTGGCGGCCATCCCGCTGAACGCCTACGAGCAGCTCCCCGCCGAGGCGCTGGCCGGCAAGACGGTGCTGGACACGGCGAACTACTACCCCGAGCGGGACGGGCACCTGGCCGACCTGGACGCGGGTGAACTGACCTCCAGCGCGCTGATCCAGCGCCACCTCGCGGACTCCCAGGTGGTCAAGGTCTTCAACACCATCACCCCGCACCAGTTGTTCGCCCTCGCCCGGCCCACAGGAGCGCCGGACCGCAGCGCCCTGCCCCTCGCCGGCGACGACGCGGCGGCCAAGGCGGAGACCATCCGGCTGTTGGACGTCCTCGGTTATGACGCGGTGGACATCGGCACACTTGCCGACAGCTGGCGCAGTGAACCGAACACGCCGGTATACATCCACCCCTATCTCGGTGAAACGCCCGCCATGAACGTTGAGGCCTTCCTCCGCTGGACCCTCCAGACGCCCGGCGTCGCCGTTCCCGCGGCTCAGATCGGCAAGCTCGTCGAGATCGCGGTCCGCCAGTCGGCCGGCGAGGCCAGGCTCCCGAGCGACGACTGAGTCAGCCGGCCAGCCCTATCGCGACCGGCCGTCCGATGCCACGTCCGGCACCGGTCACCGCGGGCGATGACTCGTCCGAGGGCTGTGCCCGCGTCCGTCACGACGAACGGCCTTGCCGTTCAGTGCATCCATCGGTTCTGACTTCCCGCCGGTAGCGGGGGTTGTCACCAGGCGGCTGGCAGTTCGTGGACGCCGTAGGCGGACATGTCATGCCGGAACTTCACGTCCTCCAACGGCACGGCCAGGCGCAGCCCCGGCAGCCTGCGCAGCAGTGCCGGCAGCGCGACCTGCAGTTCCACCCGCGCCAGGTTCTGCCCCAGGCACTGGTGGATGCCGTAGCCGAAGGCCAGATGCCCGCGGGTGTTGCGGCCGAGATCCACGGTGTCGGGCTGGTCGAGGAACGCCGTGTCCCGGTTGGCGGCGGGCAGGTTGACGGTCACCGCTTCGCCGGCCCGGATGAGCTGCCCGCCGATGGTGAGGTCCTCGGTGGCCACTCGTACGATCATGTCCCGGGCGATGGACAGATAACGCAGCAGCTCCTCGACGGCGTTCGCCACCACGGCGGGGTCGTCGGTGTCGCGGATCCGGGCGGCCTGATCCGGATGCCGCAGCAGCGCCAGCGTGCCCAGGCCGATCATGTTGGCCGTGGTCTCGTGTCCGGCGAACAGCAGGATCATGCCGTTCATGGCGGCTTCTTCGCGGCTGAGCTCGCCCTTGGCGACCCGCTCGGTGAGCAGGCGGCTGATGAGGTCGTCGCCCGGCTGGCGTTCCTTGTGCTCCACCAGGCCGAGCAGGTAGCCGAACAGCGCCCCGCTTGCCTGCGCCTTGTCCTGCGGTGAGGCGTCAGCGCGTGGCGCCGTCGACCTGCGAACGCTGCCGGAGGCCGGGCGCGCACAGATCATGCGAGCCCTGCGCGAGCAACTGGTCCCCGCGACCGAGTCGGGCCTGGGGCTCACGCTGCCTGAGCCTGCGCGGCGTTTCCTCATCGGCCACGTCAAGGTCCTGGCCCTCATGGCCGAAGACGTGGCGAAATCCACCGACGAGAAGGGACCCGCCTGAGACCGGCGGCCACCCACACGAGCAGGTGAATCTTCCCGCGTTGCCCGAGCAGGTCCGGCACACCCGAGCAGGTCCGCCCACGCCCGGCACGCGCCGGTGCGCGCTGATGCGCGCACCGGCGCGGTGCCTTCTGGCAGCCGTGCCGCACCGCTATCACGTCAGGGTTGTTCCGGTGTCCGCGGGACGAGCAGTCCCCGGTTGAACGCCTCGGTGACGGCGGCGGCGCGGTCGCCGACGCCGAGCTTGCCGTAGATGTTCAGCAGGTGGGATTTGACCGTGGCCTCGGTGATGAACAGCTGCGCCGCCGCCTCCCGGTTCGTGCCACCGGCCGCCACCAGCTGGAGTACTTCGAGCTCTCGCTGGCTGAGCGGCCCCGAGGGGGAGGAGCGTACCCGGCTCATGAGCAGGGCCGCCGCCGACGGCGCGAGAACCGCCTCGCCCCGAGCCGTCGCCCGGACCGCCCGCAGGAGCTCGTCACGGGGAGCGTCTTTGAGCAGGTAGCCGGTGGCGCCCGCCTCGATCGCGGGCAGCACGTGGCTATCGGTGTCGTACGTGGTGAGCACCAGCACGCGCGCCCCACTCCCGCCCCCGGCCAGCTCTCTGGTCGCGCTCACGCCGTCCACGCCGGGCATCCGCAGATCCATGAGGACCACATCCGGCCGCAGGGTCTCGGCGAGCCGAACCGCCTCGGCTCCGTCGGCGGCCTCACCGACCACCTCGAAGTCCGGATCGCGAGCGAACATACTGCTCAAACCATCTCTGACCACCGGATGATCGTCGACGACCAGCAGCCTGATCACGGCATCCGGGCGGCTCATGACACCGCCCGCTCGGCAGGGACGCGGGCCGAGATCCCCGTGCCGCCGCCGAGCTCCGACTCAACCTGCAGCGTCCCTGACAGACCCTCGATCCGCTGCCGCATCGCGACCAGCCCGAATCCGAGGTGAGCCGCACGCGGGCCATCGGCACCACCGTCCCCGAGCCGGACCGAATCGAAGCCGCCACTACCGTCCCCGAGTCGAGTCGGATCGAAGCCGACGCCGTCGTCACGCACGTCCAGAGCCACCTCGCGTTCCATGTACGACAGTGTCACCCCCGCCCGGGTCGCTCGCGCGTGCTTGGCCACGTTCGTCAGCGCCTCCTGCGCGATTCGGAGCAGCGCGACCTCGACCTCCGGGCGCATCGGCCGGCCCGTGCCGGTTGTCGTGACCTGGACCGGGATCTCGTGCAGTACCGACCAGCGGCTGGCCACGCTCGCCAGCGCCTCGCTCAGCCGTGCCGTCCGGAGCGGCTCAGGACGCAGCGCGTCCACCGATCGCCGCGCCTCGGACAGGCTCTCCCGGGCCAGCCCGGTCGCGGCCTCGATGTGCCGGCGCCATTCCACTGGGTCGTCGCCGGCGTGCTCGGCCGCGTGCAGTTGGGTGATGATGCCGGTGAGACCCTGCGCCAGGGTGTCGTGGATCTCCCGCGCCATCCGCCGCCGCTCGTCTTGCACGCCGGCCTGCCTGGCCTGCGCCAGTAACTGCTCGTGCAGGGCAGCGTTCTCCGTCAGCGTCGTCTCCAGCCTGCGGTTCGCTTCGCGCGCCTCTTCCAGCGCCCGCTTGCGCTCGTCGTTCTGCTGGGCGCCGCGCCGAGCAAACCAGGCGAAGCCACACATAGGGATCACATTCGCGGCCATGACGGCGACGTACGTGATCAGCCCCACGGGCGTGGTCTTGTCCACGTCGTACGCCTGCGCCGTGCCCGCCACCATCGCCACCGCCGCGACGCCGACCGGTTCCCACGGCCAGGGCAGGACCCGGAAGGCGTAGAGGTAGCCGGCGGGGGTGAAGAACCCGAACCACGGGTCCCTGACCACCAGAATCGCCGTGAGCAGGATCAGCACAGTGAAGAACACGGCCATCACCGGCACGCGCTCGCGCCAGGCGGGACGGAGTGTGAAGACGCCCATTATCCATGCCGCCATCAGCGCGCACAGAACCAGGTCGATGAGCGGGGAGGCGCCGGACGAGCGCTTGATGGCCACGGTGACAGCGGCCAGGAGTGCCAGCAACGCGTACGGCCCGACGGTCACCAGCACGGGCCACCGTGCCGCTGGATCGCTCATCCGCGTCCTCCTCCTCTTCCTCTGTCTTCCTTTGTCTTCATCTGTCGCTGGCCTCCAGCGCAGAATCTAACCTCCACGACGGCACGCGCCGGCGCGGCCCGGCGCGGCTAACCTCCACGACGGCGCGCTCCGATGCGGCCAACCTCCGCATCGGCGCGCTCCGATGCGGCCAACCTTCACGACGGCTCCCTCCCGATGCGGCTCAGCCCGCCTGAGGGGGTTCGATGGACAGGGCGTGCCGGAAGACGTTGCGTGGGTCCCACCGGGCCTTCACCCGTTGGAGGCGTGGGTAGTTGTCCTTGTAGTAGAGAGTGTGCGCGGGCACACCTGAGGTGTTCCATACCGGATCGGCCAGGTCGGCATCCGGGTAGTTGATGTAGGAGCCGTCGTTGACCTCGCCGGGGACGGGCACGCCGCCGGTGTCGGTGTATACGTCGTGGTAGAGGCCGCGGACCCAGGCCAGATTGGCCTTGTCCTCCTTTTCGTCTTCCCAGATCGTCTGGTAGACCGCCTTCATGACCACCTCTCGCTGGGCGATCGCGGTGGCTCCTGGCGCTACCGCGCGGACCTGGCCGCCGTAGCCGATGAGCAGCATGCCTGCGTTGGGGCCGCCGGTGGCGTTCGTCAGGTTGCGGTGGATGGCCGCGAGCTGGGTCTCGGTGAACGAGCGTCGCAGGTAGCCGGCCTTGATCTTGTAGCGCCGGGTGAGCACGTCACCTGGCTCGCCGGTGCCCGGCCAGGTCATCCGGTGCAACCAGGGCAGCGTCCGCCGGATGTCGAGCGCCGGTTTGAGGTCGACGTCAGCGGTCACCGCGGACGCGAAGCCGGTCACCATGCTGTCGGCGTCGGGGAGGTCCGCGTCGATCTGCGCGACCAGCATGACGGTTCCGCCGGCGCGGTGCGACAGCTGGAGGATCCCGTACAGTCCGGCGTACGGAGAGCCGGGCGCGCTGTTGCGCTCATGCCAGGTGCCGAAGTTGCGCAGCAGGCCGGTGAGCGCCTGCTCGGTCATGTGCTCCCAGGACCAGATGACCACGTGCTGCAGCATCCGCTGCGGCGCCGCGGGCAGCAGCTGGGACGGGTCGGTGCCGGCCACGCCGGGGGAGCGCAGCCAGTAGCGGGTGACCACGCCGAAGTTGCCGCCGCCACCGCCGGTGTGCGCCCACCACAGGTCGCGGTGCGGGTCGTCCGGCTCGCAGGTGGCGACCACCGCGCGGGCGGTGCCGTCGCGGTCGACCACCACGACCTCCACGCCGTACAGGTGATCCACCACCGAGCCGTACCGCCGGGACAGCGGTCCGTATCCGCCGCCCGCGAAGTGCCCACCGGCACCCACCTCTGGGCAGCCGCCCCCGGGGATCGTCACGCCCCAGCCTTTGAGCAGCGTCCGGTACACGTGGCCGAGGGTGGCTCCGGGTTGCACGGCGAACGCCCGCCGACCGGCGTCATAGCCGACCGCGTCCATTGGAGAGAGGTCCAGCAGCATGCGTACCGCTGGATCGGCGGTGAAGTTCTCGAAGCAGTGCCCGCCGCTGCGCACCGCAACCCGCCGGCCGGAGCGCACGGCCTCCGACACCGCGCGCACCACCTGATCGGTGGACCCGACCACGCGGATCTCCTCCGGCCGGCCGACGAACCGGAAGTTGTTGCCTCGCAACAGGTTGTCGTAGCGGAAGTCGCCTGGACGTACGGTCACCGGTCCGAATATCGCTGTGTCCGCGTCCGCTCCCGCCGCGACCGACTCCGCCGCGTCCGATTGCGCCAACGCCGCATTGGCGCCCCACGTGCCGGCCGCCGCAGTGCCCGCTGCGGTGATCGCCGCGGCACCCGCGCCGGCGAGCAGCCCACGACGACTCACCGCTCCGCCGTCCGGCGTGTTCGTACGCCCGTCGCTCACTTCTGCCATGTGGCTCGCCCCTTCCGATTGAGGTCGTCAGCCTCTCAAGCTGGCAGCAAGGCACACATCAACCCGTGGCATGAATCAGCGGCTCAGCTCTCCGCCCCACCGAACGGCTGATCCGCCCCACCGATCGGCTGACCGGCAGCCAGTGGCTTCAGCTGCCTGTGTCCAGGAGGTCGGGCGTGCGCGGGCAGGAGGATGGGGCGAGGGTGGGCGAAGGCCCGGCACCGCCTGTCGATTCCGCTAAGCGTTCCGGCCCGAGAGCACGCCTCACCTCTGCGCGTAGGTGACGTCGAAGTCAGGCTTCCAGCTTTCGCCGTCGTCGGAGGCCTCCCATCGCCCGGTGACAAGGCGGCCGTCGCCACGGACGGTTGCCTCGAAGCGCTGGTGAAAGCCCGGCCCCGCCTGCCCCCACATCTCCCAATGACCGTCCTCGAAGCTCATCCGGTAGATCCTGCAGACACCCCGCGCATCGGCGTAGAGCATGGCGAAGGCGCCGCTGTGGTCGTCGAGACCGATGGCGGCATCGATCGGAAACGGCGAACTCTCCTGCCATTGCCGGGCGATCGCCTGAGGTGGGTCGACGTGCATGATGAGGAATCCCCGACTGTCGTGCCAGGTGAACATCGCCGTGGACCGGCCCATCGACTGCCCGTCGATCGAGGCCTCCATGTCCCACCCCCCGACGAGCACATCCAGGCTCTGCAACCGCTGGTTGGCTGTGTGTCCCGCTGTAGTCATGGCTACCTCCCGTTGACGTGTGGTCGGAAGGTAGACCGGACGCGTGCCGCAAACTCATCGCCGGGGTGCCGGCCAGATCACCATGCGGGGACGTCGCGGCCGAGGAAGGCCAGCAGGTGCCGGTGCGCGGGGGCGTCGGCGGGGGCGGGGACCGCGGGGCCGAACATGCCAGGGCGGCGGAAGGTATCGAAGTCCATGCCGTGCATGATCGTGAGCAGCTCGCCGCACGACCGCTCGTCGACGAGGTGCTCCTGACCGGTGGCCAGGGCCAGGTCGGCGCCGTGGACGAGGACTTCGGTGAGGTGGATGAGGGCGGCCATCGGCCCCGGAACGGCCCCGAACCCCAGGCGTACGGTGGCATCGAGGGCGCCTGGGCGGTGCCAGGCGGCGCGGTCGAGGTCGGCCGCGGTGACGAAGGCGGCCTGCGGGTCGGTGCCGAGCCAGTCATCCTCGTGGTCGCCGCCCGCGTCCGTCGAGGTGAGTTCGGCGGCGAAGACACGCATGCCGCCGACCATGTGGTTGAGCTCGGTACGCACGTCCCATCCGGTGCAGGGGGTAGGGGTGTGGAGCTGGCTGTCGGTGATGCCTTTGACGATGGCGGCGGTCATGTCGAGGGCGCGGTCGATCTTGTCGATCGTGGCGGTGGTCATGTCGTCCTCCAGAACGAGGTCTGCGAAATGAGCGTCTGCGAAATGAGCGTCTGCGAAATGAGGGCGGGGAGAGGGGTCAGTCGGTCGGGCTGAGTACGTCGTCGAGCCAGTCGTAGACGCGCGCGAAGGCCAGCCGCTGGGCGCCGCAGGTGATCGCGACCTCGCCGAAGTCGGCGCCTCCGTAGGCGATGTGCCCGAAGGTGGGCAGGGTCTCGTACCAGAACTGAGGGTTGTCGGGAAAGAACAGCGGGCGCATGGTCGCTCCTAAAGCAGTGGTTAACTGCGTTAGGGGGACTTTAGGACGCCATTGCTCGCAAACGCAAGTCGTGACTGCGTTAAGCTGGCGGGCATGGTGGAACAGCAGCCGATTCGCCGGCCTGGCGGGCGTAGCGCCCGCGTCCGCGCCGCAGTGCATCACGCGGTCACCGACCTGATCGCCGAGCGCGGCCACGGCAACTTCACCGTTGGCGACGTCGCCACCCGCGCCGGAGTGGCCGACACCAGCGTCTACCGCCGCTGGGGCACCCTGGAGGCCCTGCTCACGGACGTGGCGATCACCTGGCTCACCACCACCTCGCCCATCCCGGACACCGGCAGCTTGGAGGGTGACCTGCGCGCGTACGCCGCCGGGGTCGCGCGCGACGTGACCGGACCCGACGGGCTGGCGGTGCTGCGCCTGGTCATCGCCCTGTCGACCGGGGGAGAGGCCGGCGTACGGGCAAGAGACGCGTTCCTGGCCGAACGCGGACGCCAGCTGCAGGGCATGCTGGACCGCGCCCGAGACCGCGGCGAACATCCCCCCGAGGGCCTGGACATCCTCGACCATCTCCTGGCCCCGATGTACGTCCGCGTCCTGTTCGGCACGGGCCCGCTCACCCCCGACTACGTCAACGCCCTGGCCGACCGCCTTCTGGTCCGCCCCCGCCCTGGGCCGGACTGACCGCGGTCACACCATGGCGATCGGGCCAAGGTAGGTGCCGCCCGAGACGTCGATGGTCTGGCCGGTCACCCATCGGCCCCGCGGGCCCGCCAGGAAGCCGACGACGTCCGCGACGTCCTCGGGCTCGCCGAGCCGGCCGAGCGCGGTGATCGCTTCGATGCCGGCGACCACCTCGGGGATGGAGGAGTAGCCCGCGGTCATGTCGGTACGCACCGCGCCGGGCGCGACCGTGTTGACCGTGATGCCGCGCCTGCCGAGCTCGTTGGCCAGGGACGGGGCCATCGACTCCAGTGCCGCCTTGCTGATGGTGTAGCCGATCTGCGTGGAGACCGCGAAGCGGCTGGCCGTCGAGCCCATGTTGATGATGCGGCCGCCGTCGTTCAGCAGCGGAAGGGCGCGCTGGATCACGAAGAACGGCGTGCTGACGTTGATCGTGAGCAGCCTGCCGAACTCCTCCGGCGTGATCTGCGCGATCGGGTTGACCGAGCTGATGCCCGCGTTGTTGACCAGGATGTCCAGGCCGCCGCCCGCCAGTCCCTCGGCCAGCCCCTCGAACAGGCGGTCCACCGCGCCATCGTCGCCGAACCGGGCCTGGACGGCGAACGCCCGGCCGCCTTCCTGCTCGATCCGCGCCACCGTCTGCTTGGCCGCGTCGTCGTTGCCGCCGTAGTGGACGGCGACCAGAGCGCCTTCGGCGGCCAGTCGCAGCGCGACCGCCCGGCCGATTCCGCGCGATCCACCGGTCACCAGCGCGGTCTTGCCGGTCAAGCTGTTCATCTCTGCTCCTCGTTCAGCGGCCGGTCCTCGGCGGATCCGGCGATGGCTCAACAGTGGCGGCGGTGGCTCACCGCACGCTCACCGACGGCTCACCGGCTGAGCGGAGCTCCGGGTGGGGCGGGACCCTGAGCGATCCCACCCCACGACCCGGCTCAGAAGTCCATGTCGCCACCCGGCATGGCCGGAGCGGCAGAGGTCTTCTCGGGCTTCTCGGCGATGACCGCCTCGGTGGTGAGGAAGAGCGCCGCGATGGAAGCGGCGTTCTGCAGTGCCGAGCGCGTCACCTTGG
>NZ_JBEZDM010000037.1:0-104729 GCF_040648335.1 Nonomuraea sp. NPDC049158
ACCGCGTGGCTGAGCGATCGGATTGCCGAGCCCCGGTGCAGCAATGCACCGGGGCTACCCGGCGAGCAGAGGGCCTAGAGGCTGACCCGGCCTCGCCGAGCCGTGCCATCACACCCCGTCCACAGCGCTGCCGCCGCCGCTGAGCACCAGCCGCTTGCCCACATCCAGCCGCACCTCCCCGTACGGCAGCACGTGCTGCCAGAACAACGGGGTCAACCCCCGTCGATCGGCTGGCGCGAGCAGATCCAACCACTCCTGATCAGCGAAAACGTCTTGCAGCATGAGGGTGTTCCCACTTGATCGGCCGGGTCATCGCCGGCGTCAGCCGCGGGTACAGCTCGCTCTCGCCGCTCTCGCCGCTCTCGACGCGGTACAGCTTGACCTTGTTGATCTGCTTGATGCGTGGCAGCAGGTCGAAGCCCAGCAGCCGGGTCACGCCGAACCCGATCTCCGTCTGGCCATGGGAGTCCACATAGTTGCCCTCGACCTTCATCGTGGTGCCATGCCGGACCGCGCCCTCGATCATCGCGTGCACCTCCGAGGCCGAGGCGCGCAAGGTCTGGGAGTGCACCACCATGGACCCGCGCTCGATGTGCCAGTAGATGAGGATGCCGCGGCCGCCGTAGCGCGAGTGCCACTCGGTGAAAATGTTCTGGTCGTAGGCGCGCACGTGCGTGGAGTCGGAGGCGACGGTGGTCGTCCCCTCGCCCCACAGCTCCACCTCCCGGGCGCTGAAGGTGGCGTCAGCGATGGCGATCGCGATATCGGTGGCGATCTGCGGGGTCAGATAGCGGCGCCGCACGTAGCGGATGTCGTCCTCGCTGTGAGCGTGGCCACCGGAGGCGACCGCCCGGATCCCGGTGTTGGTGCCGTACCCGAAGATCGCCAGCATCAGCCGTTCCGCCAGAACCTCAGGCTTGAGGCTGGAACCGCCCGCCACCGAGGTGACGGCCTTCAGGCAGCCGGTGCGCAGCACCGCCTCCTTGAGCATGTCGATCAGCGGAACCGACCCCCACCGCCGGCTCACCTCCTTCTTGATCTTGCGCAGGTTCCGCGGCTCCTCCGCCGGGCCGATCTTCGTCAGCTTGATCGCCCCGGACTTACGCTCGGAAATAGCCACCCAGTCCAGCTTCGGCAGCGCGGTGTCAAGCGCCTCCAGCTCGGCGCGCATCTCGGCCTTCAACTCGGCGATGAACTCCCGGGGGTCCAGCGGTTTGCGCAGCTCGGCGTAGTTCTCCACGCGACGGGCGGCGAAATCCTTGGGCAGGTCCTCCTCCGGGTCGCGGAAGGAGTGGGCGCCGACCACCCAGATCTCTTTGCACCGCAGCGCGTCGCGCAGCGCCTGGAAGGTGACGATCTCATACACCATCCGCACCACCCGCCGACGCCCGCGCCTGTCCTTCCTGAACACCAGGTCCTCCCACTCGCCGGCGGTGCCGCGGTGCTCGGGCGCCACCTCGCCGCGCGGGTAGTAGGTGGTGTTACCGGCCTTGGCGTAGCGGCGGATCAGCTCCAGCGCCTCGATCACCGGCTGGAAGGCGGTGTTGTTGCTCCTGAACTCCAGGGTGTCCAGCAGCGCGATCAGGCCACGCCGGTAGTGGTTGGTGTAGGAGGCGCGCAACGTGGTCTGCACCGTGGTCTGGTAGGCCGGGCCCTTGGTCTTGAACTCATGCACCAGCTCCCGCAGCGTCTGCTCGCCGCCGCTGACGGCCGGGAAGATGACCGCGCGAACCGGATCGTCAGGCTGGCCGAGCGCGGCGTCGGCGACCTTGAACAGGATGTTCTCCTTCCCGGTCACCCGCTTGAACGCGTTGATCAGCTCCTTGGTCACCTTGCTGTCGGCCCGCGCCTTGATCCGATGCACGGTGGCGATCAGCAGTTCCACCAGCGTGTCGGTGATTTCCCGCTCCCGCTCGTGGATCAGCGCCGCCAGCAGCAAGACGGTCAGCTCGCGCCGGTGCGTGCGCATGTGCGAGGACGCCTCCACCGCCGCCCGGGCACGCCAGGACGCCATCACCTTCGGCGCCACATCGGCGAACAACCCGGGCGGCAGCACGATCGCGCGCACCGCCGCCAGTTTGCGGATCTCGGTCATCATCGACTCCAGGCTCACGTTGCCCGGCGCGGACTTGATGAACGCCAGCACATCGAAGTCGTCGTCCTCGGGCGTCTCGCCTGTGGGCTCCTGGTCAGCGCCGGCCGCTTCGGTCACCGCGCGGCTGACATCGTCCAGGCCGACCAGCGCGCCGATGCGCTGCGTGCTCTCGGGACTCAGCCGGGAGGTGATCCGCATCGACCAGGTCACTTCGGCGTTGTGCAGGGCCGAAGCCACGATCCGGGAGATCCGACCCGGCGTCGGCGGTTCGATCCGCTCCTCGCGTAGATGCTTGAGCAGTTCCTCCCGGACCCGCTCGGGCCGCCGCTCGGCGTGCGCAACGTGCTCGGCCAGCCACACCGCCAGCTTCGTCGCATCCGCCGTGGTGCAGGTACGAAAGCCCAGATGCGTACGAATCTGGCTGCGGTGGTACTCAATCGTGGAGCCGGACCACTCATAGAAGCCGAACTCCGACGCAGGCACCTGGACCTGCTTGGCCACGTGCTCGACCACGTCGTCCGGCAGCTCCGAGCGACCACGCGGGAACCGGCCATGCTGCGTATAGAACTTCAGCAAGATCGCGAAGCCAAGTCGAGTAGCGTCGCGCTTTCCGGCGATGAGGCTGCGCTCTTCGTCCAGGATCGTCCAGTACTCGACCAGCTCGTCGATGTGTATCGGGGGGTGTTCCATGGCCGCCAGCATTGACCAGGCACGTCACAACAAGATCAACGCCGTTTGGGGCTCACGACAAGCTTCTTACCGGCACCCCGGGTTGGGTGCCAGGGGCTGGCGGTCGACGGAATCGGCCGCGTGCCGTCGGGGTACGGGAAACCCCTGGTCGGCCAGACTGCGTGCCAGCGACCGGTACACGTCGTCCAGTGTGAGCACGCTCGGCGCGACCGGGTCGCCTCGGGTCAGCAGTTCGATCAGCGCGCCGCTGAAGGCCGTGTATCGCTGTCCCGGCGGGGCCCACGCCCGCTAGCAACGCTCGCGCCCCCGCCGTGCCGAGCATCAGACGGGCCGCTTCACCGGAGGTCATCGAGGCTCCCTGTCCGACCCCGTCAGTCGTGCGCGGTGCGGCGTTCGCCAGGGCTTATGGCGGCGTTCTGGAGCGGGAGGCCGCACGTCATCGGAGCTCCGGCTCGTCGGCGGCCGGCTCAGGGCTGGTTTCCGACCCCTGGCCCATGCCCGTCACGGTCGGCCGCTGGGCATCGGCGTCGTCGAGAAGCTTGGTCAGGTGCGTGGTCAACGCCTGGGTGCCGGACATGTCGAGGGATTTGACGCCCTTAGCGCTGACCTCGACCGCGGTCGAGCCCCGAGTGATCTTCACGGTGACCTCGCTCTTGCGGCTGCTCAGCCAGGCGATCACCACGCTGGTCACGGTGGCGAGCGCTCCGCCCGCTCCGAAAACGACGCTCAGCGCCTCCGGTTCGACACCGAGCGCCCCTTCGGGCGGCGGGCCGTGCACCAACCGCACCCGCCCTCGCAGGGGTGTCTCGGCGGCCAGCCGGCCACGCAGGTCGCGTAACTGATCGGCCGGAGCGTCGACGCTGAGAATCAGTTCATCGTCCATCTAAAAACCCACCCCAAGGAATTCGTGCCGCTGATTCGCCGATCCCGTCTCCCTGCGCGATGCCTGATCAGCCCGCTGTCACCTTGCCATATCAACCTCATATCGGTGGGCTTAAACAGCCGAATATAATGGATTGTCCGATTCTCGACGCTAGAGGAGATGAATATTCCGGCCATCAATCTGCTTGATTTTGGACCTTATATTTTTCCTTTTCGGCCAGTGTCGGCGCCCGTTCATGGCGGCGTCGGGCGCATCCGCCGCGGGGCGCGCCATCAGGCAGACGTGAGACGCGAAACGAGCCGAAGATCGACTGCAATTCGTTGCCCGATTTCCTCCTTCATCCAGAACGGTGACGCCGTCGGAGTTGCGGAGGTTGACATGCCGTGAACATTCGCTGGTTGATTGAGGGAGGCCGAGCCTGGCATGCCGGCTGCGGCAATGGTGAGAGCGTCCAAGGCCGCGTGGTTCGGCAGTTGAACGGGAGCGTGATGGAGTTGGGCAAGTCATCGCGGCGGATGCGAGAAACGGTGTAATCGATCGTCAGGTCGTGGCCCTCATTAGGTGCGTGCGCTGCAGTCGTGCGACAGCATTGTGCTCGGCTGCTGGACCTCCTCGAGCGTGGGGGCGACGGTGCCTGCCGCGGGGATGGTGGAGGTCGTCTGGATGCCCTGCTCGACCATCGCCGCACGCGCACGGTGAGCTTCAGCCATCGACCAAAGTCGGAGCCGGTCACGACTTTGGCTCACTGCGGTCCGCACATCGGTGGCGCAAGTCTGGTGCCATGAACGAGCGAAAGGCGCCGTTGGCGCAAGGCGCGTACGCCGGCTCCACGGCCGACGAACTGGCCGGGCGAAGCCGGGGTGATCGAATCGCGGCGGGAGCGGACCAGCGCGTGCTGTTCCCCCGCCGTGGTCAGGTGGTGCTCCACGCCGACCGCCTGGTGATCAGCGGCTGGGACGGCAAGACCGATCTCATCCTCCGCCCCAGTGAGGTGACCTCGGTGAGGAACGAGTACACCGACCTGTATGGACGTTTCGTGGGTGGGCTGCTGAACTCCGGCAAGCCCTTGATCCTCGGCACCGCCGCACATGGCGAGATCTATCTCATGGTCGGCCACCGGCGCTTCCTGGAGACCACCGACAACCGCACCTGGGCCCGGCTGCTGAAGGGCTGGGTCGCCTCATGAGGCGGCTGTCGGCAGGGCTCCCGGTGCGGGTGATGGCGGCGTCGGCGGCACTTCCGTTGATCATGTCAATGTGCGGGGCCGCGGACGCTAGGGACCCGGTGGCGCAGACCGACCTGGGGCCGGTGCGCGGCGTCGCCGAGCAGGGCGTACAGGTCTATCAGGGCATTCCGTACGCCCAGCCGCCGACGGGGGCACGGCGCTGGACCCTCCCGGTACGCCCCCGTCCCTGGACCGAGGTGCGCGACGCGCGCCGCCCCGGGCCGGCGTGCGCCCAACTCGACGAGCAGGGCGCAGTCGCGGCACGCTCATCGGAGGACTGCCTCTACCTGAACGTCACCACCCCCAGTGGCAAGCTCGCCGGACGGCGGCCGGTTCTGGTCTACCTGCACGGCGGCGCGTTCAGCTCCGGCGCCGGCAGCGACTTCGACGCCCGCCGCCTGTCCACCAACGGCGACGCGGTCGTGGTGACCGTCAACTCCAGGCTCGGCGTGTTCGGCTTCTACGGTCACCCCAAGTTGCCCGGCTCGGGCTCCTACGGCCTGGCCGACCAGCAGGCCGCGCTGCGCTGGGTGCGAGCCAACGCCGCCGCGTTCGGCGGAGACCCGCGCACGGTCACGCTGATGGGCCAATCCTCCGGCGGGGCGAGCGTCTGCGCCCAGCTCACCTCCCCCCAGGCGGCGGGCCTGTTCCACCGCGCCATCATCCAGAGCGGCTCCTGCCTGCAACGCTGGCCCAAGAACGTCATGGCGCCCGGCCTGGAGGCCATCTCCTACTGGGCCTCACGCGCGGACACCGAGGCCCGCGGCACCAAGGCCGCCAGGGAACTGGGCTGCGCGGGAGCGCGAGCGACCACCTGCCTGCGCAGCCTGGACACCGGGAAGCTCCTCGCCCTCAACGGCCGCTTCACCCAGCCCGCCTACGGCACCCCGGTGCTGCCCGCCGACCCGGCCGCCGCACTGCGCCGGGGCGACTTCCGCAGCGTGCCCGTGATGCAGGGCAACACCCGCCACGAGCACCGCCTGTTCACCCGGCTCTTCGAACTGGAACAACCGATCGACGACGCCCGCTACCGGGCGCTGCTCACCACCACCTTCGGCGCCCGCCAGGCCCGGCGTGTGTACGCCGAATACCCGCCCCGCGCCTACACCCGCGACTCCACCGGCCCCGATGGAGCCGGCTCCGCGGCTGCGCTCGCCTGGGCGGCCGTCGGCACGGACGCCGGCTGGGTGTGCCCCACCCTCACCGCGAGCAAGCTGCTGGCCCGGCATGTGCCCGTCTACGGCTTCGAGTTCGCCGACCCTGACGTACCGGACATCCTTGGCCTGTTCCCCAAGGGCTACCCGACCGGCGCCTACCACGGCTCGGAGCTCCCCATGCTCTTCGACATCGAGAGCACGTCCATCACCCTCAGCCCGGCGCAGCGGCACCTGTCGGCGCAGATGATCCGCTACTGGAGCACGTTCGCCGCCACGGGCGACCCCAACCATGCCGGCCTGCCCCGGTGGCAGGCGTACCCGTCCACCCAGGTTCTCGACTCCGCGCCCCGAGGCATCTCGCCCGTGGAGGCGAGCACCACCCATCACTGCCGGTTCTGGGCCTCCGCGCCCAGGCTGGGCGGAGGAGCCGACTAGGTGATGACGCGGGGCCGGTAGCTCGCGCCCGGTGTTCGACGCGCTGGGCCACGGCCGAGAGTGGTCTGTGCGGGCCGGACTGGTGGGTGACGGGGAGGACCTCCATCGCGTAGTGGCGGGCGCGAACAACACCGCCGAGCCGACCGGCGAGTGTCCCAGCACGCTCTGCAGGTACGGGGTCACCGGCAGGCCGGTGCCGGCCCGCGCTCACCCTCACCTGTCTGGACGACCAGCGGGCAGCGGCGATGAGGCGCTCGCCATGGCGGCCCGCACCCACCCGGACGTCGTGCTGATGGACCTTCAACTCGGCGACGGAATGGACGGCGTGACGGCCACGAGGAAGCTGACCGCTGGTGAGGGGCCGCGCGTCCTGGTACTGACCATGTTGGACACGGACGCCGACATCACGCGCGCGATCGGGCGGGCCCTGTTCATCAGCGAAGCGACGGTGAAGACCCATCTCGGGAGGATTTCCAGCAAGTTGGGGCGGAGGCCAGGGCGGGCGCAGTGGCGGTGGCCAAGGAGCGACGGCTGCTGCCCTGACGCGGGCAACATGGGCGGCCGTGGCCCCCGCCGCTCGAGGGCTGACCACCATCGAGGAGACGCTGCTCACCCTGTCTGATGACATTCTGATCTGTTGGTCGTAGGCGGGTACGGAGAGGATTGGGCATGACGATCCAATGCGTCACCATCACCTCCGCCGCGACCGTTTCCGCCAAGCCGTTCAGCTTCGGCGATCTGGCCGCTGCGCGTGACAAGGGTGAACGCGCGCCCCCCATGCGCGCCGGACACGCCAACTCGGCCACCGGATCCACGCATACCAGGCTGATGTACGTCAGTGACGGTTCCGTAGCGGCTCAGTGCTCAGCACGGATGTCCAGATGCGTGCCGCCCGCCAAACTGGCGGTACACCGTTGAGCGAGGAGGCCGCGATGCACAACCGCGACCGCGTTCCCGGATGCGACAGAGAGAGGGCGTTATTTATGGCACAGGTGATCTGCGACATGTCCATGTCGCTGGACGGGTACGTCACCGGCCCGAACGACAGCCGTGAGAACCCGTTCGGCGACGGTGCCTGGATGCTGCACAAGTGGATGTCCGCCCAGGCGACCGACGAGGATCGGGCCATCCTGGAGCGGGTGATCGATGACTCGGGTGCGGTGGTGATGGGCCGCAAGTCGTTTGAGAAGAACGAAGGAGAGGGCGGCTGGGGCGAGGGCGGTCCGGTCGGCGATGTCCCGTGCTTTGTGGTCACTCACCACAAGCCGACCAGGTCGTACCCGCCTGTGTTCACCTTCGTCACCGACGGAGTGGCCAGCGCGATCGAGCAGGCCAGGAAGGCGGCGGGGGACAAGGTCGTCGGGCTGCACGGCGCGACCGTCATGCAGCAGGCGCTCCCGCTCGGCCTGGTCGACGAGATCCGCGTACACGTGATCCCGGTCCTGGTCGGCGGCGGCACGCCGTTGTTCGGCATGCTCGACTCTTCGATCACCCTCGAACGCACCCAGGTGATGGCGACCCCGGCGGCGACCCACCTGTCCTACCGCGTCGTCCGCTGACCGCGAGGGACGAGGGTGTAGCTGAAGGAGACCACCAGGTCGATCGCGAGCACGATGCCCCAGGGGACCATGACAGACCAAACGGGCATCGTGCGGTGCGGAATCACCACGTAGAACTCGCCCAGGCGGCACCTTTCCCAGCTGACCACACCCACGATGAACACGATGAACTGCGGGCACAGCCAAGACGTCGTCTACCACACCCTCGCTTCGCGACCCGTCGCCCACGTGCGGCACACCATCGTGGCGGCTCAGCTCCAGCAAACCTTGAGGGACGACGTGACCGCGCTGCGGTGCCACCTGCGTGAGCACGACGTGCGCCCGGACGGGCCACCGTACGTGCGTTACCACTCCTTCGACGAGGTCGAAACCGCTATCAAGATCCAACCCTCCCACGGTGCAGGCGTGCGAGGCCGCTGGCGGGCGCTTGCCCTGCGCCGGCAAAGGAAGGAAACCGCATGGCGAAGTCCGTGCAGCACATGTCGATGTCCCTCGAGTATCCGCCCGGGCAGGCCGGGCCGCATGATAGGGAGAACTACGCCATGATCACCGTCGATAGCGCCCTCGCCGCCGGCGTCTGGGTCGGCGACCCCGTTCATTCCGACATCTCGTTCAAGGTCCGCCACATGGGCGTCGGCAAGGTCAGAGGGGAGTTCGCGCTCGCCTCGGCGGCGCTGAGCGTCGGCGAGGGCGGCGGCCGGGTGACCGCCCTCATCGACGCCGCCTCGGTGCACACCGGCAACGAACAGCGCGACCAGCACATCCGGTCGGCCGATTTCCTGGACGTGGAGACGTACCCGCAGATCGCGTTCACCTCGACCGAGGTCCGTGGCTTCGACGGCGAGACGTTCATCCTGGTCGGCGAGTTGACCCTGCACGGTGTCACCAGGACCGTCGAGCTGGAAGCCGAGTTCCTCGGCGTCGTCGACGACCCGTCCGGCGCGGAGCGCACCGGGTTCTCGGCCACCACCACCATCAGCCGCGCCGCGTTCGGCGTCGACATCCAGCTCGGCTTCGGCGCCGGCAACATCGTGGTCGCCGACACCATCGAGATCGCCATCGAGATCGAGTTCACGAGCACTGAATCGGGCCCGCGATGACTCTCGTTGCACCCCGTTGGATGTACGGAAAGGACCTGGAAACGTGAGTAAGGCCGTGCTGTTCATGTCGATGTCGGTGGACGGGTTCATCGCCGGGCCGAACGTGGCGCCGGGCAACGGGCTCGGTGACAAAGGGCATCGGCTGCATGAGTGGGTTCTGCCGGATGCCGATGCCGATCACAGGAGGGACCTCGACCACCTGGTGGGCGCGAGTCGTGAGGTCATGGACGAGGTCATGGCCAGTGGGGCGGTCGTTGTCGGGCGGCGGACGTTCGAGCTTGCCGGCGGCTGGGGTGGTGACCATCACGATGGTGTGCCGATCTTCGTCCTGAGCCGCCGTCGGCCCGATCCTGAGCTGCGATGGCCCAGGGTCACCTATGTGAGCGACGTAGCGGCCGCGACGACCATGGCCAAGGAGGTGGCCGGCGACAAGGACGTGCTGGTCCACGGGGCTCGCACCGCTCGGCTGGCACTTGCCGCCGGTGTCCTGGACGAGGTGCAGATTCACCTGGTCCCGGTCCTGATCGGGCAGGGTGAACCGCTTTTTGCGGATATGCCGCCTGACCACATTGAGCTTGAACTGCTGCGTGCCGCGGACGGGCCGGGTGTGACGCACCTGCGCTACCGCGTGAGAATGGAGGGTTGAGGCGATGGCGCTCATCCGGCTGTATATGACCGTGTCTCTGGACGGTTACGTCGCAGGGCCGCAGGACAGCCCGGACAACCCGCTGGGAATCGGCGGGTTCCGGCTTTTCAACTGGCTCGACCGGCGCAACGCTCCGGGACCCAGCGGGCAGGTGTACGCCGAGGCGCTGGCCACCCGCGCCCTCATCGCCGGCCGCCGCACCTACGAGCACGCCGACCGCTGGCAGGGCGACCATCACGACGGCGTCCCCATCTTCGTCCTGACCCACGACGTCCCGGACGAGCCGCCGCCGGGCAGCGTCCGCTATGTCACCGACGTCCGCGAGTGCGCCGCGCAGGCCCGCGCGGCGGCCGGGGACGGTGAGGTGATGGTGCATGGTGCCGGGGCGGCGCAGGCGCTGCTGCGGGCAGGGCAGCTCGACGAGCTCGAACTACACGTCGTACCGGTCCTGCTCGGGCAGGGACGAAGGCTGTTCGACGACCTGCCGGCCGAGCACATCGAACTCGACCCGGTCCGCCGGTTGACCACGTCGCAGGTCGAGGAACCCACCCAGCACGTCACGCACCTGCGCTACCGCATCCGCCGCCCGTGACCCGCGAAGTCCCTCCCGATCAGAGCCCGGCCGCCGACCGGTGCATCTCGGCACGGATTGTAGGCAGAATGTCGGCGCCAGTGGCCGGGTTCATGTAGCGGACGGCGGCGTGGCCGGGCTCGATGGTGCCACCGAAGCCCTCGGACTCGAGGGAGAGCTGGTCGGTCAGGGCGCGGTCGGTGAACTCCCATTTGTAGGAAAGCAGCGGGGTCCCCGGGACGAATTCGCCGATGGACAGCGGACGCAGCCCCGGGGTGGGCCCACAGCCGCTCGGAACGGGAGCGCTCGGGCGTGATTCGCCCGGCGACGCTCATCTGGTCGCGGCCGAACTCGAAGAACTGCGCTTCGGAGGCGTACAGGAACGGGATGTCGAGGCCGTCGATCCAGGTCATCGGCTTGTCGGTGGCGGTGCTCGGGGGCGTCCTCACCGGGCATCAGGTACTGGATCGCGACCCACAGCATGGGGGTCGCGAAGGGATGGCCGCCCAGGCCCGGATTCGCCGGCGCGATCGCCCGCCGTTCTCCGCCGCCGCCCACCTAGACGACCTGCTGGTGTTGCCGGCGCTTTACAGCGAGTATCTGGCCGACCCGGGCCGCGCCGGTTTGCAAGTCCAATAAATCTACTTTGTAAAGGCGCTGAGATGGGACAAAAATTCAAACACACAATCGAATAAATGCGTTCAGCCAAAGCCAGGGCGCACGGAGGGTCACGGGTGGAGCTGGTCGGACGGATGCGCCTCCACGGCGCGCAGCCAGCGGATGCGGGCGCGTTCCTCCAGGGCGCGGGGCGCGTTCTTGGGCAGGTCTTCGCGGGCGATGCCGGCCTTGCCCAGGCCGCTGCGGACGTGGAAGTCGTCCAGGGCGGTGAGGGCGGAGTTGACGTAGACGCGGCTTCGCCTGGCGGGGCCGGCGCGCAGTAGCCACATCCGGTAGTCGCGCACGGTCCAGTCGCGGGCCTGGCGGTCGGTCAGGGGATCGGTGGTGTAGGAGGTGGTGTGGTCGGCCAGCCAGGCCAGGTACATGCGCACGCGGGAGCGGTAGGTGCGCCGGGTTTCGGCCGACAGCGGCGCGTGCTCCAGCGCAGCGGCGTACTCGTCGAGGATGACGTCATACGCAGGCGGCAGCCTAGTCGGTCGGGCACCCGGACGGGGCTTCGTAATCTCGGAAGCCGATTCGGGCTTCTGGAGAGATCCGGGTTGCGTCATCTCGGAAGTCGCACCTGGGAGTGTACTTCCGAGATGACGTTAATCTCGGAAGTACGGTGCGTTCGTCCGGCGATTCATGCGATGGTCAGGCTCGCGGCCCGGGAACGATCATGCAGTGCGACGTCATGGGCTGTGGAAGGCGACCTCGGGGTTGCCCCGGTCGGGGGCATCGAGCAGGGGTTGTGCCCTGCCTTTGAGGTGCTGGTCGAAGAAGGCGGTGACGTAGGCGCGGGTGATCGCTATTCCGCGTTCGGCGGCGATGGTGCCGGGATCCGGCAGGCCGGCCTTGCTCGCCGCGATGGACAGGTCGGTGAAGCTGTCATGGTCGGCTTGGGCGACGGTGAGCCAGCGCTTCCAGCCGTTCAGGACCGGCCAGGTGGCGTCCCAGGTGTGGTCCTTGCCAGGGCTGTGATCGGACTGGCTACCGATGAGCAGAAAGGGGCGGTCGCCGAAACCGGTGGCGGGGAGGGTGGCGTTGATGGTGCCGTCGAGGTTGATGCCCGCCTTGACCCGGGGGTCGGTCAGCATGGTGGCGGAGGTGGCGTCGCCGCCGAGCGAGTGGCCGGCCATGCCGATGCGCTTGGCGTCGATCAGGCGGGCGTGTTTCCAGGCGGGGTGGCGGCCGGTCAGCTGGTCGAGGACGAAGGAGACGTCCTTGGCGCGGTTCTTGGTGATGGTGGCCTTGCCGCCCTCCGGGGGCCTGGGCTGGTCGCACAGGGGTGCGCAGGTGAGCAGGCCGGCGCCGGGGAAGGTGGTGCCGGAGGATTCGTAGGCGTGGTCGATCGACGCGACGACGTACCCGCGGCTGGCCAGGTCCTCAGCGAGAGCGGTGAGGCTGGCCCGGGGTAGGCCGAGGCCGGGCGAGAGCACCACCAGGGGATGGCGGCCCGGCTCGGGACGGGCGCCGGTGCGGGCGTAGGTGCGGGTGCCGCTGATGGCCTCCGCCGTCAGCCCGGTGCCGGGCACCTTGCGCTGGACCAAGGACGCGGCCTCTTGTTCGGTCATGTACGGGGCGGGATCGCCGGTGGCGGAGCGGGCGGGGTAGTACAGGGAGAGCATGAGCCTGCGAGGGCCGGATTGGGGGACCCAGGGGTCCTTGCGGCTGGTGTCGACCAGGGACAGGATGTCGCGGCCGACCGGGTCGGCCCCGGTGGGACGGGGCAGTTGCAGGTGGAGGTCGGTGGTGGCCGACGCGCTCGTGGTGGCGCAGGCCATGGGGGCGCAGGCCGTGGTCAGGGCGAGGCAGGCCGCCAGGGCGACGGCCGGCAGGCGTGGGGTCTTCATCGGCTTTCCTTCCGGCAGGTGCTCAGACGTCGCGGCGGCGCACGACGAGCAGGGTCAGGACGGCGGCGGCCAGCGGCCAGAGCGCGAAGACGGCCCAGGAGCCGGCCACCGTGGGCAGGGCTGGGTCGTCGCGGAGCTGAGGCAGGCCCAGGCAGGTACGCCAGACGTAGAAGGGGATCAGGGCGTACAGGTCGTTGAGCCACTGGTGGACGGTCGGCTGAAGAAATGTGGGCGCGATGACCAGCACGGCGCAGACCGCGACAACGGCGGCCGCGGTGTGCCGCAGCAGCGCGCCGATCCCCATCCCGACCAGCCCGGAGACCGGCGCGAGCAGGGCGTTGGCGGCCAGCACGCGCCAGACGGCGGGGTCGCCCAGTGAGACGGCGACGCCGCAGCCGGACAGGATGGCCTGGCTGACGCCGAAGGTGGCCGCCGAGATCAGCGCGCCGGTCGCGAGCATCACGGTGCCGACGACGGTCAGCTTGGCGGCCACGACGCGGTGACGGGCCGGGACAGCGGTCAGGGTGGGGCGGATGAGGCCGGTGGCGTACTCGCCCACGATGGTGAGCGCGCCCACGGTCCCCGCACCGATCATGAGCATGGTGGCGCTCAGGCCGCTGAACACCTCGTTCAGCGAGTTGAACCTAGCCCTCTCCATCGGAGTGAAGTCGGCCCAACCGTTGCGGGCGTCCAGGCTGTTCTGTACGGCGAACGCGATGATGGCCAGGATGCCGAGGCCGAACAGCCAGCGGGTGGAGCGCAGCGACCAGAGTTTGATCCACTCGGCCGCGAGCAGGTCGCGGAAGCGCGCGGCGGTCATCGCGGCTCACCCGCCGGTACGGCGCTGCGGTGCTCGGAGCGGTCGGCGGTCAGCTCCATGAAGGCCTGCTCCAGCGAGGCGGCGCGCGGGGCGAGCTCGTACAGCAGGACGCGCCGCTCGTAGGAGAGTTCGCCGATGCGGGCGGCGCTGAGCCCGGTGACGGTCAGGGCGTCGCCGTCGTCCTGCCGTACGTGGCCGCCCGCCAAGGTCAGGACGGCGGCGAGCTCGGCGGGGTCGGGGGTGCGGACGGTGACGGCCGCGCCGGTGCCGCGGGCGGCGAACTCGGCCACGCTCTCGTCGGCGATCAGTTCGCCGCGCCCGATGACGATGAGCCGGTCGGCGGTGTGCTCCATCTCGCTCATCAGGTGGCTGGAGACGAGCACGGTGCGTCCTTCGCCGGCCAGGCGCCGGAACAGGCCGCGTACCCAGCGCACCCCTTCGGGGTCCAGGCCGTTGACCGGTTCGTCGAACAGGAGCACCGGCGCGTCGCCCAACAGGGCGGCGGCGATGCCGAGCCGCTGCCGCATGCCCAGGGAGAAGCCTCCCACCCGGCGGCGGGTCACGCTCTCCAGCCCCACCTCCCGCAGCACCTCACTCACCCGGCGGCGCGGCAGGCCGTTGCTGCGGGCCAGCGCGGAAAGGTGGGCGGCGGCGCTGCGCCCGCCGTGCACGTCGCCGGCGTCCAGCAGCGCGCCGGCGTGCCGCAGTCCGGCGCGATGCGCCGTGAACGGGCGGCCGTTGATGGTGGCGCTGCCGCTGGTGGGCCGGTTCAGCCCGAGGATCATCCGCATAGTGGTGCTCTTGCCGGCGCCGTTCGGGCCGAGGAACCCGGTGACGCAGCCCGGCCGCACGGTGAAGGTCAGGCCGTTGACGGCCGCCACCCCGCCGTAGCGCTTGGTCAGTTGGTTGACTTCGATCACCCGCCCAACGGTGTCGCAGGCCCGGTGGGCGTCGCATCTGGCCGTGGGCCGGTTTCCGGGCGGGCGGGGGTGGCCTGCGGGCATAGGCCCGCAGGCCGATGCCCGCAGCGCAAGCCGGTGACTACGATCGACCGGGTGCGCGTTGAAATGCCCAGGCCACCCCTGACGCAGCGGTTGCCGCACGGGGTGCGGACGGCGCTGTCCTGGTGTGCCGTCGTGGCCTCCCTGCCGTTGCTGTACGCCGTGACGCTGGCCGATGACGAGAGTCTGCTGCCAGCGGGCGCGATGCACGCGGGCTTCGTCGCCGCGATGGCGTTTCCTCTGGTGTGGGCCCGGCGGCGGCCGGGCGCGGTGCTGGCGGTGCTGCTGGCCGAACTGCTGGTGGCCGTGGCGTTGACGCAGCCGGCGGAGCGGGTCTGGCCGCTGGTGCCGGTGGCCGATGTGCTGGTCTGTTCCATCACGGCCACCCGTGCACGCCGTGCCGGGCTGGTCGCGGCGGCTACCACGTTGATCGTTCAGGAGGTGGCCTGGCACGGGGCGCTGCTCATTCAAGGGTTGCGTGTCTTCGCCTCAGGCTTTCTCGCGCTGTCGGTCCTGCTGGGCCTGGGCGTGGTGGTGGCCTGGACGGCGGGCACGGCGCTTCGGCAACGACGCGAGTACGGCCGGGCGCTGCGTGCGCAGGCCGAGCTTGCGGCGGTCACGGCCGACAGGCTGCGCATCGCGCGCGAGCTGCATGACATGGTCGCGCACAGCATCGGCGTCATCGCCATCCAGGCCGGCGCGGGCGTGCGGGTGATCGACAGCCGACCGGAGCAGGCGCGTGACGCGCTCGCCGCGATCGAGGCCACCAGCCGGCAGACCCTGCGGGGGCTACGGCACATGCTCGGCGTGCTCCGCGAGCCCCCCGCCGCCTCGGATCCGGAACCGGTGCCCTTGGCGGGGCTGGCGGACCTCGACCGGCTCGCCGAGACGATCACGGCCGCCGGCGTCCGCGTGGAAGTGCGCCGCCAAGGGGAGCCACGCGGGCTGCCTCCCGTCCTGGACCGGTGCGCCTTTCGCATCGTCCAGGAGTCGCTGACCAACGTCGTCCGCCACGCCGACGCCCGCCACTGCCAGGTCGTCCTCGGCTACGCGCCCGACAAACTATGCGTTGACGTCACTGACGACGGGCGCGGCACCGCTACCACTGCGGCCTCGCCCGGCAGCGGGTATGGGATCGCCGGCATGCGTGAGAGAGTCGCTCTGCTGGATGGCCGCCTCAGCGCCGGGCCACGCCCGGAGGGCGGCTTCCGCGTCACCGCCACCCTCCCGCTACCAGATGCCGCCTCAGCGCAGGGGCGTGCCCAGACCGCTCACGTGGAGGCAGGTTGACCATCCGCGTCGTGCTCGCCGACGACCAGCCGCTGATCCGCGCTGGTCTGCGCATGGTCATCGACGGCACTGCCGACGTCGTCGTCGCCGGGGAGGCCGGGACGGGAGCCCAAGCCGTCCAGCTCACCCGGCAGCTACGTCCCGACGTGGTCGTGATGGACATTCGCATGCCCGGCATGGACGGCATCGAGGCCACCCAGACCATCACCGCCGAATCCCCGGACACCCGCGTGATCATGCTCACCACGTTCGACGACGATGGCAACGTCTACGCCTCGCTGCGGGCCGGGGCGAGCGGGTTCCTGGTTAAGGACATGGCGCTGGAGGACATTCTGTCCGCCGTCCACGTGGTCGCCGCCGGCGACGCCCTGATCGCGCCCAGCGTCACCCGGCGCCTCATCGCCGGGTTCGCCGAACGCCCTCAACCCCGCCTGCGGCCGCGTGAGCTCACCGGCGTCACAGCGCGGGAACGTGAGGTGCTGACCCTGGTCGGGCGCGGCCTGTCCAACGCCGAGATCGCCGCCCATCTGCATATCAGCCCCGGCACCGCCAAAGCCCACGTCGCCAGCCTGTTCGCCAAACTCGGCGCCCGCGACCGCGTCCAGCTCGTCATCGCCGCCTACGACGCCGGCCTGGTGTCCCCGCTTCAGGACGATCAATAACGACAAGCGCCAGCCCAGCCCGTCAACCACCGTCTGACGACGTGGCGGCTACCCGGCAACGGCGCCTCTCAGGCGGCATCGGTCTCCTCTCCAAGCTCGAGGTCGACATCCATGTCCTCCAGCGGTGCGTTCAGGTCGTAGTCTTCCTAGTAGGGGGACATGGTGACACATCCACGTGCTTGCGCACCGTCGCTGAGGACACCTCGCCGGTCGTCTCATCGCCGACGTCTTCCTCGGCGGTGTACTCATCGCCGATGAGCTCGCTGGTGCGGGTGGCATTGGCGCGCACGAACTCCTGCGCCTCCAGCAGCCTGCGGTCCGCGCTGGCCGGCTCCAGCACCAGCACGTCGGCCAGGCGCAGCAGCAGCCCCCGGTGTGAGGGGTAGAAGCGGTCCAGCAGCGGCAGGTAGTTGTCGCCGTGGAAGGCGGTCAGCGCCTCGTGCTCGGCCACCAGGTCAGCCAGGCCGCCGTTGGTCTCGATCGTGTCCAGCACCGCCCGGCCGGTCTGATGCCGACACCGCACCGCCGTCCACGGGTTCGGCGCGTTCCGGGCCGCCAGGTCGACCTCCTTGGCCGCGCTCAGCAAGTCGCCGAGCACCGCCAGCATCCGCTCGTTGCGCTGACGCTGCTCGGCGCGGATGGTCTCCACGGGCCCAGACGACCTCGTTCTCCCGCTCGTATTCGAGGAACTCCACTCACGCTGCAGCGGCGGCGATATCCAGACTTTTCATCCGCGCCCTGTTGGTCATCATCTTGGCGAGCAGCCGGCCGGCGATCGGCAGCCGGGCGAGGCGGATCATCACGGACCGAAGCAGCAACTCGGCGCGGTTGCCTGGGGTGAAGAAACCGCGCATGCTCACACCGCTGCCGAGGTGGTGGTCGATGAACGGGCGCAGGTGGTCCTCCCAGTCCTGCAGCGCTCGTGGCACGTCGTGCGGGTGGCGTTCCAGCATGGTGCCGAGCAGGTCCGCCCCGGCCAGGCCGGTGGATGCCCCCATGCCGGAGTAAACGGTCAGGCACCACGCGGCGTCGCCGACGAGCACGACTCGGCCGCGGTGCCAGTGGTCGAGGTGCACCTGCTCGGCGGAGTCGAACAGGTGGTCCGGGGCCTTCTCGAACTGGTCGAGCAGCCAACCGAGCGTGGAGCCGGTGGGCTCGGGGCCGTAGGCGGCGCGCAGCGAGTCGATGGCCGGCCGGGTGAACTCGGCGTTCACGTCGTCGGTGCGGTAGGAGAACAGTACCGACGGCGGACGGTCGGCGAACGAGAACACCCACACCGATCGGCCCGCCTCGGCCATGATCAGCCCGTCCTGTAGGCGGTAGCCGGGTACCGGCTCGGGCAGGCCGTACACGGCGATCATGTAGTTCAGCCGACGGATCGGGCTCTGCTCGGACTCGAACGCAAGCCGGCGCACCGTCGAGCGCAGTCCGTCTGCCCCGACCACCAGGTCGAACCGTTCGACGGTCGTCGTCTCCGTCGTCAGGTCGCGGATCTCGACGTCCACCCCGTCGAGGTACTGGTCCAGCGCGATCGGCACGGTCGAGTACCGGATCTCGACCTCGTCGGGCAGGGCGGTGAAGGCCGCGTCTTCGATGTCGCCCCGCATCACCATTCGAGACCCGCCGAACACATCGGCGTAGCCCACACCGCGGCGGCGCCGGCCCGTGCGGTCGACCTCGTAGCTCACGCCTTCCGGAGCGAAGCGATTCGGCACCGCATCGGCGATGCCCAGCCGTTCGGCGGCGGCGAGCCCGGTCCCGAACAGGGCGATGAAGTATCCGCCGCGGCGCCGCTCGGGGGCCTTCTCCAGCACCACCACGTCCCAGCCCGCGCGATGCAGTCGCAGCGCGGAGGCGGTCCCGCTGATCCCGAGGCCGACCACCAGGGCCCGCTGTCGCGATGTCGTGTTCTTGTCCATGGGATTGCGCTCCGACATTGTCGTGTCCTCCATCTGGTTGGGGTGGGTCGGCCCTTCAGGAAGCCGAGGATGTGGAGTCGTCGAGGCGGGCGAGGAAGCCGAGGAGTGTGGCGTTGACCTCGGCGGGACGCTCCTGCTGCTTGCTTGCTGGCATGGCTGAAAACCGTCTGGAAACTGATCGGTTTCCACCTGGGAAACAGATCGGTTCCTCACCAACGAAGGTGAGGCGAGCGGGTGACGGGCTGAGATCTCAGGGCTTCAAGATCATCCTGTGGCCCCCTTTTGCGGTCAGCAGTTGCCGGCCAAAGGGACAAGCTTGCGGAGACGCCACACGTCCGGGCTTACTACCGCGTACGCCGCCGCGGCGCCGAAGTCGTGACCGATGAGATCCGCCTGCTGAGGACTCCGGTGTGACGTCATGTTCTGCTCCGGAGCGCTCAGCGGCTCGGGGCACCCACCAGTTCGCGCAGGCGAGTATTGTTCTGCAGCGCCCATCGCATGGTCCGCGGTGGGCGTCCGAGCAGGGTTTCCAGTTGGTCGGAGAGGACGTCGTACCGCCCGCTGGCGATCAGCCTGGTCTGGATCTTCAGGTGCGTTGCCACGTGCCGGGCCGCAGCCGGATCGCCCAGGGTCTCCTGCAGGACGGTCTCGTCAAGGAAGGCCTCGTTCCAGGTCTCCACTTCCTCAGGGATGTAGACGACCTGGCGTCCCAGCACGGCTGCGTAGTCCTCAGCGAACCCGTACATGTCCTTCAGCTCCGGGCCGGTGAGCGCGTAGGACTTCGAGATGTGCGGTGCGGGGTCGGCCAGGATCTTCACGCACACCTCGGCCACGTCGTGCACGGCGATGGGCGCGAGCCGCTGGTTGCCGAAGGGCAGGCGCAGTTCGCCGTTGCTCAGCGGGCCCAGGAGCATCCAGGTCAGATGGGGGTTCTCGGCGAACAGGGTCGCACGCACGTTGACGGTGGGGATGGCGGACCAGTCCAGCACCCGCTCGCAGACCCAGTGCGCCCGCTGCTGCGGTGACCAGTCCGTGACCAGTCCGCCGAGCCAGGAACGCCGCTCTTCCTCCGGTGTGGTCATCTTCTCGAGCGTCATGTACGACTGCTCGTAGTTGGACATGTGCACGAAGGCCTCGATGTCGCCCTGGGCTCGCGCCGCCGCGACCATCAAGGTGAGGGCATCGGCGTAGTACGGCTGCGGGGTCATGCTGAAGTAGATGCGCCTGACACCCTTCAGCGCGGCGGCCACGTCCGCGAGTTTGAGCAGGTCGCCGACGAAGACCTCGGCCCCGGCCTCGCGCAGCGACTGCGCGCGTTCGTCGTCCCGTCGCACGAACGCGCGCACCGGGTGGCCCTGTTCGAGCAGCATGTCGACCATCACCCTGCTCACGCCACCGACTTGGCCGCCGGCGCCGGTGATCAGAATGGGATTGCGCTCCGACATCGTCGTGTCCTTCATCGGGTTGGGGTGGGTCGGCCGTTCATGCTGTGGCCGCTTTCAGGCTCACCTCGGCGATCCCCTGCAGGGCCGCGTCGGTGTCCGCGATGGCCAGCACCTTGTTGATTTCGGCGCCGGCCAGTGCGCCGGCCGCTGCGGAGGCTCCGACCTGGGCGACCGGATCGGTGGCGTTGCCGGCCACCCACACACCCGGCACCTCGGTGAAGCCGGCCGCGCCGGAGGCGAAACCGCGGGCCATGTTCGGCAGGTCCTGCACCGGCAGGCCCAGACCTTCCAGGCCCTGGGTGCGGGCCTGCATCCGCGGGCCGACCGCGAGGACGCGGCGGGCCACGACCTGACCATCGGCCAGGCGCACCCCGGCGAGGGCACCGCCGGTGTCGTTGACGACCTCGGTGACCGGGGTGTCGATGACGCGGATGCCACGGGCGGCGAAACGGGCGCGGCTGTCTTCGTCCAGGTCGGTGCCGTGGGTGAAGTAGGTCAGGTCCTCGGTCAGCTGACGGAACAGCAATGCGTGGCCGATGGAGGCCGGGCCGGTGGCGAGGACACCGATGGGTTCATCGCGCACCTCCCAGCCGTGGCAGAACGGGCAGTGCACCACGCTGTGCCCCCAGTGCTCGGCGAGCCCGGGCACCTGTGGCAGTACATCCGTGAGGCCGGTGGCCACCAGGATGCGGCGAGCGGTGACGCTGCGGCCGTCGGCCAGGGTGACGGTGAACCGCAGGTCCCCGTCCGCCGACGGAGCGGCAGGCTCGGCCGAGACCACCTCGCCCTGGACGACGCGTCCGCCGTACTGGCGCACCTGCTCGCGGCCCCGTCGAAGGATTTCCGACGGCGGAGTGCCGTCGAAGACGATGAAGCCGTGCACGGCCTCCGCGGGCGCGTTGCGCGGGGAGCCACTGTCGATCACGACGACCGAGCGGCGGGAGCGGGCGAGGATCAGCGCACCGTTCAGCCCCGCGGCGCCCCCGCCGATCACCACCACGTCGACGGTCCCCTCGGCCAGCGCATCGCTCGCGGAGTCCTCGCCGAAGAGCGGCTGGGTCACCTGTGTCATGAGTTCAACCTCCAAGCCGCCTTCGCGGCATCACGGTCCCGCAAGCCCGGACCAAGCCGGTCCGGCGAGCCCAGGACGGTTGTGTACTGAACTGTCAGAAACCTATGCTGTTCTGTACTGACTTGTCAAAGTACGGCAGGTCGGCCATACGATCAGACTGGTCAGGTCCACGAAGGACGCTCGCTGTGGTGGTTGGGCACGGCGGCGATGGCCGTGGCGAGAGTTGAGCCCAGGGAAACGGAAGTCGGGGCCGACGCCGGCAAAACGAGCGGAGAAGAATCGTGACCGGAGTGATTCGCCTGCCAGACAAGGGAGAAGCATGAGCATCATCCCCGTGCCGGACGAGCTGACCCATTACTCGTCCCGTCGGCTGGGCGAGGTCGATGAGGTGGCCTGGCCGGTGTTGAGCCAACACGCCCTGGACCTGTTGCGGTCATCCGGTGAGGAACTGCACCCCGCGCCCGGCGAGTTGCTGTGGGACGCCGGTGATCCCACCGACTTGCACCTCGTGCTGACCGGTGGCGTGCTCCTCGTGGACCGCCGGGAGGACCGGGTCGTCTTCGTGATCGAGGCCGGTGACTTCGTCGGCGAGCTGGGCATGCTGATGGGACAACGCGCCGTCTTCCAGGGCGTGGCCATGGAAGACACCGCGATCCTGCGGGTTCGGGTGGAGGAACTGCGCCGGCTGGTGGAGATCTCGGGGGAGCTGAGCGATGTCCTGCTGTCCGCTTTGGACGCCCGGCGGCGCTTCCTGAGCAGGAAGGGCGAGGGTGGTCTGGTACTGGCCGGAGACGACGACCGCGACCTGCACCGCCTCCAGGACTTCGCTGAACGCAACCAGATTCCCTACCGGACGGTGCTGCGCTCGAACCCGTCGGCGTGGTCGGAGCTGGCGCAGACCTGTGCCTTGCCCGAGACCCGTACGGCCGTTGTCACGGCACAGCGCCGCGTCATGACGGCGCCTACCACGCGTGACCTGGCAACCGCGCTGGGAATCGACCTGTGGGGCATCGCCGACGATTCCCGGTGTGACCTGCTGGTGGTGGGCGCCGGACCGGCGGGGCTGGCCGCTGCTGTGTACGGGGCGTCTGAAGGACTGGACGTGGTCGTCGTCGAGGACGTCGCCATCGGCGGCCAGGCCGGCAGCTCGTCACGGATCGAGAACTACCTCGGCTTCTACCGCGGCGTGTCCGGGGTTGAACTGGCACGGGCGGCGATGCTGCAGGCGGTCAAGTTCGGGACCAGGCTTCTATCACCCCGCTCAGTCACTGGGCTGTCGGAGGTGCCCGGCGGGTTTCGGGTGCGGCTCGACGACGAGCACGACGTCCTCGCCTCAGCGGTGATCATCGCCAGCGGCGTGCGCTACCGGCGCCTGGACCTGCCTGGCCTGGCCGACCTGGAGGGCCGTGGCGTCTACTACGCCGCAAGCCAACTGGAGGCCAACCAGGTCTCCGGGCGGAACGCCGTCGTGGTCGGGGGCGCCAACTCCGCCGGCCAGGCGGCCCTGTTTCTCGCGCGGAACGCCGGCCACGTCCACGTCCTGATCCGCCGCGATGACCTGCGCGACACCATGTCGAACTACCTGGCGCAGCGCCTGACCCACCACGAGCGGATCACCGTGCACCCTCGCTGCGAACTGTCCGCCGTCCATGGCAGCAGCCGGCTCAGCGGGCTGACCTGGCACGACCGCGCCCGCGACCGGGACGTACGACTCGACGCGGCCGCACTGTTCCTGATGATCGGCGCGGACCCCTGCACACCCTGGCTGCACGACATCGGCGTCGACCTCGACGCCAAGGGCTTCGTGCTCACCCACGACACCTTCGCCACCTCGATACCCGGGCTGTTCGCCGTCGGTGACGTGCGCGCAGACTCCGTCAAGCGGGTGGCATCGGCCGTCGGCGAGGGATCCGTGGTCATCTCCGCAGTCCACGCCTACCTCGCCAGCAGAAGGACGTTCTGACCCGAGCCTTACGGCGAGCCATGGTTGAACAGCTCCGGATGCCGGGTCAGCTCGACCCCGGTCCGGCGGATGTGACCGGAGCGCAATCGCGCTCGGCGTCCACCGAGCCCCAGCGCCGGATCGCATCCAGGAGCAGTCGATGCTCCTCGCGGGGCCTTGCCGGTTTGATGCCGCATTCTTTCTGAGTTGGAAGGGAAGCATGTCATGCCGAAGAAGTTGGATCCCGAGCTGGGGGCACGAGCCGTCCGGCTGATGCTGTAGCACCGTGCCGAGTACCCGACCACATACCGTGGCGGTGCTGGCGGTGTCCAAGCAGGTCGCGGTAGGCAGAAGTCGTTGTGGCGCTGGGTCGCCCAGGCCGAGGTTGACGGCGGCGAGGCGCCCGGTGTCACGATCGAGGAGAACGAGGAGAACCGTCGGCTGCGTGAGGACGCGATTCTGAAGGCGGCCACAACTTTCTTCGGGGAGCTCGACCTCTGCAACGGCGATGGTCGCCGTCATCGACGAGCAGCGTTTACCTGACGGTTCTGGCCGACCGGGTCGAAGGTTGCATCGCTGGTCATCGGGCGGAGATCCGCTCCATCGCGCCGTCGGCGACAACGCCATGTCAGAGTCCGCCGCGCGCCGCCGATCCCGGTGGTCTCGCCGCAGGGGTCGAGTGATCCGCTACTGGGCCCATGCCGCGATCCGTTCCGCGATCGCCTCGGGGGCCTCGATGTGCAGGAAGTGACCGACGTCGGGGACGACCTCCAGCGCGTGCGGGGCGGCGAACCGATGTCGGTCGTCGACCTGCGGGGGGAGGATGCAGCCGTCGTCGGCACCGTGGAGCTGCAGCAGGGGCACCGTGATCGGCTGAGACAGGCGGCGCGTCGCCCCAAGCATGCCGGGTCGCAGCATCGCCCGGTAGTACTTGATGGGCGCGGGCATGCTCGCCCGCAGGTGCTCGTGTAGCTCCGCCTGGAGAGCTGGATCGAGCGAGAGGCTGGGCGACCACTGACGCCAGAGGCGGTCGATGAGGGCGAGATCGCGGGCGGCGACCATCAAGCCGCTTCCCGGCAGTTGAAAGAGCCCCATGTACCAGCTTCGGCGTAGCTGAGCGGGGCGCGGCCGGCTCAGGAACGTGAGTGGGTGGGGGAAGGCGAGCGTGACCGCGCGTTCGATCCGCTCCGGCGCGGTGACGCAGGTATGGTATGTGATCGCGGCGCCCCAGTCGTGGCCAATCAACTCCACGGCTCGCCCGGGAGACCAGCGGTCGATCAGCGCGAGCACGTCGCTGGTGAGGGCTGCGAGGTCGAACGGCCCCGCGGTCGGGGACGGCGCGTAACCGCGAAGCCAGGGTGCGACGACGTGACGTCCGCGGCGGCCGAGCTCGGCAAGGAAGGGCGTCGCGGTCGGCGGATGGTCCGGGAAGCCGTGCAAGACGAGCGTCGGTTGACCATCGGGATCACCACCCTGCAGCGCGTGAAAGGTGCCGTGTGGCAGGTCGAAGGTGACGCGTTCGAACTCCATGTGTGTCAGCCTTCTCCAAGAGCGGTCGGACGACAGATGCTGATGCTGGCTTCGGTGTCTCTGGTTTTGGACATGTGCGTCTGCTCAGGCGCCGGGTGTACTGCGGGGTCAGCCGGCCAGCCGGTTGAGCTTGCGGATTTGGTTGTCGAAGGCGCGCGAGGGCACGATCCGGCGCAGGAGGCTGACGCGTGCGGCCATCGAGCCGGCGGTGTACCGGAGCTTGGGCTTGGAATCGGTGGCGGCCGCGACGACCACCTTCGCGACAACGTCCGGGTCGTCGGCGGTGCGCAAGGCCGTGGCCAGCACGTCTCGGGCGATCTCCCGCTGTGCGGCGTAGACCGGCAGGGGCGAGTCGGGTGCCAGGCTGCTCGCCTCGAAACTCGTGCTTGTGTAGGCCGGCTCGATCAGCAGCATCCGGACGCCGTGCTCGCGAAGCTCGTGGTCGACGGACTCGGAGTAGCCCTCGACCGCATGTTTGGCGGCAGCGTAGACAGCCATGAAGGGCGCTGGGATCAGACCGAGTACCGAAGAGACGTTGACCACGCGGCCACTGCCCTGGGCGCGCATGCGGGGCAGCACCGCGTTTGTCATCCGCATCAGACCGAAGACGTTGATGTCGAAGACCTCCTTGGCCTGGTTGATCGAGCTCTCCTCGCCGGCGCCGACCGCGCCCACGCCCGCGTTGTTGACCAGGACGTCGATCCGACCGAACCGCTCGATCACCTCCTCGACCAGGGAGCGGACCGACTCGTCGCTGGCCACGTCGAGATCGAGGAACGTCACCCCGGCCAGCGGCCCGGCGTTCGCCGCGTTGCGGCTCGTGCCGACCACCGCGAAGCCGGCGTCCACGAGGGCGAGCGCCGCCGCCCGCCCGATCCCGGAGGAGGCGCCTGTCACAAGGGCCACTGGGGAAGCTGTCTGCATGGTGGTTCCTTCGGTTGCGGGCATGACTTCGTCGTGCCCAGTGCGGGGTCGCCAGGACGATTGTGTACTGAACTGTCAGAAACCTAGGCGGTTCTGTACTGAGTTGTCAAGTACGGCGGGTCGGCATTACCTTCGGTGTATGGCGAGACCACGAAGCTTCGACCGCGACCACGTCCTGCATGCCGCCGAGCGGCAGTTCCGCGCCTCGGGCTACAACGGCACGAGCGTCGACGACATCAGCTCTGCTACCGGCCTGGGCCGCGGCAGCCTCTACGCCGCGTTCGACGGCAAGCACGGCGTGCTGCTGGAGGCGATGACCGGCTACTTCGCCCGGCTGAGCCAGGGGCCGCGGAAGATGCTCGCCGGACCGGACGAGGGTGCCCTGGAACGACTGCACCAGTACTTGCTCCGCGCCGTCCATGGGGTGCCACTCGCCGCCGACGTACTCCCCGCCTCCGACCGGGCGGGGGCGGCCTGCTTCGCCGCCAAGATGGCCTTGGAGGTCGGCGCCTCCGACCCCGAGGTGAAACGCCTGGCCAAGGAGTGCTTCTCCGTGGTCCGGACGGCGGTGGCCGATTGTGTGCGAGCGGCGCAACGCAACGGTGACATCGACCCCGACGCGGATCCCGACGACCTCGCGTACCTTCTGCTGACCATCGTCCGCGGGACCGATGTAGTAGGCGCGTACGGCCACAGTCCCGCCCGCCTGACCTCGATCGCGGAGAGTGCGTTCGCCTTGCTGCCTCGCCCGCACCACACCTGAGAAGGACACGGCCGGCCTCGCTGCACAGGCATCCGATGCGGTCGGCCCGCTTCGACGCCGCGGAGGGCACGGCCCGTAGGTTTACGCGCCGCCGGGAGGTCGTCTGGGCGGTTGGCGAAGAACTGCGCCCGCATCCAGTCGAGTTGCTCCACCGCATGCGCGGTGTCGCCAGGCTTGAACCGCACGGTCAGTCGCCGAACGCCTCGCCGCCAGCAGACGGTGGTACTTCGGCCGCCGCTCCGCCAACTCGGACCGCGTTTGCAGGAAGGAGCAGAACCTGCTGGACATCGACATACAGGTCCACCGCGTCGACCAACTCGTCCGGGTAAGGCTCACTCATAGCCACGATCTTTATCCCCGCGCGACCAGGGCGGGGCCGACTTCGCGACGAGATCTACGCACGACCACGTGACCTGCGGATCGGCACCTTCGCCGAGTCGATCGCGATCGACGCCGACGACGTCGCGATCAAGCCCTCCTCGCTCTCCTTCGCCGAGGCCGCCGCCGTACCCCTGGTGGCGCTCGCCGCTCAGCAGAGCCTCGTCGACCTCGCCGACGTCCGCCCCCGGGCAGAAGATGCTGGTGCACGCCGGCGGCCTCGGCTCGACCGCCATCCAACTCGCCAAGCACCTCGGCGCGTACGTCGCCACCACCGCCCACACCCGCGACATCGACAAGGTCCGAGACCTCGGCGCCGACGAAGCCATCGACTACACCACGACCGACTTCGCCGACGTCCTCAACGGCTACGACGTCGTCCTCGACTCGCTTGGCCCGGCCAGCCTGGAGAAGTCGCTGACGGTCCTGAAGCCCGGCGGACTGGCCATTAGCGTGGTCGGCCCACCCGACCCGGCCTTCGCCGCGCAGCTCGGCCAGCCGCTCCTCAAGCCGGTCATGGCCGTGCTGAGCCGCAAGGTCCGCAGCCGGGCGAAGCGACTGGGCGTCCGGTACTCGTTCTTCTTCATGCGCGCCGACGGTGCCCAGCTCAAGGCCCTGGCAGCCCTGGATGACGCCGGCACGCTGCGCCCCGTGCTCGACCGCACCTTCGACTTCGACGAAACCCTCGACGCCCTCGCCTACGTCGAGCAGGGCAAGGCCAACGGCAAGATCGTGATCGCCCATTGACCAAGACGTCGGTGGACCCCCGTTGCCTTTTGACCGTCCCCAGCCGGGACGGCTCGGTGGGCACCAGGTTCCCGAACGTCGTTGCCCCGGTGCGGTGTAAGAACTCCTAACAGAATGATCTAGGAATAGCGCTGATCGTCTGGGGGTTGATCAGCGCGTGAGGAAGGGCGAGCAGCCACCGTGGATCGTGCCCGACGAGCTGTGGGCGCGGATCGAGCCGTTGTTGCCGGTCGTGCTACGCCGCGCCGATCACCCCGGCCGCAAGCGTCTGGACGACCGGAAGGTCCTGTCGGGCATCCTGTTCGTGCTCTACACCGGCATCACGTGGGAGTTCTTGCCCCAGGAGCTGGGCTTCGGCTCCGGCATGACCTGCTGGCGGCGCCTGCGCGACTGGCACCAGGCGGGAGTCTGGCAGCGTCTGCACGAGTCGTTGCTGGCCGAACTGCACGCGCCGGCGCGCTGGACTGGTCCAAGGCGGTGATCGACGGCTCGCACATACGCGCCCTCAAAGGCGGCCCAAAACTGGTCCGAGCCCGGTCGACCGTGCCCGAACAGGCTCGAAACACCATCTGATCGCCGAAGGGCACGGCATTCCGCTGGCGGTGTCGCTGACCGGCGGGAACCGTAACGACGTCACCCAGCTCATGCCTCTGATCGAGGCCATCTCGCCGGTACGCGGCCGGCGAGGACGACCACGCCGGCGGCCGGATGCGATCTACGCCGACCGCGGCTATGACCACGACAAGTACCGCAAGCAGGTCCGAGCTGCCGGGATCACTCCGGTCATCGCCCGGCGTGGCATCAAGCACGGCTCGGGACTGGGCGTGCATCGGTGGGTGGTCGAGCAAAGCTTCGCGCTGTTGCACTGGTTTCGTCGGCTGCGCATCCGCTGGGAGATCCGCGACGACATCCACGAAGCCTTCCTCAGCCTGGCCTGCGGCATCATCTGCTGGCGCCGACTGGCCAAACTCTGACTCCGTCAGGAACCTTTCGAGTCTGCTGCGAGCCTGGTCAGACCACGATGGCCGGATAGGGACTCCTCATCGCGCCGAAGTATGCCTCGGGCGCTCCTTCGATGTGCTCGGGCAGTTCGTCCATGAAGGCGCGCAGGAGTGGGGTCGCGTTGTGCCGGTCGAGGTCCTCCTGCGAACGCCAGACCTCGTAGAGGAAGAATCGGCCGTCCTCCTGCTCGTGGAGGTGGTATTGAAGGTTGCCCTCGTGCCCTCGAGACGGCTCGACGAGGTCCATCAGGAGCTTCCTGAACTCGTCGGCGTGTCCGGGCTTGGGGGCCAGGAATCCGTAGAGCGAAACGGGCGCTGGTGCAGTCGAAGTCGTCGTCATGGGATCAACGTTAGGATGTGACATTGGTGTCAGATTCAAGCCGATGCCTTATGAGGTGGGTCACATGAAGATCGGGGAGCTGTCCCGCGAAACGGGCGTGGCCGTCCGTCTCCTCCGCTACTACGAGGCCCAGGGGCTGCTCACCTCCCACCGCAGCGAGGGCGGCCACCGCCATTACGGTCCCGAGGCCCCCGCCACCGTCGCGCGCATCCGCACCCTGCTCGCCGCCGGGCTCCCTACCAAGGTCATCCGCGAGCTCATGCCCTGCTTCGTCGGCGACGGCACCGAGCTCCAGGCCTGCGTTCTCGACCATCTCAGAACCCAGTACGTCGAGCTGGACTCCCGCATAGCCGACCTCACCCGAGCCCGCACCGCTCTGGGCGACATCCTCGAAGCCTCCGCCCGAGCACTCACCCACGTCTAAACCGCCGTCACGCGTCGGGAAGCCGTGACCGAGCCTGCGCCAAACACCGGTGATCAACCTACAGAACAGACGATCAATACCACCCCAAGATCATTCAGTTAGGAGTTCTAAGGCGCCGGCCCGCCGACCGACCCCGCGACCGGCTCGACGGTCGCCGCCGCCGTCGACCGTTTCCTGGAGTCCCACACCGCGGCCACCACCCGCACCGGCTACGCCGAGACCCTCGCCCGCCTGACCACCGTGGCCGGGCCGCAGCATCCGGTCGCCACACTCACGCCCGAGCAGTACGCCGCGGTGATGGACCAGTGGAAGAGTGCGGCCGCCGCCACCTGGAACCGGCACCTGTCCGCGCTGGTCTCCTTCACCACCTGGGCCCAGCGCCAGGAACTGCTGGTCACCAACCCGGCCCGGAGGCTGGAGCATCGCAAGCCCGCCCGCCGCGGTGATCGGGCCATCCCGGCCGCCCGGCTGGAGAAGCTGTTCACCGACCCCGCGCACGCGCTGCGGGAACGGGTGCTGTGGCGGCTCCTGTACGACACGGCCGCCCGGGCCGAGGAAATCCTCACCCTCAACATCGGGGACCTCGACCTGGAGTTCCGCCGCGCCCGCGTCGTCTCCAAGGGCGGCGCCCTCGAGTACGTGCACTGGGCCACTCCCACCGCCCGGATCCTGCCCCGCCTGCTGGCCGGGCGCACCGCCGGGCCGGTGTTCCTGGCCGACCGGCGCGCTCCCGTCTCCGGCCGCCGGGCGCCCGCAACCGGCGATGTCTGCCCCGTCACCGGCCGGGGCCGGCTGTCCTACCCGCGCGCCGAATACCTGTTCAAGACCGCCACAGCCCAGCTCGACCCGCACCGCCAGGGGTGGACTCTGCACCAGCTCCGTCACTCGGCACTGCAGCATCGGGGTATGACGAGCATCCGAACGAAAAGTCCCGTTAGCGGGTGGCCGCAGCTAACTATTTGATCTTCCGCTCGTCCTGCTTGCTGGGACTGCCCTACCTTCGGCGTCTATGCCGGTTGAGTTCTTGAGTGATGGTGAGGCGGCCGCGTACGGCCGCTTCTCGGGTGCTCCGTCGCAGGCGGAGCTGGAGCGGTTCTTCTACCTGGACGACGCGGATCGGACGCTGATCGCCGAGCGGCGTGGCGCGCACGCCCGCCTCGGCTTCGCCCTCCAGCTAACGACAGCCCGTTACGTCGGGCGCTTTCTGACCGGCCCGCTGGACGTGCCCGATGAGGTGTTGACGTATCTCGGCGAGCAACTCGGGATCGAGGATGTCTCGCAGATCAACCAGTACACAGAGCGGCGCAACACGCCGTTCGAGCACCAGGAAGTGATCCGCAAGGCATATGAGTTGAAGGAGTTCTCCCAGGCGGAGGTGGATTTCATCGTCTGGGCGGGCGCGCGGGCGTGGAACACCGGCGACGGCAAGAAGACGATCTTCTATGACGGTGTGACGTGGCTGCGCACCAACAAGGTGCTGCTCCCGAGTGTGACCACGCTGGCCCGGCTGGTCGCCCGGGTGCGGGATGAGGCCACCGACCGTCTTCATGACGCGCTGCGGGGGGTGCTGTCGCCGCGGCAGCGGGTGATCCTGGAGATGCTGCTGGAGGTGTCCGAAGGTCGGCGCGCTTCGGACCTGGAACGCTGGCGCAAAGGCCCGGCGGCGCCCTCGGGCAGGGAATCTGGAGAAGGCGCTGGAGCTCGCCGCGGATCGGAGTGGGGCTGGGGGCCATGCCGCTGCCGCCGGAGGTGCCGCACCGGCGGATGGTCGACCTGGCGCGGTACGGCATGCAGGCCACGGCGACCACGCTGCGCCGCCACGGACACTCCCGCCAGCTCGCCACGCTGCTGGCCACGGTGATCTATCTGGAGGGCAAGGCGGTCGACGACTGCCTGGAGATGCTGGATCTGCTGGTCACCACCGAACTGGTCGGCAAGGCCGAGACCGCGACCGATAAGGAGCGGGCACGCCAGCATCCGAAACTGGCCAAGCACTCGGCCACGCTCGCCGCGGCGGTGGAAACCCTGCTGGAGGTCACCGAGTACGGCGAGGAACACCGGCTGGATCAGGTGTGGGAGGCGATCGACGCGATCGTGCCCCGGCGGGAGTTGCGGGAGGCGGTTGCGGCGGTGACCGAGATGGTGCCGCCGCCCGACGTCGATGCCGACGGTGAGATGCGGGCGCTGCTGGCCACGCGGATCGCCACCGTGTCGGGGTTCCTCAAGATGCTGACCACGGTGATCGAATTCGGTGCCAACGCTGAGGGCGCGCGGGCTCTCGCAGCGATGAAGCAACTGCCCCGGCTGCTGGACGGACGCAAAAAGAAGGTCACCGAGGCCGACATCGACCCCGAGTTGGTGACCGGGTCCTGGAAGCGGCTGGTGTTCAAGAGCTTGCCGAATGGCAGCACCGTGGACAAGAACGCCTACACCATGTGCGTGCTCACCCAGTTCCACCGGCACCTCAAGCGGCGCGACGTCTATGCCGAAGCCTCGGCGCGCTGGCGGGATCCACGCTAGCAACTGCTGGACGGTGCGAAGTGGGAGGCGGCCAAGGGTCCTGCGCTGGTCGACCTCCAGCTTCCCGAGGATCCTGGGCGGTTGCTCGCCGAGCACGCGCTGGTGCTGCATCTGGCGCTCAACGATGTCGCGGGCCGGGCTGGGCAGGACGGTGTGGATGTGAGCGTGGACGGGGAGGGCCGGCTGCACGTGGCCAAGCTGGCCGCCCTTCCGGAGCCGCCGTCCCTGATCGACCTGCGCAAGCGAGTGCTCGCGATGCTGCCGCGGGTGGACCTGCCCGAGCTGCTGCTGGAGGTGATGGGCCGGGTTCCGCCGTTCGAGGCCGCGTTCACCTCGGTGGCCGGCGGGGTGAGCAAGCTCGCCGACTTCCACGTCTCGGTCGCGGCCTGCCTGACAGCCCAAGCGCTGAACATCGGGTACGCGCCGGTGGTGAAGGCCGGCACGCCCGCGTTGGAACGCGGCCGGTTATCGCACGTGGTGCAGAACTACCTGTCGGCGGAGACCTACACTCTGGCCAACGCTCCGCTCATTGATGAGCAGGGCAAGATCGGTTTCGCCCAGGCACTCGGCGGCGGGCTGGTCGCAGCGATCGACGGGATGCGGTTCGTGGTCCCGGTGCCCTCCATCTACACCCGCCCGAACAAGAAGTTCTTCGGCCGTTCGCGCGGTGTCACGTGGCTCAATATGATCAACGACCGTGGGGTGGGGCTCGGGGCGAAGGTCGTCACCGGGACCGTGCGCGACTCGCTCCACATGATCGACGTAGCGTTCCGGCGAGACGGCGGACCGCGCCCTGAGGTTCTTGTGACCGACACCGGATCTTACAGCGACGTCGTATTCGGCCTGGTCCACCTGCTGGGCATGCAGTACCGGCCCGCGCTGGCCGACATCCCCGACCAGAAGGGCTGGCGCATCCAGAACGCCGACTATGGCAGTCTATCCCGGTTCGCGCGCGGGAAGATCGACCTGGAAAAGATCAAGCGACACTGGAACGACATCCTGCGCGTCGTGGTGTCGATCTACACCGGTGAGATCCGCGCCTACGACGTGATGCGCATGATCCAGCGGGACGGCAACCCGACCCCGCTCGGGGAGGCGATCGCCCACTACGGGCGAATCTTCAAGACCCTCCATATCCTCACCTACGCCGTCGAGGAGCCCTACCGGCGCGACATCAAGGGCGTACGCAACCTGCAAGAATCCCGCCATGCACTGGCAGGGCTATCCGCTGGCCGAGGAAGACGTCGCGCGGCTGTCACCCTTCGTCCGCCAGCACATCAACGTGATCGGCACCTACTCCTTCGCCCAGCCCAACCTTGGTCCCGCCGGCGTCCGGCAGTTCCGCAATCCCGATGAGCCGGATTGGGAGGAGGACCTCCTGTAGGCCTGCGGCGTCCGTCTCCTGTCGGTGTCATACCCCGGCTGTACTGTGTGCGCCATGTCAGAGCGTGAGAGGTCCGTGGTGTCAGCGCCGTTCGGCGACGCGAAGGGGTGGGGCCTGCAATGGGCTTGGCGACCGACCGGGGAAGTAGCGTCCATGCCGCCCCTTGGACAGCTGCCGCCTAATGGAAGCTCGGTATTCGCGGTTGCCACCGCAGCCCTCGACGGTCGGCCCGTTGTCGTCTCCGCCTCCAGCGACGGCTTGTTACGGTTGTGGGACCTCGCCACCAAGCAGCAGATCGGCATCCCGCTCACCGGGCATACGGGCGCGGTGTACGGACTTGCCACCGCAACGCTCGACGGTCGGCCGGTCGCCGTCTCCGCCAGCAACGACAAGTCGGCACGGGTGTGGGACCTCACCACCGGCCGGCAGATCGGCAGCCCGTTCACGGCGCACGCGGCGATCGTACGGGGGGTCACGACGACCACGCTCCACGGTCGGCCGGCGGCGGTCACCGGCGGCTTCGACGGGACGGTACGGGTGTGGGACCTGGCCACCGGCGAACAACTTGGTGAACCGTTCACCGGTCACGCGCACATGGCGACGGATGTGGCCACGGCCGAGCTCGACGGCAGGACGGTGGTGGTGTCGAACGGCTCCCTCGGGGAGATGCGGGTATCGGATCTGGCCACCGGTGAACAGCTCGGTGAACCGTTCACCACTCATGAGGACAGCGTGTCAACACTGGCCACGACCACGCTCCACGGCCGACCGGTGGCTGTCACCGGAGGCCACTACGACGGCACGGTGCGAGTGTGGGACCTGGCCACCCGCCAGTTGATCGGAAAACCGTGGGTGGGCCACGAGCGGGGGGTGGACGGTCTCGCTTTCACCACGTTCCGTGGCCGGCCGGTGGCGGTCACCGCGGGCGCCGACCGCACCGTGCGGCTCTGGAACTTCACCACCGGGGAGCAGCTGCACGTCTTCACCGGGCACGCCGACTTCGTGTGGTCAGTCGACCTGACCGTGCTCGACGGCCGGCCGGTCGCCGTCACGGGCAGCAGTGACGGCACCGTGCGGGTATGGGACCTGCAGTTTGGACTGGAGGCTGCGGAGTCCGCCGTCGGCCACCGCCGGCAGGTGCGGGCGGTGACCACCGCCGTGGTCGACGGACAGCCCGTGGTGGTCACCGGCAGCGACGACCACAGCGTCCGCCTGTGGGACCTGACCTCGGGCCAGCCGTTCGGGCAGCCGCTCATGGGGCACAACGGACCGGTGCGGGCGCTTGCCACCACCGTCGTCGACGACCGCACCGTCGCCGTCACCGGCAGCGACGACTGCACCGTCCGGATCTGGGACCTGGCCGCCAGCAAGCAACTCGGCGCTCCGCTGACCGGCCACACCGCCGCCGTCCGCTCGGTCGCCACCACGTCGGCCCACGGGCAGCCCCTGGCCGTGACCGCCGGCACCGACAAGACCGTGCGGGTGTGGAACGTCGCCACCGGCGAGCAGATCGGCGCGCCCGGCGTCAGCCACCGCCGCTGGGTCCGCGCCGTCGACACCGCGGTGATCGACGGCACACCCGTCTCCGTGGCCGGTTCCTTCCACGGCGCCCTCCGGATCCGGGAGCTGGCCACCAATCGGCAGACCAGCATTCCTTCCCCTCGGCGCCACGACCCGCCCGTGCGGCAACTCGCCACCACCGTGGTCGGCGGTCAGCCGGTCGCCCTCACCACGAGCGAGAACTGGAACTGGGAAAAGGACGTGCCGGTGAGGCTGTGGGAGGTGACCACCGGCCGCCACCTCGGTGAACTGCCTGCCGTCAACGTACAGGTACTCACGGCGGCATCCGTGTACGGCCACCCCGTTGCCGTCACCGCCAGCGGTCCTACGGTCGAGGTGTGGGACCTTACCACCCGCCGGCAGATCGGTCCCCGCCTTCACCTCCCCGACGCTGTGACAGCCGTTGCCGTGGACGAGGCCGGGCACATCGTCGTCGGCTTCCGAAGCGGCCTCGCCGTGTTCGGGGTCGAGTAGGAGCCGCGCAGAGAATGCAGTTTGGTGTCACATGATGTGATGCCCCGTGGTGCCGATCGAATGACGGGTGAGGGGTGGAATCGATCGATCGCGCCCCCATGGACGGATCCAATCAAACCGCCGTCCGCCACCTGCGGAAATGGCACGTCGATCCAATAAAATCCGGTCCAGGCTTCCGCCTCCCTTTTTCGCCCCTTTTAGAGTGGTCGCAGACACCCACCGGCCACCACCCGGCCGACCTTCGGGAAGGGGACACGATGGCCCTGTTCAAGCAGACCGACTGGAACGGCACGGATATCCCCTACACCGTGGCGGACATCACCCGGTACGAAGCGCAGGTTGCACACGTCCGCGGGGAGATCGGCGAGATCCGCACCGCCGTGTCCTTCCTCGACCGCGAGGCCCTGCTGCTCGACCGCGCCAACGAGGCGGACGGTGCGGTCGAGCCGGCTTGGCAGGCCGACACCCAGGAGCGGCGTGACTACGTTCCCACCAGTGCGCGCAGCGCCCTGCTCATCGCCCGTGCCTTCACCAGCAGCCACCCCCGGGATGCCGGGCGTGGCTGACCGGGTCTATCTGCGGCACTCCACCGACAAGCAGACCGACGCCCGCCAGCGGCACGCCCTCGCCGCCCTGCTCGCCGCAGGCGCCCCCGTCTACGAAGACCCCGCCACCTCCAGCCGCCAACTCTCCCTCGACCGCGCGGGCTTCACCACGCTGCTGCACGAGGCCGCCGTCGGCGACACCATCCGCATCGCCGACGCCGCCCGCCTGTTCCGCTCCGTCGCCGACATCCTCGCCCTGCGCCCGGTGCTCATCCGCCGCGGCCTCCACCTGCGCGTCGAATCCGGACTGCTGTCCGGCATCGACCTGGCCAGCGACGACCCCGGCACCAAGATGATGGTCTCCGTCCTGGCCGCCGTGCTGGAGTTCCAGCGCGACATGATCGGCGAGAACACTCGCGAGGGCGTCGCCGCCGCCAAGGCCGCTGGCAAGACCCTCGGCCGCCCCGCCGCCCTCGACCAGGGCAGGGCGGCCACCGTCGTAGAGGAATACCGTCAGGGTGCCGCCGTCAAGGCCCTGGCCCGGCGGCACCAGGTCGCCCCCAAGACCATCCGCCGTGTCCTGGACGCCGCCGGCGCCCGCGACCTGCCCGACCAGCTCGACGCGCCGTCGGCTGACACCGGTGAGCGGCGCAGCGCGCCCGCACCGGACCCGGATGTGACCCTTGATCTGCCCGGGCTGCTCGCCGATCACCTGCGCACCACCAATGACGAAGCCATCCGCCAGGCCCTCGCCTCCGGGCAGACCATCCGCCGCGGCCACGGCTACTCGGTGCGCATCGTGGCCCCGCTTGCGCTCCACTGCGCCGCGCTGGAGCAGAGCGCTGCCCTCGCCGATGGCGGCCCGGCCGAGCGCAAGGCGCGCCGGGTGTACGCCGCCCGCGTCACCGCTGAAGCCGACCCCATCCAACGCCGACGTCCTCGCTGAAGTTAGGGATCGTCGCTCCATGATCCGCACCGTAAGCGAATCGAGACCTTAGCCGCAGAGACCGGGCTATCCGCAGGTCAGACGCTATTTCGTTGAAAATTTCTTCATTGCTACCGGGACCCCTTGATTTCCCAGGGTTCAGGCGAACTGAAGGGTCTTCAGGATGAACTCATGGGTCTTCAGCTTTCATAGGGCGTTTGGACCCTTGGGTTCGTCTCGACTGGCGGGGTCTTGTTCCTCGATCATGGTCGCGAGGAGGGCTCGGGCGTTCTCGGCGTAGTGGATGGCGGTTTTGGGGTCCAGGCCGAAGACGGCGGCGAGGTGGAGAGGGTCGGGGCCATGTGTGAGGGCTTCTTGGAGTTGCCGGTCGACGCGCAGGCGTTCGAGGGTTGCGGCCTGGCCACGTAGTCGTGTCTTGGCGAAGTAGATGGTGCTGACCGGAGCCGTTCCGTGGGCACTCATCTGGTTGATGAGTAGGTGCGGGTTGGTGGTGTCGGGCCAGCGGGTGCGGCGGAACTCCAGCCATTCGAGCAGGATCTGGTGGGTGAAGTCATCGATCGGCCGGGGGCGTCCGGCGATGGTGAGCCGTCGGTTGCCCAGGTCGGCGTCCTCCAGCAGGAGGGCGCGGATAGCGCCGGGGCGGGCGGCGTGGACGGCGGCGAGCATGAGGGCGAGCCGGGCCGCCGGGGTGGTGGCTGCTTGGACGGCCTGGTCGACGTCGTCGGGGGCGAGTGGTTGCGCGAGCTGGTAGGGCTGCTGGCCGACCTTGATGCCGCGGGTGGGGTTGCGGAAGATCTTTCCGGTCTTCCCGCAGAAGGCGAACAGCGAACGCAGGCAGATCAGCAGCTGGATCCGGTGGGAGCCGGTCAGGTCATCGAGGGCGGCCAGGACGTCCTCGCGGGTGACCTCGCGCAGGTGGTCATAGCGCTGTGACCAGGCCAGGAGGGTGGGCTGGACGTTGTTCATGTGTGACCAGACGGTGCCCAGGTCGCGTGCCTTGGTGCGAGCTCCTCCCTGGTGCAGGGTCCGCAGCCAGTGCTCGGTCTCGGCGCGGATGCCGTCGGCCAGGCCGTCGAGCTTGCGCTCCAGCCAGGCTTCGAGGGAGGGAGGCCGGTCATCGATGAGCACGCCCATCTCGGCCAGGACCTCGGCCACTCGCTCGACGCTGATGTCCAGGGCCCGGACGGCGGGAAACAGCTCGGAGTAGCGGATGACGTCGCCGGCAGCGTGCCGGGACAGCACGACGGCTAAGGCCCTCCGGACGTTATCGTGCATGCCCCTGCGCCGGCCGTGGGTCTCGCCGAGCTGGTGGGCGACATAGATCGCCCACCTCAGCCAGGGGTTACCGGGGTCGGTGCCGGTGGCGGCGTCGAAGCGGGTGAAGTCGCGGCGCGCATCGAGCAGCCGGAGCTGGATCCAGCGGATCGGTGGGTGCCGGGCAGCTTCAGAGGGCGGCTTGCGAGGCGCGCCGCGCCGATCGTGGGTGCGGGGCGGGGCCGTCGAGGCGCCTCGGCTGTTGAGCATGCCGGCGAAGAACAGCTGATGGAAGGCACCGATCTGGTCCAGGAAGTGGGAGGCGATGGCCCTTCCGCCTGCTGGGCCGGTCGCGTGAGCCTCGGCCCGGGCTTGGTTCCAGCACAAGCGGCAGTGACGGTTGCGCAGCAGGGCCGACCGGCCGCACCCGGCGCAGGGTTGCTCGTCACCGCGGTGCTTGTCGCGCCATAAGGTGCAGGCGGCGCAGCGTCGCCCGTTCAAGATGCCCCAGGCCATGCAGTCGATGCAGCTGGCCGGGCTGCGTTCGGCGGAGTAGGGCATCTCACGCAGGCGGCAGCGAGCGGCCGTCACGCTGGCGTGGTGTCACCATCGGCGCGTTCGAGGCCGCGGCCGACGCCGGGACTGTCTGCTGGTCGTCGGCCTTGCGCACCTTGTCCGGCTCAGGGATCAGGAGTTCTTCGACGCCGCAGTTCAGCACCGCGCAGATGACGTTGAGGTCGTCGAGCTTGATGCTGGCCGGCTCGCCCGACCACAGGCCGGACATCTTCCCGGCGCTGATCGTCAGGCCATGCTCGGCGAGCATCCGCTGCAGCTGGCTGGCCTTCCAGATGCCGCGGTTGGCCGCCGCCAGCCGCAAATTCCACTTCATCGCCGTAGTCCTTCCAGCCGGGTGGCCGCGCGCTGCTGGCCCGCTGCCCAGGCGTCCTCGATGTGAGTGCCGGTGACGTGCACGTACTTCATCGTGGTGGCGATCCAGGCATGGCCGAGCAACTGCTGGATGGCGATCAGGTCCATGCCGTGCTGATAGAGCTGAGAGGCGCAGAAGTGCCGCAGCACGTGCGGGGTCAGGACATCGGCCCATTCCGGCAGATGGGAGGCGGCGGCCCTGGCCAGAGCCGCCCGGAGCGTCTCATCGCCGACCCGGGCTCCTGCAGGTTCAGCGCGCCGCCCACCTTCGCGACGGAGCACCTCCCTGGCGGCGCGGCGCAACGATCTGGCCAGGTTCAAGACGGCGCTGATCGCCCGGCGCCGCGCCATCGAGGAGGCGATCAACACCGACTTCGGACACCGCTCACGACACGAGACCGCGATCATCGAGATCGTGGGCGTCGTGCAAGGCATCGCATACCTGCAGCGCAACCTCCGCCGGTTCATGCGCCCGACCCGCCGCCACATCGACCTGCTACTGCGTTTCGGCAGCAACCACATCGAATACCAGCCGCTCGGCGTGGTCGGGGTCATCTCGCCGTGGAACTGCCCCATCAACCTGTCGCTGATGCCCGTGGTCACCGCGACCGCCGCCGGTAGCCGCGTCATGCTCAAACCGTCGAAGCTGACCCCGGCGACGAACGCGGTGCTCGTGTCGATGCTCGCCGAACTGTTCCCGCCGGAGCAGGTCACCATGGTCAACGGCGACGGTTCCGCGTTCTCCTCCTTGCCGTTCGACCATCTCGTCTTCACTCGGCGGCAAGTCCCCGACCATCGTGGCCAAGGGGCACGTAACAGATCAGGCCGTCGCCGACATCGCCTGTCCTACCCGCGCGCCGAGTACCTGTTCAAGACCGCCTCCGCCGAGTTCGACCCGCACGGCGACGGCTGGACGCCTGCATCAGTTGCTCCACTCGGCGCTGACCTACCTGGCTGCCGCCGGCCGCACCGCCCCCGAGCTGCAGGCCGAGTTCCGCCACCAGCGCCTGGCCGGCCTCGGCCGCTACGTACGCCTGGGCGAGGAGACCTCCGCGCGCATCACCGTGCCGCTCTGCCTACGTCGGCCGCGCCGGGTGGTATTCCGGTTGTCCGGCCGGTCGGTACACGTGCACGCCGACGCCCCTTGCGTCGATGTGGGAGCTGATGACCTCGAGCGCGGCGTCGGGCCCATCGTCTGGAAACAGCCGCATGCCCTGTCCGAGAAGCACGGGAACGACCAGCAGCGTCAGTTCGTCGACGAGGCCGGCGGCGAGCAATGAGCGGATCAGGGTCGCGCTCCCGTGTACCTGGATCTCGCCCGATGACGATTCCTTCAGTTCCCTGATCCCCGCGGTCGCATCCCCGGGCAGCAACGTGACAGGTCCCCACGACGGCTGCGCGAGACTGTTCGATGCGACGTACTTCTGCGTCCCGTTGAGCGCGACCCCGATGGGGTGCGCCTGCATCTCCGGCCGGGTGCCCCAGGTCTCGGCGAACATCTCGTAGGTGCGCCGCCCGAACAGGAACGCATCCGCCCGCTGATAGGTCCCGCTGATCATCTCGCCGGTGTCATCGGCGAATGCCCCAAGCGCCCAGCCGTCCCGCGTGAACCCGCTCGCCAATTCCTCGGGAGTCGCGTGACCGTTGCCCTGCATCACACCGTCCACGGTGATCTGCGTCATCGTCGTCAGCCTCATGTCTCCATCGTGGCGCGCACCGGCGTCCGGCGGCAACCATGCGTGCCGAAACGGCAACAGCGCGCGCCGCAGGCTGACCGGCCTCCTCTGGATGGCGCAGAGAGGGTTGATCCTGTCCGTCCGGAACACCATGCTGTTCCGGCAGCATCGTGAGGCGGAAGAGCAAGAGGTCGAGCATGGGGGACGAGCTGTCCGCGGTCGGTCCTCGGTTGCGTGCGATCCGGGAGTCGCGGCGCATGACCATCAGGTCGGTGTCGGATGCCACGGGCATCTCGACAAGCACGCTCTCCCGACTCGAGTCGGGGGACAGGCGCGCCAAGCTTGAGTTGCTGATGCCGCTGGCGAGGCTCTACCGGCTGCCGCTCGACGACCTCGTCGGCGCACCTGCCCTCGGAGATCCCCGGATCCACCCCCGTCCGCGGGTCCGGGACGGCGTCATCACGATGCCGCTTTCCAGCGGTTCCGGGGCGTGGGAGGCCTTCAAGCAGGTGCATCCGCCAGCGCCGGACAAGCCGATCAGGCAATGGGTCCACCCGGGATGGGACTGGATCTACGTGATCGCCGGACGGATGCGGCTCCTCATCGGCGAGGACGAGCTGATCGTCGCCGCCGGAGACGCCGTCGAGTTCGACACGCGCGTGCCGCACGGCTTCGGCAACCCTGGGCCCGAGGTCCTCGAAGTGCTGTGCATGTTCAACCCCGACGGAGCGAAGCTGCACAGCCGGGCAGTCGAGATGGGAGAGAGACCCGACGATGCCGGCTGAATGTCGGGCCGTGCAGGTGGGGCGGTCGCAGAAGTGCCGCGTCGGGTCCAACTTGGTCTGCCCCCTTGATCCGCTGATGTCCGGTTTTCCGGGCTGTTGAGCGCCACTTCGACGGCCTGCCGGAAACCTGCTAATCCCGACACCCGACGAAGGGGCGGGGAGGGCAAGGACGCGCGCCTGTGGTGCCGATGTCCCGGCGGTGTTGGCGGGCGCGGTTTCGCGTGTTCGACGCTCTGCGATCAGTACGGAGTCGAACAGGCCGGAAACAATGTGTCGAGGTCGTCTCGGCGCAGCCGTACCAGTCGGAGTCGGCCCTGCACAGTCGTCCACGTCACGCCGGCCTCGCGCAGCACCCGGTAGTGGTGCGACAGCGTTGTCTGGTGCACGTCGATCTCCCCGCCGATCGCGTCGCAGGCGTCCTGGCCCATCTGGTCGAGCCGCCGCACGATTTCCAGCCGCACTGGATCAGCCAGTGCGCACAGCCCCTCGACCAGCCGGATGGCCTCGGTCGCCGGCTGTGACCGAACGGGTCGCCCGTTGACGGGGGGCCAGACCAAGTACGAGAGAAAGGGTGCCGCGGGCGCGGGCGGATTCGTGGCCTTTCAGGGTGCGGTCGCGGATGTATTCGCGTTCCATCCCCGACAATGCGGCCGGGACGGTGAACACGACGCCGGAGGGGTCGTGGGAGCCCTGCAGTTCGCCGGTGAGGAAGTGCAATCTTGGCTACTGTTCGTGTTCGCAGAAATGGTCGTTCATGAGAATGACCGTGTGTGACGCGCGGTCGGCGGCGGAGAGGTCCTCCATCATCTCTCCGCGGTGGTGAGGGTCCGCCCGCGATGGCGGCTGTGAAAATCGCTGTCCGGCAGTGATAGGGATTCAGGGTGACAATGACACTCGAGTTCCCCGTTCTGCTGCGACTGCTCGACGATCGGTCGACCGCCTTCCGCGCCGCGGTCGCCTCCGCGCCCAGCCTCGACGTACAGGTGCCGACCTGCCCCGAGTGGACGCTGTTCGATCTGGCGCAGCACATCGGCGAGGGACGCCGCGACTGGGCCGTCACCGTCGCCGCAGGGCCTGCTCCGGCCAAATCCGCAGCGGAGGGCGCCCCGGCCGCGCCTCGGGAGCGCGAGGCCCTGCTGGCCTGGTTGGCGGAGTCCACGGAGCAACTGCTGGACGCATTGCGGAAGGCCGGCCCGGATCGCGGTTGCTGGACGTGGTGGGAGACGTCGCAGTCGCCGCAGACCTCCAGTGCCGTAGCTCGGCACCAGCTCCAGCAGATGGCGGTGCACACCTACGACGCCCAGATCACCGTGGGTGCCCCGCAGCCGCTGCCGGCCGAGGTGGCACTCGACGGGGTCGACGAGTTCCTGTCCACCTGCGTCGCGACGACGAGTGCCTGGCCGCACAAGCCCGCTGTCGTCGACTTCCACGCCTCCGAGGGCCGCTCCTGGCGCCTCTCGCTCTCCGCCGACGGCGCACGGACCGCCCGTCTCCCCGGGCCCGGCACCATATCGGCCACCGCTGCCGACCAGGACCCGGACGCGGCCAACGCCTCCGCCTGGGGCACGGCCGACGAGCTGGTCCTCATCCTGCACGACCGTATCCCGGTCAACTCCCTGAAGCTCGACGGCGACCGACGTCTCTTCGACCAGCTCAGCGCCTGGGACCCGGATGAGTAGGACGTGACGATGCGCCCCCTCGTACGCCTCGAGGCATGTCTCCCGGCTACGGCGACAGCCGCGCCGTGGTGGCCTCGGGGCCGCTGGGGGAGCAGGCCGCCACGGCTGCCAAGCGGCTGACCAAGGGCGGCCGAGCGGGTTCAGGTTCTTGCGCTTGCCGGGCGATGTCCTCGTCCCGGATTTTGTGGCCCTCGGCGCGGAGTTGGGCGGCGTCGATGTAGCGGGTCGTCCAGAGCACGATGGCGTTGGGGACCAGGCCGAGCGCGCCGAGCTGGTCCTCCATCCCGTCGCGGTACGCCTGGTGGATGGTGCCGCGCTTGCCGTGGCACACGTCGCGGGCGAGCGTGTGGCGGGATTCCTGCACGGTGAGCTGGTGGTTCATCTGACGGCGGTAGGTGTCGTCGACCGGGTCGACCATCCGCATCAGGTGCTCGGTCTTGGCGATCCGCGTCCGGCTGCACGTGCTGGATCGCGGGCGGCTCGTCGTCTCCGGCTCGCCGAAGGAGGTGATCACTCCTGAACTGCTGGACGCGGTCTTCGGTGTCAAGGCCGCGATCGTCGCCCATCCGCTCACCGGCGGCGTACTGATCGCGGCCGACCATCTCGCTTGAGCGACCACCGGCTCTTTCGCGCCGTCAAGCCCGGCGGCGCTTCTGCGGCGCGGCCAACGGATCTTGACTATACTACGTTGAAAGAAGTATTGCCGCCATCCGCACTCAAGATCACCTCTTGGTGGAGGAAGTTCATGACCTCAGGCGGCATTCTCGCGTCCGCTCTTCTCGCCGCCGCGACGATCGTGGCACCAGTACCCTCGGAACGACCGGCGGCCGATGTCGTCACCCTGATCACGGGTGACCGCGTCACGCTCACAGGCGGGAACGTACGCGTGGAACCCGGTCCGGGCAGGCGGGCGGGATTCGTCCGGCAGGTGATCGGCGGCCACACGTACGTGATCCCGTTCGATGCCCGTCCCCTAGTGGAAGGACCTGACCGGCGGCGGCGCCCGTACGCTCACAGCGGGCACGTCGAAGCTGTGGCTGGATGGCCAGCGCTCCTGGAACCTGAACAAGAGCGTCCAGCAGATCGGCGCCACCGAAGCCTGGAAACAGGGCTTGACCGGCAAGGACGTCACGGTGGCCGTGCTCGACTCCGGCTACGACCCCGACCACCCCGATCTCATCGGCAAGGTCGGCGGCAGCCTCGGCGCTCGGGACTCCGCGATCCTGGCGGGCATGGAATGGGCCGCGACAGAAGTCAAGGCCAAGGTCGTCAACCTCAGTCTCGGCAACACCGACACCCCGGAGCTCGATCCCGTCGAGCAGGCGGTGAACACACTGTCGGAGCGGACCGGGACCTTGTTCGTCATCTCGGCGGGCAACAGCGGTAGCCGGGCCCCGGTCTCCAGCCCCGGCAGCGCCGACGCCGCCCTGACGGTCGGCGCAGTGGACGACCACGACCAGGTCGCCGGGTTCTCCAGCCGGGGCCCCCGCGAGGGCGACCACGCGATCAAGCCGGACCTGACGGCCCCGGGCGTGGACATCATGGCCGCGCAGGCGGGCGGCACGTACGTGGAGCACAGCGGCACCTCGATGGCCGCCCCGCACGTGGCCGGAGCCGCCGCGATCATGGCGCAGCAGCACCCCGAGTGGACCGGAGCCCGGCTCAAGGCCGCCCTGACCGGCAGCGCGGCGCCCACCACCCGGCGCCACCCCGTACGAGCAGGGCACGGGCCGGGTGGACCTGGTCCGAACCCTTGTCCAGCCGGTTCTCGCCGAGCCCGGCAACCTGTGGGCCGCCTTCCCCTGGGGCGGCCAGGACGCGCGCGTGCAGACCAAGACCCTCACCCACACCAACACCGGCGACACCGCCGTCACACTCGACCTCGCCACCCAGGGCAGCGAGTTCCCCGAGACGCTGGACGTGAGGCTCCCCGGCGCCGCGACCTACTACCGCACTCCGGGGCTCACCTGGGACAGCTCCTGGGAAACGGGCACCTCCTCGGTGCGTGACGCCGGCAGGACCATCAAGCGCGGCACCACGAAGGAGGTGTGGAACGCCGCCGTCACCGGCACCGCGACCCTCACCGGCGATGGCCGGACGATCGCCGAGACCACGCTGGCCGGCTGCCTGTTCGCGATCTGCGAGCTCACCGCCGACCTGCCCGGGCAGCGGGCGGACTACGTGCTCACCACGTCGATGCGCAGGCAGGTGCCGCACTCGGCGCTGTCCACGAGCGTGGAGACGTCCTGGACGTTCACCTCCGGGCGGACGTCCGAGGCCAAGCCGCTTCCGCTGCTGGCCGTCCGCTATGCCCCGGCGGGGCTCGACGCTTTCAGCCGTGCCCGTCCTGGCACGGTGACCAGGGTGCCCGTCCGGGTGGAACGCAACCCCGGCGCGCCGCAGGCTCGGGTGACCTCGTTCAGGCTGGAGGTGTCCTCCGACGATGGCGCGACCTGGCTCTCCGTGCCGAGCGTCCCGACCGGCTCCGGCTGGACGGCCGCCGTGCCCAACCCGCGCACGGCCGGGTTCGTCTCCCTGAGAGCCACGGCGACCGACACCTCGGGAACGACCGTCAAACAAACCGTCATCCGCGCCTACGCCGTCGGCTGACCTGGAGAAACAGAATCTCAGAAGCCGGGCGGCGGGGTCGCGCCCGCCCCTGGCTCGACGGGCAGGACGATCACGCCGTCACCTTTTCGCCGAGTTTGGTGGCCAGCGGCACGCCGAACGGCAGACATAGGAGGTGGGAGTTCTGGTTGGCGGCCATGGGGTTGATGATGGCCGGTGTGGGAGGGTCATTCCGAGGCGGGAGCTTTGCGCGTGTGGCTCATCGCAGGAAAGCGTGCTGCGCCGGCGGGCGATGAAGCCGGCCATGCGACGTCGTCGACCGCGAGCCACGGCGCGACCGCCAGGGCCGTGGGCGTGAGCCCGGCGAACGTCGCGATCTCGCGGTGAAGGTGGGACTGGTCGACGTAGCCGTTCTCGGCGGCTACGCGGGAGGCGGCGTGACCCGCCGCGAGAAGGTGGGCGGCGTGGTCGAAGCGCACCAGCCGGGCGGCGCGTTTGGGGGTGATGCCGAGCTGGGACCGGAAGCGGGACCACAGGCGCTTGCGGCTCCAGCCGACCTCGTCCGCCAGGCCGTCGACCCGCACCCGGCCCCGGCTGGACAGCGTCCGCCGCCAGGCGTGGGCGACGTGGGGGTCGACCGGCGGGTGGTCGCCCAGCCGCCGGCCCAGGATGTCCACCGCTGTCGTGAAGCGTTCGTCCCACGACGTGGCGGTGCGCAGCCTGTCCTCGGCCTGCCCGGCGTCGCGGCCCCAGACGTCCTCAAGGGCTGCCACCGTCCCGCTGAGCTCAGCCGATGCGCCGCCCAGCAACGTAGCCGCCGCGACCGGATCCAGCCGGATCTGGAGCAACTGTCCGGCTCCCCGGCCAGTTGCCCGGAGATCGCCGGGGAGTAGCCCGGCGACGACGCTGCCGCGCTCATGCCGGCCAGGGGTTTCGTAGACGACACCTTCTCCCGCGCCCAGATCGACGAGCAGGGTGACGGACGGGTAGGCGATCATGGAGATGTCCACCGAGGCCGGGGCGCGATGGCAGAACCCGGCCATGCTGACCCCCGGCAGCCGAACCGACGGGCGTGGGACCGCGATGTCCACCCACGCCTGGTCAGATGGCATTCCGGCAGGCAACACATGGCCAGTCTAGGCATCAGGGATCACGGGTCGTCGTCGGCCCCGCCGCCGTGAAGTCCAGCAGCAGTTTGCCGATCGTCTCGGGCGCTTCCAGCATGGGTAGGTGCCCGACGCCGGGTAGCAGTTCGACCCGCGCGCCCGGCACCGCGTCGTATCGATGCGCCGACGACGGCTCCCAACGGGGGTCGGCAGCACCGAAGATCACCCGCACGGGGACTCCGAGGGCGGCGAGCCGCTCGGGCACGCTCCGTTCGGTGATGTACGCGGTGTTCTGGCGCAGCACCGTCCTCATCACGCGGTAGGTGATGCCCCGTACATCGGCGACCACGTCGTCCGGGAGGTCCACGGGGCGAACGGCCGTCGCGCTGATCCCCTTGCGGATCATCGCATCCGAACGCCTCGGCCACATGAGCGGGCCCAGCGGCGGGGCCAGCAGCACCCGAAGGATGAACGGCTGCCGGAGGAGCGCGTCCGGACTCGGGCCAGTACTGATCAACGCGAGCGAACCCACGAGGTCAGGACGTTGCTCGGCCAGCGCGGTGGCGACGTAGCCGCCGCTGGAGTGCCCGGCCACGGCGACGTGACGAAGCCCGAGGTCGTCCAGCAGCGCCGCCACCTGACCCGCCTGCGCGGGCACGTCATACGACGGCGCGGGCGGGGACTGGCCGCAACCCGGGAGGTCGACCCGGATGACGTGATGGTGACCGGCCAGCGCCGGGACCACCGGACCCCAGAAACCGCCCGAGGCCCCCGACCCGTGGATGAGCAACAACGGTGGCGCCTGCCGCGGGCCGTCATGGACCACATGCATCCCATGCGAACGTTCAATGTCGTATTCACTCATGCGAAGACTATGCACGCGCGGCCCGCCGCCAGTCTTGGACAAATGTTCCCGCGCAGTCGAAGACCGGCGGCCATCACCATAACGGCCGTACCGAGGTTCCAAGGCCGGAACACGGGCCCGGCGGGCTCATTCCCGCGCGGCGGGAGCGATGGAGATGTTCCAGAAGCCGGCGTAGCGGCCGCCATGGTCGAGCAGTTCGTCGTGGCTGCCTTCCTCCACGATCCGGCCGCCGTCCAGAAAGACGATGCGGTCGGCGCGCCGGACGGTCCGCATCCTATGCGCCACCAGCACCACCGTCCGCCCCGCCATCAGGCGCTCGATGCCCTCGTGGACGGCCGCCTCGTTGACCGGGTCCAGCGCCGAGGTCACCTCGTCCAGCAGCACGATGGGCGCGTTCTTCAGCAGCGCCCGCGCGATCGAGACACGCTGGCGCTCACCACCTGACAGCAGCGCGCCGCCCTCGCCGACGTTCGCAGCCCATCCTCCGGGCAGCCGGTCGATCACCTCGTCCAACCGCGCCGCGGTCGCCGCCGCCCGCACCTCGGCCACGCCTGCGCCGGGACGGCCCAGGCGCACGTTCTCCTCGATCGTGCCGTCGAAGAGATAGACATCCTGGAAGACGATGGCGATCCGCGCCATCAACGCCTCGGTGCTGATCGCGCGCACGTCCACGCCGCCCACGCGCACCGCGCCGGCGTCCACGTCGTAGAAGCGCGCCAGCAGCTGCAGCAGAGTGCTCTTGCCGGCGCCGGACGGTCCGACGACCGCGAGCCGCTGTCCTTCAGGGATGGTGAGCGACACCTCGTCGAACACCGTGAGCGCGCCGTGCCGGAAGGCGACGGCGTCGAACTCCAGGCCGTGGTGCGCCGGCTGGATCGGCTCGCGGGGTTCCCGCAGCGGCTCGGTGCGCAGCACCGTCTCGAGTCTGGCCAGCTCCGAACGCGCGCCGCGCAGTTTGCCGCCCATGTCCGACAGCGACAGCAGCGGGTCGGCGCAGCGGGCGGCCAGCACCAGGATCGCCAGGATCTCCGCCGCGCCGATGTTCCCCCCGAGCGCGAGGTAGGCGCCCAGGACCAGCAGCCCGGTGAAGATCGCCTGCACGGTGACCGTCAGCCCCACGGCGCTGGGCAGCGTCGCCAGCACGGTACGGCGGGAGGCTCGCTGGACATTCCGAAGCGAGTCGTCGAGCAGCTGGAAGCGTTCGCCGGTCCGTCCGCCGGCCCGCAGCACCGGCTGGGCCTGGAGGAACTCGATCACACGCGCGCCGGCCTCCTGGTCGCGTTCGTGACGCTCAACGTCGGCGGCGGCCGTCGCGCGTGCCGTCCAGACCTGGATCGCCGCCACGACGGGTGCGGCGAGCAACGCGGCCAGCCCCATCCGCCAGTTGAAGGCGGTCATCACGGCCACGATGGTCAGGGACGTGACCAGGGCGGAGATGAACGGTGCCAGCAGATGCGCGGCCACGCCCATGGCTTGCAGGAGGCCACGGCCGGCCAGGGCGGACACCTCGCCGATGCGACCGGCGTTGAACCAGCCGAGGGGGAGGCGCGCCAGATGCTCGCCGAGCCGGCGATACATGCCGCGCAACATGGTGGTCCCGACCCGCATGCCGGACAAGTCGCTGATGTAGCGCAGCACGGCGTAGAGGGCGACCGCGGCCCCGAACGCGACCAGCCAGGGCACGGCATCCGCGGGTGTGCTGCCGAGCAGCGCCCGCAGCACCGGGACCAGCAGCGCGTAGGACAAACCTTCGACCACCGCGGTGATCGTCATCAGGATCACGGTGCGGCGCATCGCCCGGGCGTACTCGTCTCCGAGCACGCGCAGCAGCATTCGGATCATCGGGGCTCGTCTCCTCGCAGTACGCCACCGTGGGTTTTGATCTCGTCGGATTGGTGGGATCGCCAGAACGCGGCGAACCTGCCGCCTCGTGTCAGCAGGTCGGCGGGCCTGCCGCGTTCGACGATCGCTCCGTCCTCCAGCACCACGACGGTGTCAGCGTCGGCGACCGTCTCCAGCCGGTGGGCGATGACGACGATCGTGCGGTCGCCGCCCAGCATCGCCAGGGCCCGGCGTACCGCCTGCTCGGTCTGCGGGTCGGCGAAGGAGGTCGCTTCGTCCAGCACCAGCACGGGAGCGTCGGCAAGCAGCGCGCGGGCGATCGAGATCCGCTGCGCCTCGCCTCCGGACAGCTTGGCCTCTTCACCGAGCACCGTGTCGTATCCGTGCGGCAGCTGGAGGATGCGGTCGTGGATGCCGGCCAGCCGGGCGGCGCGGATTACGTCATCGCGGCCGGCCCGCGGCACCGCCAGCGCGATGTTGTCGGCGACCGAGACACGCAGCAGACGGACGTCCTGGAAGACGAAGGACACGTGCCGATGCAGCTCCCGGCCGCCGATCTCGCGCAGATCGACGCCGCCGAGGAGGACCGAGCCGTGGCTGGGGTCGAAGAACCGCGGCAGCAGCTGGACCAGCGTCGACTTCCCGCTTCCCGACGGTCCGACGACCGCGGTGACCGTCCCTGGCTCCAGCACCAGGTCGATGCCGCGCAGCACCTCGTGGCCGGCGTCGTAGGCGAAGCGGACGTCACGCAGCTCCACCCGGTGTCCGCGCGGCGGACGCGGGTGGGCGGGCTCGGGCAGTGGCCGGACCGCGAGCACGTCTTTGATCCGGCCGACCGCGCGGCCGGCGGCCTGCAGGTCGTCGAAGCCATGGCCGAGCGCCGCCACCGGAGCGGTCAGCCCCAGGCCCAGCAGCAGGAACGGCAGCAGGTCCGCCGGCGCCAGGCCGCCGGAGGTGATCAGAGCCGTGCCGCCGATCAGCACGACCAGCAGCACGAACGGCGGCGACAGCGCCAGCTGCATCCCGGCGGCGACCACCGACATGCCGCGCACCCAGCGGGAGAAGATGCTGACGAAGTCGTCGGCGGCCGTCAGGAACGTGCGGTGGGCACGCTCGCCTCCGCCGAACGCCTTGACCACCGAGATGCCCTGCACGAACTCGACGACGGAACTCGCGATCCGTCCCATGGCCGCGTCGTAGGCCTCCTGCTCGCGTGTCCTGGCCGGCAGCATCAGCAGCGGGACCAGCGCTATCGCCAGTACCACCGGGATCAACGTGATCAGCGTGAGCCGCCAGTCGATGGTGAACAGGTAGATCAGCGACACCAGCGGCACCACGAACGCGGCGACGAGCTCGCCGGGGGCGTGAGCGATGAACGGATGCACGGCACTCACGTCCTCGCCCACCACCTTGGCCAGCTCACCGATGCGGCGCCGGGAGAACCAGCCGATCGGGACGCGTCCCAGCGACGCGGCCAACTGCCGGCGGAACGTCAGTTGCACACGGCTGTCGAGAACATGCCCGATCCCCGACGATGCGGCGGTGAACAGCAGCCGGACGAACAGGCCGGCCGCACCCGCGATCACCACAGTCCAGACGTGAGCGTGATCGATCGGGCCGGGCGACAGCAGGGCACGGCCCAGTTCGACGACCGCCAGCAACGGGGCCAGACCCGCGAGCGCGCCGATGGCCTGCACGATCACCACGGCCGCGAAGCTTCGCAGATGGGGACGCAACAGCCGGGTCATGCTCTGTCCCGCCGCGGAATCGGCATGCGATTGCTTGGTCGCCCGAGCGAGGTCGCTGGTGGTGGTCATCGTTCTCCGGTCTCGTCGATCTCGTCACGACCCGGCCCGTGGCCGAGCCGATGGTGGATGAGGGGCGGCGTATACGGGGTCGGCGTATGAGGGGGCCTTCACCACGCGGCTCGATGTCGTACTCATTCATGCGGAGACTGTGCACGGGCGGTCGACTATCAGTCTTGGACAAATGTTCCCTGCGGAGTCGAAGGCCGACGGTCCGCCACCATCGTCTGGATCGGGGTTGCCGTGCGTTAGCGGTCATCGGGAAACCCCGATTGGCGGCCATGACGATCCTGGCGGACGGCCATGGGTGCACGCAGACGGCCAGGAGAATCCCGGCGGGTGGACTCGTCTTCTGAAGGGCCGACCTGCGTACCGGATTGGGTGGGACACGGCCACCTATAGCCAGATCGGCGCCTCGCTCGCTGGCCACCAGGGCCGCGTGTTCGGGGTGAGCCGAACGATCTTCTATCGACGGCATGCACGACTGGCGGGAGACCACCTTTGACCAGGGGGGAGTGGTCACCGTATGCGCCAGCGCACCGTATGAGCTTGACTAGATGCTTGCGTCCAAGCGGTCTTGCCGGTGTTCAGTGGTCGTAGCGGGTCAGTGACCGCTTGGTCGGCCGACGAATGAGGAACCGAAGATCTTCAGGCGTTCCAAGGCACCAAACTTGGCCCTGTCGGGATTAGAAGATTTCACGACACCCTCTGATGGGCCCCGCAAGCCCTCTCAAAAACCGGACATCGAGCGACGAACCGTGACGTCGGACGGCTGGTTCCGCACCCCGAGTTGACGACAGCCGATTTTCCAACAGGAAAATCGGGCTCCACCTCTTCCCGAGGCGAGCCCGGTGCAGATCGTCTGCTCCCGCGTCTCCACCGCGACCCAGTCCCTGCTGCGGCAGCGCCACATCCTCACCGAGGCCGGCCTTCTCGTGCGCACCGAAGGCGTCGCGGAGAGGTTCCGGCCTGCCGACGGCGTCCTCCTCTTCGAGGACCCCGCCACCACCTCCAAGATCCCCGCCCTCGACCGGCCCGCGTTCTGCAAGATCACCGCCAAGGCGCACCTTCGGCGACTCCCTGACGGTCTCGGAGCTGTTCCGGCTCTGCCGCGACCTGCTCGACATCCACGCCGTCCGCAACTGGTGCCAAGCCCGCGGCCTCACCCTGCGCGTCCTGTCCGGACCGCTAAGGATCAGGCGACCAGGTCGAGGTCAAGACGGCGGCCCATGTCGATGTCGATCGTGCCGTACAGGTTGGCGTTGGACCAGAACAGCGGCGAGAGTCCTCGCTTGTCGGCGTCGGCCAGCTTCTTCTGCCAGGCGGTCCTTGAGGACGGACTGAACCAGCGCGGGTCCCGCATCTTCAGGGTGGCGTTGACCAGGGTGGCGATCGCCGCGCGCAGGTTGTCACGGTTGACGAACAGGTGCCGGGTAGCACGCAGATGCGCTGGGCATCCGCGAGGTGACTTACCAACCCGGCACCCAGCCGCTCGCGGTCCGCGACGTGAGGCTCGCATGACGCCGGCTGTGAGGACCGTCGTCCGGTACGGGTTGGCCGTGGCGACTGCGGCGAGCGGCCACATCCACGCGGATCTGTACGTGCACGGGTACCGCGGCATACACGTCATCGGACCGATGTTCCTGCTCCAGGCCGCCGACTCGTTCGCCGTCGCACTTCTGTTGCTGGTCACGGGTACGGCGGTGTCGTTGCTGGGTGCGGCCGGGCTGGCCGGCGGCGCGTTGGTCGGCCTTCTCCTGTCCCGGACGGTCGGCGTCTTCGGTTTTGTCGCGCACGGCTGGCAACCCGCACCGCAAGCCGCGCTCACCATAGTGGCCGAGACGCTCGCCTTGCTGTTGTTGGCGTACCTCGTCGTTTTGCGCGGGCGCCGCACCCCGACGGAGGCAGCGACAGCGGCTCACCGCCCTACCGCACGGCGGTCGCGGCGTGAGTGAGGGCGTCGAGGAGTGCGGCGGTGGCGGGTGGATCGGGTGGTTCGCCGTAGGTGGCCGCGTAGATCCGGCGGGGTGGTGTCGGTAGCGGGGTGGCGGTGATCGCGGGGTGTTGATGGGCGCGCAGGGCCAGCCCGGGAATGGTGGTGACGCCCATCCCCGCGGCGACAAGGCTTTGTATGACGACCATGTCGTCGGTGGTGTAGGCCAGGCGCGGGGAGAAACCGGCGCGTTCGCACATCTCGACGAGGTGGCGGCGGCAGCGTTCGCAGCCGGCGATCCAGGGCTTGCTCGCGTGGTCGGCGAGGAGGGTTCCGCCGCCGGTGGTGAGCAGGTAGAGCGGGTCGTCGAGCAGGTGGGTCAGGCGGACGGAGCCGTCCTCGGGGACGGTGTCGTCGTACCGGAAGATGACGGCGACGTCGACCTGGCCGGCCCGGAGCAACTCCAGCGCGTCCTCTGGGTGGCTGTCGGTCAGGCCCAGCTCCAGGCCGGGATGCTGCCCGGCAAGGACGGTCGCCGCCTGCGGGACCAGTGAGCTCATGACGGAGTTGAAGCCGGCCAGCCTGACCCGGCCGGCGTTCAACCCGACCAGCGCGGCCAGTTCCGCGGTCGCCGAGTCGACCCGGCCGATGATCTCGGCCGCCCGCTCGGCCAGCAGGCGGCCGGCCGCGGTGAGCCGGATCCCGCGGCCCACCCGCTGGATCAGGTGGGCACCGACCTGCGCCTCCAGCCTGGACAGCTGGTGGCTGATCGACGGCTGGGTGTACCGCAGCTCCTTCGCGGCCGCGGTCACCGAGCCGTGCCGCCGCACGGCGTCGATGACGCGAAGCTGTACCAGGGTCACCATGCATAAATTTTAGGCATGCGTCCAGGCGAGAATTGGCATTAGACGTATCAATCGTCACCCGGCATCGTCGTTACCGAGCGAAGGAGACAACGATGATGACGTTCGCGATCGAGACCCTGATGCGTACGGTGCACCAGGGGTGAAAAACTACCAGTTGGGCGAGCGCCGCACGTACGTCGTCGTCGGCGCGACGGGCAAGACAGGGCGTGAGGTGGAGCGACACCTCACCAGCCATGGCCACGACGTACGGGCCGTTGCCCGCAGCCGCGGGGTCGGCGTGGATGACGCCGTGGCGCTTGAGCGTGCCTTCGAGCACGCCGACGGGGCGTTCGTGCTCGTTCCTTTCGACCTTGCCGGTGCGGACCTGCATGCTCGCGAAGATGCGATCGCGGAACGGCTCGAACGCGCCATCCGCCGCAGCGGCGTGCGCCGCGTGGTGCTGCTGAGCGGGCTGAGCGCGCACCTGCGCCGCGGCACATCCCTCGGCGCGGCGCTCATGGAGGAGCGGCTGCGCGGCTGTTCGGTTCCCGAGCCGATTGTTCTGCGCGCGGGCTGGTTCATGGAGAACTTCACCGACGGGCTCGGTTTCAGGGCGCAGGCAGAGAACACCCGTGTGTTCCGCACCCCCTTCACAGCCCATCGGCCGATGCCGACGGTGGCCGCGCGCGACGTCGGGCAGCGGGCCGCCGAACTGCTGACGCAGCTCCATCCGCGACTCGGCGTCCACGAGCTCCACGGCCACGCCGACCTCACTATGACGGAGGCGACGGCGATCCTGGCGGAGGCCGCCGGACTCCCCGACGTGGGGTACGAGCAACTCAGCTACGACGCGGCGAGAGCGAGCATGCTCGCATCAGGCATGCCGCCGTCCTTCGCTGACGCGGTCGTCGAGACCGCCCGCAGCTTCAATGACGCCCAGCCGTGGGCACTGGCACCTCGCGACGACGAGACCACGACGTCGACGTCCCTTCGGGACTGGGCGCACGCCGCACTGGCCGGCGTTACCACATGAGCAGGCTCGTTGTGCAGATGCAGACATCCGCCGACGGCTACGTCGAAGCGGCCGACCCGGCGGTGCAATGGCAGCTCTGGGACTGGGGGCCAGATTGGCCGTGGGACGAGGAGCTTAGGCGAGACTTCAACGAGACGTTCCGCGCGGTCGACCGGATACTCCTCAGTCGCAAGATGGTCGAGCAGGGCTACATCGATCACTGGGCGCGAATCGCTGAGAGTCATCCCGACGAGCCCGACTTCGCCTTCGCCGGTAGGGTCGGCGACGCGGAGAAGATCGTGTTCTCCACTGCCGAAGGCGGTCATTTCCGATGGCCGCGCACCCGATGGGCAGCAGGCGGGCTTGCTGAGACCATCGCGCGTCTCAAGGCGGGGCCGGGCGCCGACTTGATCGCCTTCGGCGGCACGGGATTCGCCGCCGCCCTCGCCGGCGCGGGCGTGGTCGACGAGTATCAGTTCTACGTCAATTCAACGGCGGTTGGTCGCGGGGAGTCGCTGTTCCGGTCCGTCGCTGGTGGTCTGCGGCTTACGCTTGTCCGATCCAAGTCGTACGCGTGCGGCATGGTCGTGAACACGTACACACCGCGCGGACAGACCAACCCGTGAACCCAGTCGTGAGCGCCAGCGCACCCCCGGACTGAATCCGCAAGGTAGGTCTGAGCGGTACGAACAGATCATCGCTCGCGGCCGGGAACTGGTTGAACTCCAGACCCGTTCCCAGTTCGAGCTCGGCGACCTGGCGCTGGAGATCGAGCCGATGCAGCCGCACGGCGGCGCGCACCCGGACCGGGGCGAGGCGCTGTTCGGCGTCTTGGAATCGCTGCAGCTGTTCGCCGACGATCTTGCGATCCCGGTGAAGACGCTGGAGACCTACCGCTGGGTGGCCTCTCGCTGGCCGGCCCAGCACTGCCAGCACGGGGTGCCGTACAGCATTCACAAGACGCTGGCCTCGGTGCAGCAGGAGGTGGAGCGCATCCACGACTTGGCCCGAGACGAGCAGGTCGCCGCCGCCGTGGCCACCGATCTGCTACGCCGCCCGGAGGTCGCCTTCAAGGCGATGGCCGACACCACCGCCCGGCACCTGGTCAACCGTGCGCAGGTCGACCAGGCCCGGCAGGCTGGCGAGGCGATCCGGGAGCGGACCCCGGCGCTGCCTCGGATCGAGCGCGGCCGCGACTTCATCGAGCTGGTCAGCGCGTGCTCGGTGTTCGTGGCCGCGGTGGGCCGGGTGCTGCCGGCGCTGCGCGGGCACGCCTTCACCGCCGAGGAGAAGGCCACCGTGGCACGCAATCTCGGCCGGGTACGCGCGACCTGACCGCGACGCTGCCCGGGAACCTGCTGGCCCGGCTGCGGATGCTGCATCCGCAGTTCACCCTCATCTGGGGCGACAGCGCCTACGCCGGCGCGCTGGTGGAGTGGGCCCGCCGTTTTCTGCGCCTCACCTTGAAGATCGTGACTAAACGGCCTGGTCAGACGGGACACAAGCCGGGGCAGGGCGTCGATCACCTATGGATGAGGGCGCCGGCGCCGCTAGGAAAACGACTTCACTGCGACGGCAGCGTGAACGACGGCTTCAGGATGCCTCCGATCAGGTGGAAAGGGGCCAGGCCAGATCGCCACGCCGTCGATCCCTTGCGTGGTTGACCTCAAGTCGAGTTGAGGTTGGATGCTGGACCCATGCGAGCGATCATGGCGACCCGATTCGGCGCCCCTCATGTTCTGGAGCTGGTTGACCTGCCCACACCATCGCCGGGAGCAGGACAACTCGGCATCGATGTCGCTGTCGTGGGCGCGACCTGGATGGACACCCTGATTCGCGCCGGCAACGGTCCCGAGGTGTTCGCGGTGGATCCGCCGTATGTTCCTGGCGGTGCGGTCGCGGGTACGGTCGCCGCAGTCGGGGCCGGGGTGGACGACAGCTGGCTGGGCGCCCGGGTGGTCGCCCGAGCGGTGAGCGACGGCTACGGCGGAGGTTACGCCGATACGGTGGTCGCCGCGCTGGAGACCGCCTTCCCGGTGCCGGTGGGTCTCGACCTGCGCAGCGCCATGGCCGTGATGGACGATGGCAGCACCGCTCTGGCCTTGCTGGAGAAGACCCCGGTGCGGAGGGGTGAGCGGGTCTTGGTGGCGCCGGGGGTAGGCGGTCTCGGCAATCTCCTTGTGCAGCTTGTTCTTGCGGCGGGGGCGACAGCCATCGCTGCCGTGCGTGGGGCGAAGAAACGCTCCGTAGCGCTGGAACTGGGCGCCGAGGCGGTCGACTACTCCATGCCGGCCTGGCCCGGCCAGGTGCTTATGCTCACCGGCGGGTACGGGGTGGATGTGGTGTTCGACGGGATCGGTGGCCAGATCGGCGCGGCGGCGGCATCCCTGCTCGGGGACGGTGGCCGGTTCTCCGAGTACGGCATGACCAGCGGTGCGCAGACCGTGATCAGTGACGTGGACCGGCGGCGGCTCACGGTGGTGGACATGTCACAGCTCCCGGCATTTTGGCCGGACAATCCACGGCGGGTGACGCACGTGCTGAGCGAAGCCGCCGCAGGGCGACTGGCCCCGATCATCGGTCAGAGCTATCCGCTGGCAGAGGCCGCCACCGCGCATGCCGACATCGAAGCACGCCGCTTCACGGGCAAGATCTTGCTTCTGACATGACATCGATGCCTGTGTGGTCTCAGTGAGAACCAGGTCTTCGGCCTGGTTTCTTCACTGAGCTGGTCCATCAACCTCTTGATAGCGCTCCTGCGCGGTGCGCATCGCCGCGGCGGGCTGATGGGTCCTTCGGGTCGACCCGATCCTGGCTCCATGCTCATGGACACGAGCATTTCAACGAGCGCCAGATACGCACGCGTTTCATCTCTACGGCTCGAAAAGGATCACCGGTTCAGACGACCGCGCGCGGAATCCAGGCGGCGATCGAAGCGGCTGGGCTCCCCACCGCCCGACGCCTGATCTACACCCACCACCACTGGGAGCACGTCTGGGGCGCGTGCGCCTGGCGGGAGGTCGAGATCATCGGTCACCACGCCGGCGCGCGCATCCTGGAAGCGGAGGCCCGGCGCCCCTGGAGCCACCCGTACCTGCGGGCCGAGGTCGAGGCCAGCCCCAGGCTCGGTCCCAGCTTCCGGGGACTACTGCTGGGCGACTGCTTCTAGTCACCTCCGCTCCACCTGCGCAAGGCGGGCGACGGCTACGCCGCCGACCTGGCCGACCGGCTGCTGTCGGAGTATCCGCAGGGGCGCCACGACTGGTTGGTCGACAGCCACAGCCCGCCGCGGTCCCGGCAGTCCCTGCGGGACCTGATCTGTTCCGGCTGAGCCAACCGGCCGAAGCCGCGCAGTACAAATCGTGCCGTTCGAAGACACCCTCCAAGAGACGTGCCGTGAGCCTCGAACGATGCGGAAAGTACCGCCACTGGGGTGCGGCTTGTTTGGCGGCTTCTCTCAGCGGTCATGCCCTCTGCGGTCGCCGGGGACGCCGAAACCCCGCCGTGAGCAATCACGGCAGAGCGCTCTGCTCAACTCGACCCGACACCCCAGAAGCCCTCGCGGAGACTGCGGGCTCGCGCGGGGCGACGCCAGTTTGGCGGGTCACGGCGCGTCGTAGCGCAGGCGGGAGGCGGCCACGTACTCACGGTGCTGCTCGGCCCATGCGATGAGTCCGGAGACCTGGGCTGAGAGCGTCTGCCCGACGGGGATGAGGGCGTAGTCCACCCGGGGCGGGGAGGTGGGGGTGACGGTGCGCTCGACCAGGCCGTCGCGCTCCAGGCTGCGCAGAGTGAGGGTGAGCATCCGCTGGGAGATGCCCTCGATAGCGCGCTGCAGTTCCGAGTAGCGCTTGGGTCCGCTGCCGAGCAGGTTCATCACCAGGACGCTCCATTTGTCTCCAACGCGGTCGAGGATGTCGCGCAGCTGGCAGGTCGGGTGGTCCTCGCCGATCGTTTCGCGCACATCGGTGTGCCTTGCGTGGGTCAAAGTGCCTTCTTCCGTCATGGCCGCATTGTGGACCAGACTCGGGAAGCGCACAAGAAGTAACCAACGCACAGAAAGTGCTGTTGCGATGAGCATCGACTTGACCGATCCCCCACTCCGATCCGGCCCTCGCCCACGGACCACGGGCCGGGAGATCCCGCATGACCAGCTCGACCAGTTCTCCCCGCCGCATATCAGGGCCGCCCTGGTGGCGGACGCCCAGGCGCTGGCGGGCGTGTTCACCGGCCCCAGTCAGGTGTCCGAGCCCGCCTCGCTGGCGCTGCGGCTGCATGAGCCCGCCGGGCCATGGGCGGCGTTCCTGCACCCCAGCCCCGACGAGTTCGGGCACATTCACCGCTCAGGATTCCTCCATCTCACCGTGCCCGTGCCGCTCATCGAGCCGCTGCAGCGGGCCGGGTGGATCGAGCCGCATCCGATCAGCCGTCGTCCTGAGTGGCCGGACACGATCGTGATGCTGTACGCCCCCCGCGACGAGGCCGAACTGGCTGTCGCCCGCGCCGTCCTGCGCTCTTCCTGGCGGCAGGCCACCGCATCATCTGCTACGGAACCGGAGTGATCATCATGCGTGCCATGGCTTTCACCGACTTCGGCGCCGACCTGGCGGCCACCGATCTTCCCGTACCCGAGCCCGGTCCCGGGGAAGTGCTGGTCCGGGTGCTGGCCTCCTCGGTCAACGGCTTCGACCTGGGCGTGCTGGGCGGCTCTCTCAAGGGCGTCTACGACTACGACTTCCCCGTCGTGCTCGGCAAGGACTTCGCCGGCACCGTGGCGGCCGTCGGCGACGGCGTGACCGGCTTGACGCCGGGTGAGGACGTGTTCGGCGTGGTCATGCGTCCGACCCTGGGACAGGGCGGCTACGCCGAATACGTGGTGGTGAGTCCGCAGTACGGCCTGGCCAAGATCCCCGACGGGCTGGACCACACCCGCGCGGGTGTGCTGGGACTGGCCGGCACCGCCGCACTCAACGCCATCGACGCCGTCGCCCCGGCAGCGGGGGAAACCGTCCTGATCTCAGGTGCGACCGGCGGCGTCGGCGCGTTCGCCGTCCAACTGGCCGCCGCCTGCGGCGCTCGGGTGATCGCCACCGCCCGGCCCGGAGCCGAAGCCGCCTTCGTCACCGGTCTGGGTGCCACCTGGGCCGTCGACCACACTGACCTGCCGGCACAGGTACGCGCGATCACACCAGACGGGGTGGATGCCGCGCTGCACCTGGCGGGCGACGGACCGGCCGTCGCCGCCCTGCTGGCCAACGGTGGGCGGCTGGCCTCCAGCCTTCACTATCTGCCCGACGAACCCGGCCGGGACATCAAGGCCACGGCGGTGATGGCCGACCCCAGCCCGGCCACCCTCGCCCGGCTCGCCGCCGACGCGGCCGAAGGACGCCTGCGGGTGCCGGTCGCCCGCACCTACCCGCTGGCCGAGACGCCGCGCGCGATCGCCGACTTCACCGCCGGAGCCGTCGGCAAGCTCGCCGTCACCATCTGACAGAGACGCCGAATCCATCTGACGCATCGAGGACGGGCTGTTCGCCCGCATATGCCCGGGTCGCCAAGCACTGCAGGCCGTCGAAGAACCGGCCGATGTCGGCGTGGGTGCGGGGGGTGATCGGGTCGGCCTTCTTGTTCCATTCCTGCTGGGCCTCGGCCTGCTCAGTCGCTTCACCGTCGAGATCGAGGGTGGCATGGGTGATCGCCAGATAGCTGCCTGGGCCTATGGCGTCCAGTAGACGCATCACGGCCTCACGCGCCTGGGCGAAGTCCGGGATGAGATTCGGTCTTGGCCCGCGCTCTGCGCGCCGGCGGCGCGGTTGACGACATCGCGGCGGCGCTCGGCGTCACCAACGTCAGCGCGATCACCGAATGGGTCGCCGAGTCAGGTGGAGTCCTGGATGGCCTGGATCAGGGCGACGGTGGCGGGTGGGTCCGGGGGGTCGCCGTAGGTGACGGCGTAGAGGCGGCGGGTGAAGCCGGTGAGCTCGGTGGCGTGGATGTCGGGCTGGCGGTGCGCCTGGAGGGCGAGTCCCGGCAGGGTGGTGACGCCTTTGCCGGCGGCGACGAGGGCCTGGACGACGACCATGTCGTCGCTGAGCGAGGCGATGCGCGGGGTGAAGCCCTCCCGGCGGCACACGTTGACCAGTTCGTGCTGGCATCGTTCACAGCCGCCGATCCAGGGGGAGTGGCGGTGGTTGGCGAGGCTGTCGTCGGGTCGGCGGCTGATGAGGTAGATCGGGTCGTCGCCGACGTGGACGAGGCGGAAGCCCTCGTCCTCCTCCTCGACGGGGGCGTTGGCGTACCGGAAGACGAGGGCGACGTCGATCTCGCCCTGGCGCAGCATCTGGAGGGCTTCGACGGGGTGGCGGTCGATGAGGATGAGTTCGAGTCCGGGGTGGGCCTGCTCCAGGAGGGTGGCCGCCTTCGGGACGATCGTGCTCAGGGGTGATGCGTTGGCGGCCAGGCGGACGCGGCCCGATTGCAGGCCGGCCTGGGCGGCCAGTTCGTTGGTCGCCGCGTCGACGCGGCCGAGGATCTCGGTGGCGCGGCCTGCCAGGAGCCGGCCTTCGGGGGTCAGGCGGATGCCGCGGCCGACGCGCTGGATGAGCCTGACGCCGGTGGCCGCCTCCAGGCGGGCCAGGTGGTGGCTCACCGACGATTGCGAGTAGTGCAGTTGCTTGGCCGCTTCGGTCACGGACCCGAGGTGCGCCACCGCGGCCAGAACCCTGAGGTGGACCAGGCTGAGCATGTATCGATGATATCGATGTAAATCCCGGAATATTGCCATTAGACGTCATCTGTTGGTGCGGCCATGCTCATGGGTGAAAGCGCCAAGCCAACTGAGGAGGACCGAATGAGCAAGCTCAGGTGTCACATCTCGATCTCGCTGGACGGCTACGTCGCCGGCCCGGATCAGAGCGTGGAGAACCCGCTCGGCGAGGGTGGCGAGCGGCTGCACGACTGGGTGGCGGGGCTGGCCGCCTTCCGCCAGGCCCACGGCGGGGAGGGCGGTGAGGTGAACGCGAGCACACCGGTGTTCGAGGAGGCGATCCGCAATATCGGTGCCGCGGTGATGGGCAGGGGCATGTTCGGGCCCATCGGCGGCGGTCCGTGGCGCGACGAGCAGTGGAAGGGGTGGTGGGGCGACAACCCGCCCTACCACTACGACGTGTTCGTCCTCACGCACCACGAGCGTGGTCCGGTGGAGATGGAGGGCGGGACCACCTACCACTTCGTCACCGACGGCGTCGAGTCGGCGCTGGAACAGGCGAAGAAGGCCGCCGCCGGCAAGGACGTCATGCTGTGGGGCGGCGGCCAGGTCGTCGGGCAGTACCTGGCGGCGGGGCTGCTGGACGAGCTCGAACTGCACGTCGTCCCGGTGCTGCTCGGTGGGGGTTCCCGCCTCCTGGACGGCCTCGGGGGCGCGGACGTACGGCTTGAGCAGGTACGGGCCGTCGAGGCGCCCGGTGTCACCCACCTGAAGTACCGGAGAGTGTCATGAACCGCCTCCAGGCGTTCATCGACGATGTCGCAATCGTGGTGAAGAGCACCGATGACGAGCACGAGATCACGGCGCGGGTCGGCGAGCTGCTGGCGGCGCTCCTGGCCGAGGGGTACCGGCTGCCGCCGGAGGTGACGCGGGCCTCGTCCGCGCGTCACCTGACGTACCCGATGTACATCGCTCCCGACGACAGCTGGTCGATGGCGTCCGTGGTCTGGGACGTGGGCCAGCGGACCAACGTGCACTCGCACGAGACGTGGGGCGTCGTCGGCATCTACGCCGGGGTCGAACACGAGATCCGCTACCTCAAGCCGGCCGAGTCCGCCCCGAGCGGGCCGCTGACGCCGGCGGGCGACGCGCGGTGGACGCCGGGGCAGGTGACCGTCTGCTGCACCACCGACGACGACGTCCACGCCGTCGCGGCCGTCGGCAGCGAGCCCACCATCGGCATTCACGTGTACGGCGGCGACATCGGCACGGCCAAACGGCGGGAGTACGACCCCGCGACCGGCGAGGTCCGCTGGTTCGTCTCCGGCTGGGACAAGCCTCAGGGGTAGGGCAGCTCCGCGGTGATCTTCTGGAGCAAGGTGCGCGGTGTCGCCCGCTCGACCAGGCCGCGGCGCTCCAGCCCCTGCAGCAGTCGGACCGAGATCGAGAGCGGCACCCGGTGGTGGATTGCCGAGCTGAGAGAGTCGTACGCGGACGTGGCCGCCGCCTTCAAACTCAAGCAGACCGTCCGCCAGACGCTGCCCAAGGCGCTGTCCGTGACCTTGTCGTGCTCGACGGCGGCCCTCCACCGAGCCCCGCCCCACTACCGGCGGCGAGGCGGTGCAGGTAGTTTCGATGTCGGCCCGGCCGAGCTGCGCGGGGATCTCGCCGCGGTCCTCGCGGACGGCGAGAGAGTGATCACCTCGCCGTTCACGTTCGTGGGCTTGCCCTCGACCAGGCTCGGCAGGATCTCCAGGGTGGCGTCGGTGCGCTGCGCGCGTTCGGCGTAGGAGATACCGACGGCCCGCCAGGCTGCGTCGCCGTGCACGCTGCCGCCCGAGCCGACGCCGAGCAGCACCCGACCGCCGGACAGGTGCTGCAGGCTAGCGATCTGCTTGGCGGCCCAGGCGGCCGGGCGTAGCGCCAAGACCATGCTCCTCGGCGTGCCGGGCATGCTCACGCACCCCGGCGGTCTCATCCACGCCGAACGACGGTAGAGTCACGCCGACCTTGAGCATCAGCGCACCTCGAGCAGGGTCTTGCCGACGCTGGCGCGCGACTCGATGGCGGCGTGCGCGTCAGCGGCCCGGTCGAGGGGGAAGCGCTGCCCGATCAGCGGCCGCAGCCGTCCGCCCACGGCCTCGGCGAGGGCGCTCTCGGTGTACTCGCGCATCGTCTCCGGGGTGGGCTTCGCCTGGACGAGCGTGATGCCGCGCGCAACAGCGGCCTCCGCCTCGATGGCGGCCCACTCTCCGCTCGCCAGCCCGAAGCTGACCATCCGCCCGCCCTGGCCGAGCAGTTCGAAGGCGGCCCGAGCGACGTCGACGGGGTCGACCTCGTCGGTCCAGCTCGGAGCCATATAGTCGACCACCTCGTCGGCGCCCAGGTCGCGGGCCACACCGGTCTTGCGCGAGCCCCCGGCCGCTCCGACGACGGTGGCGCCCGCCGACTTGGCGAGCTGCACGAGGAGCGAGCCCACGCCGCCGGCCGCCGCCTCGACCAGAACCCGTTCCCCGGGCTGTGGTGCGGTCGCCCGGATCATCATGGTCGCGGTACGCCCGTCGGCCAAGACCGCGACCGCGTCGTCCAATTCCAGGCCGTCGGGGACGGTAAAGAGCCCGGAGGCATCCACCGCGGCCCGTTCGGCATAACCGCCGGAGCCTCCCGTGGAGGTCACCACCCGACGGCTGATCAGGCCGGAGCCGACGCCCTCGCCGACCGCCGTGACGATGCCCCCGACGCCGTTGCCCGGGATCATCGGCAGTTCCGGCTTGAACGGCGACGGGGCGCCCGACCGGAACTGGGTCTCCACAAAGGTGATGTTGGCGTAGGCGACGTCGATCAACACCTGCCCCGGCCCCGGGACCGGATCGGGGGCGTCTCCAGGTACGAGCACCTCGGGCCCTCCGAACTCCTTCAACCACACCGCACGCACAACACTCTCCCCTGTTCGGCTATGTCGGTCTCAGCATGCAACCTCAACCGATTGTCACGGCGTTCCCAAGAGACCTGCACCGGCTGTGACCGTAGCCTCCATGTCGGCGTCCAGCGGCTGGATCGTCAGCCGGTGGACACCCAGGGCGGCGTACCGCCGCGCGGTCTCCCGATCGACGGGGCCAGGGGGCGGGGTGATCGTGATCTCCAGCTCGCTCAGGTGCGCGGGCCTGTCGTAGACCTTCGCCGCGTCACGGAGGTCGGACAGCGCGCCCGCGGCCTGCTCGGGGGTCAAGTAGACGCCGTACCAGCCGTCGGCGTGCTGGACCGCCCGGCGCATCGCCGCCCGGGAGTGGCCACCCACCACGATCGGCGAACGCTGCGGCGGCCTCGGGCGCTGCACCGCACCCTGATAAGTCACGAAATCTCCGGCGAAAGGCTGGTCGTCCCACACGGCCCGCATCGCCGCCAAGTACTCGTCTGTACGGGCGCCACGCTCGTTCAACCGCACCCCCATGACGGCCAGCTCAGGCTCCACGTACCCTGCGCCGACCCCCACGATCAGCCGCCCCCGCGACAGCAGGGCCAGCGAGGTCAGCTGCTTGGCCAGCAGGACCGGCTGCCGCTGGGGCAGCACGAGGACCCCGAAGCCCAGCTTGATCGTGGTCGTCAGCGCCGCCAGATGGGCGAGCGCGACCACGGCCTCCAGCCGGCCCGGCTCATCGGGGGAGTCGGGCATCGCGATGTGGTCGCCGACCCACAGCGACTCGAACCCCGCCTCCTCGGCCGTCCGCGCCCGCCTGGCCAGCAGGTCCGGATCAACGTTTTCGCCCCGATGCAGCCCGTACAGTCCCACGTCCATGCGGCCACCGTAGGGCCCCCTCGCCGATGTGACCAACGAATGTCCGGCATGGTTACCATGCGAGATCCGCATATCGGAGGAAGACGACATGGATGTGGCGTGGCTCGAGGTGTTCACCGAGGTGGCCGCCAGGAAGACCTTCACGGCGGCCGGGGAGGCGCTTGGCTACACCCAGTCCGCGGTGTCGCGCCAGATCGCGTCCCTGGAGAGTGAACTGGGCGTCGCACTGTTCGAGCGGCATCCGCGTGGCGTCGAGCTCACCGAGGAGGGCCGCCGCCTGCTGGAGCACGCGGTCGCCATACTGGACCGGCTGGCGACGGCCCGGCACGACCTGCACGACGTCGGGCGGCTGCGTGTCGGCGCCTTCGACACCGCCGACGCCGACCTCGTGCCCCGCGCCATGGCGGCGTTCAGGAAGTTCCGGCCGGCGGTGGCGCTGTCGCTGGTGGAGAGCACGACCGACGCGCTGCTGGCCCGCCTCGGCGCGGGCGACATCGACCTGGCCGTGGTGAGCGCGTACCCGGGCAGGCCGCTGGAACAGGGCCGGTTCGTCCTGCACTACCTTCTGGACGACCCGCTCCTGGTCGCCATGCCCGCGGGACACCGCCTGGCCGACAGGACGCGCCTGCGCCTGGCCGAGCTGGAGGGCGAGTCGTGGATCGAGGGCTTTCCCGGCGGCTCGCAGACCCTGATCGACGTCCACCGACGCGCGGGCTTCCGGCCGCGCATCGACTTCGCGGCCAGAGAATGGACCGCCAAGCAGGGCTTCGTGGCCGCCGGGCTGGGGCTCGCGCTCGTTCCCTCGCTGGCGGCGGGCGCGATCCGCGCCGACATCGTCCTGGCCACGCTGGAGGACGAGCCCATCAGAACCGTCTACGCCGCCACCAGGAAGAGCGGCTCGCCGCTCCAGCGGGAGTTCATCCGCTGCCTGCGGGAGATCTCCGTGGCAGGAACATAGAACAGCCTATGGCCCCGAAACCACCCGGCCTCCCGCACGCGAGGAGCAGACCAAGATCAATCCAAGCGAGAGCTACTGTTCCTGAATTCCTCGGCCTCGGGACCGAGCAGCGGCCGTTACGGAGGGCTGATGGCAGTGAGCATGCGGGCGAGCTTCCACGGCCGACGACCCCAGGCGGTGACCTTTCCTTCGAGAAGCAGTTTCGCTATCCCTTGTCGGCCGATGAACAACCAGCATGAGGGCCGCGGGGTCGGCGGACAGGTGGGTGTCGATGTCGCGCGCGCCGTCCGCATGCTCTCCTTGCGGCGTTCGGCGTCGGCCGGACCGACGGGGCGGCCCAGTGCTTCTTGGTCTGGCACCAGGACAGCCAGGAGGTGACGGCAACCTCACAAGGATCACCACCTGGTGGCCGGGGCTGCGGGTGGCCGGATCGCTCATCACCAACCAGGTCCGCGCCTACGACCTCCTGCGGATGTTCGGCCGCGAGGGCCGCCCAACCCCGCTCGGCCAAGCCTTCGCCGAGTACGGCCGGATCGCCAAGACCCTGCACCTGCTGGCCGTGATCGACCCAATCGACGACACCTATCGGCGTCGGGTCAACCGGCAACTCACCATCCAGGAGGCACGCCACACCCTGGCCCGCGAGCTCTGCCACGGCCGCCGCGGCCGCATCCACCAGGCCTATCGCGACGGTCAGGAAGACCAACCCGGCTCACTCGGGCTTGTCTTGAACGCCATAGTCCTGTGGAACACCCGCTACCAGGACGCCGCCGTTTCCCACCTGCGCTCCCGCCCGCTCAAGGATCGCCAGGTCCTGGATGAGGACGTCGCCCGGCTCTCTCCGCTGGGGCACAAGCACATCAACACCCTGGGCCGATATAGCTTCACCGCGTCCCAGCCCACAGACGGGCTGCGGCCCCTGCGCGATCCAGCCCGAGCTGAGAGCGACGACACCGACCAATAAGACCCCCAGGGCCCCGAGCAGGCCGCCCAGCAGGCCCATGGCGTGGCTTCGAGTCCGTCCCCCCGTCGTTCCACCGGCAGCTACTGGGCCCACCACTCGGGTCGGCGCGACCAGTCCCAAAGTAGCTCTGTGTAATCATCGCTACTCTTCGTGTTCTCGGAAATGAGGAGTTCTGATAGCGATCATCATCGGTTCCCGCGCGTCCCCGAGCGGAACGCAGTAGTTCAGGCCCCCGTCGTTGTCCGACAACAAGCTTCACGATCGCACCACTCCATCCATCCCGGTCGGGCGCCGCTGCTCCTTACGGAGGAGCTGGACTCGAAGCTGCTGATTCGTCGCCGCTGTTTCGAGTGCGTTGGGTGATGGTGTGTTCGAGGCCGTCGAGGAGGGTGTGCAGGCCGAACTCCTGGGTCGTGGTGGCCGAGGGGATGGCCATGGTGGTGGCCAGCAGCGGGAAACGGTCGGCGTTGCGGAGTAGCAGGTCGCGCATGATGGGGGCGGCGCTGCCGTCCGTCCAGGTCTGAGTGCCTTGGGTGGCGGCTGGGTGGGTGGCGCGGATGTGGTGGGAGACCAGCATGACCGCGTCCAGCCGTTCGCGTTCGGTCAGGGGCGTGTCGGCCAGGGCGCTGAGGGCTCTTTCGGGCCATCCGGTTTCGCGTGGACCCATGACGCGGTCGCCCACGGTGATCGACGGCAGCCAGGGGTGGCGTCGCCAGGCGGCGGACAGTTGGCGGGCGTACTCTTCCAGCTTGGTCCGCCAGCTGGTCACGCCGCTCAAGTCGGGGGGTGTGCCGACCGCCGCCTCGATCATGATTGCACTCAGCTCAGATTTGCCGTTGACATAGCGGTACAGGGCCATTTTGGTGAGGCCGAGCTCGGCGGCTACCCGATGCATCGAGACCGCCTCCAGTCCCTCGGTATCGGCGACCTTGACAGCGGCGTCGGCCACCTGGGCGAGGTCGAAGGCGGGCCTGGGGCCCCTGGTGCGCGGCTTCCGCAGGCCCCACAACAGTTCGGCCAGTGCCATCGGATCCTCGTTAGCCGACATTGCAGCCTCCCACTTGCCCACCCTAAAAAACTGTATCTATGATACACAGTGTTATGGAGACACAGTTAGTCGCCGAACTCGGGAGCAGGCGGCGTTGCTGAGGAGTTGCACCGTCGCAGACAAGGAGCGGACTATGTCCAAATCAGTGCTCGACATGTCAATGTCGCTCGACGGGTACGTCGCCGATCCCAACGACTATCTCGGTGGCGACGATGGCGAGCGGCTGCACAAGTGGGCTGACGCCGGTCCGTCGTCCGGGCCGATCCAGCAGTTCCAAGGCGAATGGAAGGCGGCCGGTGCGGTCCTCGCCGGGCGGCGGACCGCCGAACTCATGGATCACTGGGGAGGCGATCACGACGGTCTCCCGATCTTCGTCCCCAGTCACCGGCCGCCCAGCCCGGCCGCCCGTTGGGGTCATCCGCTGGTGACATATGTGAACGACGGGATCGAAAGCGCGATGGCGCAGGCGAAGGCCGCCGCCGGGGGCCGGGACGTCCAGGTGCGTGGCGGCGCCTACACGGTGCAACAGGCACTTGAGGCCGGGGTGCTGGATGAGGTGCAGATCCATCACATCCCGGTGCTGCTGGGCGCCGGCCGCCGGCTGTTCGACGTCTTGCCGTCGGAGATCGAACTGGAGATCGTTCAGGTGATCGACACACCGGAGGCCACCCACATCCGCTACCGCATCCGCCGCTGAGCCGATCGGTCACCGACCCAGGCCAGCGCTGAGGCCAGTGGCGCTCCGCCTCTCCTTCCCGGAGATGGGCACCGAGTACGAACTGGTGCGGTTACCTGTCAATCTCTTTGAGGTGACTCCGGCTAATCCTGTGTGGTGTTCGGTGGCTCTTCTCGGCCGACGGGCGTGTTGACCTGTAGGCGGCCCGGGCGACATAGCGGCTCCCTTGCCGCCAAGCCTCAACAGCCCCTCAACTCAAGATTAACCTCTGAGCTGGGACTCTTCTCTCGCGGCGCGGTTCTGGTTCGTCTTGTTTTCGGGGGACGGGTGACGTGGGTTGGGCCGGAGCGTGATTCGACGTGGTGGGTGTGCTCGCGCAGCATGACGGCGACTTGCTCGGCGAGCTTGGCCTTGCCGCCGTAGTAGGTGATGGGGGGCGGCACCGTGCTCCTCCTACGCCGAGACCGGCTTGTCGGGGTCAAGGTGGCGGTAGATCGTGGCACGACTGACGCCGAGCCGGTCGGCGATCTGCTGGACGGTGTAGCGCCGCTTACCGTCCTCGCCTTTCACCTCGTACAGCGCGCGGGCCATCTCCACGCCGTGCTCATCCAGGGCGGGAGGACGTCCGCCGACGCGGCCGCGTGCCCGGGCCGAAGCCAGCCCTTCAAGGGTGCCCTCCACGATGAGCTCGCGGAGGAACTCGTCGAACGCGCCGAACATGTGGAACTGCAGCCGCCCCGCCGGTGTCACCGGGCCGGAGGTAGTCCAGCGCCTTGTCGAGCTCGGGACGGCGGTCGATCTTCCCTGAGGCCTTGTCGACGAAGATCCGGTCACAGCCTGCTGTCGTGAGGCCATCGCGTTGGCTGTTGGGGTTCTGGTCGCGGGTGGACACCCGCCCGTAGCCGATCCTGCTCACCGCCTAGGTGTCTCAGAAAGCGGTGGCGCCTGGTACCGGTACGCCGCTGGAGAGCACGGACAGTCATGGTGAGGCTCGTCTTCACCGAGAACTCGCAACAGTTCAATAGACCAGTTGACCAGTAAACCAGTCAGTACCGGAGGCCCATGGGAGTTAAGCGGCGCCGTGATCAGACTCAGGGCCGCTTACCGCTTTCAGCTGCTCGAGTAAAACACCGAGGCTCTTCCTGGGCTGAGGCTCTTGTGACGGTGGCAGGTCGGCGATCGCGCCCACCAGGAGTGGTCCGTCCAGCAGGTCGGCGGTGAACGTCACGCCGGTGAGGCGGGCCGCCATCGCGAACATCCGCGCGAGGCCGTGCCGGGACAGGTCGTCGTAGCGCTGGTCCCAGTCCTCGTCCGAGCCCTCCTCCAAAGGCAGGCCGAACTCGCGCATGAGGCCGGCAAGCCGGTCGGTGTCGGCACCGGAGCGACGCTCGGGAACGGTCGGGTCGAAAGCCGTGATGAGGATACCGTCAGCGGCGTAGTGGAAGTAGTCGCAGGCGTAGTCATGTCGTAGAGCGGACACCACGTCGGTGCCGGCCGACAGCCGCGCCAGCATTGCGCCGTCCGTCCCCGACCAGCCGTACGGCTCCACCGCCGCGCACCCGTCGCCGGTGGCGACCACTCCGACATAGCCACCGCCGTCACCGCCGTCGGTCGCCACCGTGAAGTCGGAGACCGCCAACCCCAGCTCGGCGAAGCTCATCTCCGTGCTCGTGCGGGCGCCGAACCGGCGCAGCACCTCGGCCGGGTCGAGCCCGCGCAGCAAGGTCACGCAATAGATCTCGCCGAGTCGGTTGCCCCGATCGCCGTACGGCGGTTGCAGCCAGCGGAAGGGCGTCAGCGCATCGATTGTCATGTCGCGATCTTGGCAGGCTCTACCGACATAGTCAGGCCCACTTCACCCTTCCGCGCGAACCTGCTGTCCGAGAGCGACCTATTGCCGCCCGAATCACGGAAAGTCACTACCACGGCCCTCGGCATCGAGAACTCGCGATAGTCGAATAGGCGACTCCACCAGTATCAACCCCGGATCAGCGACGGCGGCTCCTCGATCGCCTTAACGCTGGCCACGTGGATCTTGCCGTCGTCGTCGATGGTGACGGAGGTGTTGGCGGCCAGCCCGGCCCGCACCACCCGGTAGGCCCGATCCAGCCGCTCGGCGTTCTCGGCCAGCAGCTCCGCGGGATCTTCCAGCAGGCCCAGGTCGGTCAGCACGCTGTCCTTGACCGCCGCCCACGCCGCGCCCTTGAGCAGCTGCGCGTCCGGATCGCGCCACCGGCTGGAGGCGGGCGCGTGGATCTCGCGGCACTTGAGGTGACGGTGGAACTGCCCCCGAACCTGGAAGAACCATGATCGTGGCCGCCGCTCCGCTTTCACTGACCACCTCCGCTGCTGCTGTGATGTGATCCGACAGGATCAGGAGGAGCCAACCGGCGGTCGGCGACGCGAGGCGTGCCGCCCCTTTTCAGGGTCCGATGTGGGTGAGCAGGGCGAGCAGTTGGAGCAGGCCGTAGGCGGCCGCCATCGTTATCGAGACAGTCCCGACCGCTGCAGTGGACCCATGGACTGGTGGGCGTATGAAGGCCGTTGCCTGGCCCGAGTCTCCGGGGCCGGGCAACGGCCTTCGCGACGGGTGTGACGATCAAGTGGCGAAGCCAACGGCGCGAATCGGTGCGATGGAGTCATGGCTGTTGACACATCGGCCGAACTCGGTGACCTGTGCTCTGAGTAATCCCGCGGCTGCGCGGTTACGGGACGGCCCACCAGCGGCTGTCACATGACCCAAGCCCCCGGATCTGAGGAACAGGTCCGGAGGAGTGCCTGGACTCCCGGAGGAGGCGCCGACGCTCCCGATTCTGCTACGAATGGTGAATTTGATGCGCATGGTGATCAGGAGGTTTTCCCTGCACAGCTGTGCGCTGCTATAGCGTTCATATCGAGGTTCCGTTCATACCTGCAGGTCGCAGCGCATCCAGCTGATGTCTGTGGCGCAGGAGAAGAGCACGGTGGCTGTACGGTACGGCGGCAAGCAGCCCCGGCGGAACCCTTACGGGGTCCTCGGTGTGGAATCGTCGGCCTCTGCGGAGCAGATCACCTCCGCGTACCGCCGACTGGTGCGCGTCCTGCATCCTGATGTTCGCCCCGCCGGGCCGGCGGAACGGGAACGGTTCGCTGAGGTGATCGATGCCTATGCCGTGCTGCGCGACCCCGCCCGGCGCGCAGCCTACGACGCCACGCGCGGAGGCGGCGCCCGACTCGAAGGGCGGCCTGTTTCTGTCCGGGTCACCCACACGCCGGACCTTGGCCTCGACGTGTCCGCGCGCGCTGTCCGCCGGCGTGTTCCTGCTCACGCGGCTGATGTGGCGGTCGTGATCGTGGAGCGTTCTTCTGCTGTTGCGCCGTTGGAACATGTGCTGCTGCGGATGGGCGCCACCCGGTGGGGCCTGACTCGCAGGGATACGCGTGAGGTGCCGCGGCTCGGCTGGCCCACGGCGCGCCTGTGGTGGCGGTGAACCGCGCAAGGCGGAGCTGGTGCCATGAGGAGGGGGGCCGCAAGGAAGGAGGCCGGTGATGACCCGACCCGTCGGTATCGACCTGGGCACGACGAACTCGGTCGTGTGCGTGCTGGAAGGCGGTGAGCCGACCGTTGTCACCAACACCGAGGGCTCGCGGACGACCCCTTCGGTGGTCGCGTTCGCCAAGAGCGCTGACAAACGGCGTGCCCGCCATCGAGATCGCGGCCCGGACCGGGGCCGTTCCGATGACTACCTTCCCCGGGCAACCATGGCCAGGAGGTCGAACGTGAGGCCGGCGGCGGCCAGCGCGGTGATCTGAGCGTGGTCGTAGGCGGGTGAGACCTCGACGACATCCGCACCGACGATGTCGAGGTCAGCGAGGGAGTACAGCAGCAGCTGAAGCTCCCGGGTGCTCAGTCCGCCGGGCTCAGGGGTGCCGGTCGCGGGCGCATGGGCGGGATCGAGCACGTCGATGTCGATGCTGATGTAGACCGGCCGATCAGCCACTCTCTCCCGGAGCCGGTCGGCGGCGTGCTCGATGCCGCGCCGCGCCACGTCGAGTGTGGAGATCGTCGCGAATCCCAGCTCCCTGTCGTCCTCCAGATCCTTGGCGGCCGGGGTTGTGTGGCGGATGCCCACATGGGCGCAGTGGTTCACCGCCAGCAGTCGCTCCTCGGTGGCCCGGCGGAACGGAGTGCCGTGAGTGAGCCGCGCACCGAACATGTTGTCCCAGGTGTCGAGATGGGCGTCGAAGTGGATGAGTGCCACGGGGCCGTGGTGCCGATGGGCGGCTCGCAGCATCGGGAGGGCGACGGTGTGGTCGCCGCCCAGAGTGATGATCCGGTCAGCACTTCGATAGAGCCGCTGAGCGGCCGACTCGATCTGACTCACCGCCTCGGCGATGTCGAAGGGAGTCACGCCGACGTCACCGGCGTCGGCGATCTGCAACCTCGACCACGGCTCGATCTCGAGCCCGAGGTGGTAGGGCCTCAGGAGTTTGGAGCCGGCGCGAATGGCCTCCGGGCCGAATCGTGCGCCTGGCCGGTAGGTGGTACCGGCATCGAACGGCACGCCGAAGATCGCGACGTCGGCCCGGGAGACCTCGTCGAGCCGCGGCAGGCGGGCGAACGTGGAGGGCCCCGCGAAACGCGGGAGCTGCCTGATGGAATCGGGCGGTCCGACGATCCCTGTGTCGCCGGACTCCGCGAGCTCGTCCTTCTCAACGCTCGACAACGCGATTCTCCTCCCAAGGTGACCGGCCCCCGTCTTCTGGGCCTCACAGTAGTCAGAGCTCTCTCCCGGGCATTCGGTCGATCGCACGAGGGATTCGCGCCGCTTCCGGCCTTCGGCACAATGCGCCGATACCTGGTGAGGACAATGATGCGAAGGTCGGCATAACACCCACGAGTGAGGATTCCGCTTGCCTGAGAATGCATCGGATGCGTATGCGTCCTCGACTCCAGACCTGCTCGGCGCCTTGGACGGAGAGCGCCGGCGATTGGGCATCCCGGGTGCCGTCGTCCACGTGAGCGGTCCGTCGTACGGCAGTTGGACCCGTGCGCTCGGCGTCTGCGATCTGGCCACCGGGGTGCGGCTCACCACCGGCAGCCGCATGAGGATCGGGAGCCTCACGAAGACCATCGTGGCGCTGATCGTCCTGCGCCTGGTGGAAGCCGGAGACCTCTCCTTGGACGATGAGATACAGGCCCATCTGGCAGAGCCGCAGATCCCGCGAGGAGTCACCGTTCGCCGTCTCCTCGACATGACCTCGGGCCTGCCCGACTACACCTCGGAGGAGTTCGTCGCCGGTCTGCTCCTCGAGCCCGACCGGCTCTGGACTCCCTCCGAGCTGCTCAAAGTCGCCCTGCGGAACCCGCAGCAGTTCGAGCCCGGCACCTCCTGGGCGTACTGCAACGCCGGCTACATCATGCTGGGAATGCTCATCGAGCACGTAACCGGCGCACGAGTCGAGGACGTCGCGCGCCGGCTGGTCTTCGACCCCCTCGGCATGCGGGAGACCGAGCTCCCGCCGCTGACACACGACGCCGCCGCCCTGCCGGATCCTCGGCTGCGTGGGTACCACCGCCGGGACGGCGAACTCGTCGACGCGACGCGCGTCAACCCGTCCTGGGCGTGGACCGCCGGTAACGCGGTGTCCACCGTGGGCGACTTGAGACTGCTCATCGAGGCATCGGTGCGCGGCGACCTCCTCCAGGAGCAGACCCGGCGTGAACGCATGCGCACCCACCCGGTGCCCGACAGCACCATCACCTACGGCCTCGGCATCGCGAACTTCGACGGCATGTGGGGCCACAACGGCGAACTGCCCGGATTCCAATCGTTCGCCGGCCACGATCCGGCGACCGCGATGACCGTCGTCGTCCTCACCAACCTCGACGACCACTCCGCGGACCTGCTCGCCGCGTTCCTGCGCACCCGGCTCGCGAACGCTGCCGGCTCATGAGGAAAAACCGACACCCGAGGATTCCACCGGGCCGGAGGTTCCGGGAACCTGTCGCTCCTCCTCGAGGATCTGAGCAGACTCGTTCGTACCGAGTCGCCGTCGACGGACCTGGACGCGGTCGGCCGCTCCGCGCGGGTGGTCGCGGACTTGGTTCATGAGCGCTTGGGGCGTCGGCCAGAGATCCTTTGCGTCGACGGAGTCGACCATGTCCTGCTGCGCGGGGCCGATCCGAAGGTCATGCTCCTCGGGCACCACGACACCGTCTGGCCGCTCGGCACGTTGGACGAGCTGCCCTACACCGAAACTGCCGGCGTCGTCAGTGGCCCGGGCTGCTTCGACATGAAACTCGGCCTCGTCCAGGCGATCCACGCTCTCGCGTGGCTGCGGCGATGCCGCGGCACCGGCGTCCTCGACCAGGTGACCCTTCTCATCACGGGCGATGAGGAGCTGGGGTCCACGACATCACGGGCACTGATCGAGCAGGAAGCAGGCCGCTGCCGGGCAGCCCTCGTGCTGGAGGCGGCCGGCCCGGGCGGCGCACTGAAGACGGGGCGCAAAGGCGTGTCCCTCTACCGGATCGAAGTGCTCGGTCGTGCCGCGCACAGCGGTCTCGATCCGGAGAAGGGCGTGAACGCGACCATCGCGATCGCCGAGGTGGTGCTGGCGATCGCCCAGCTCGCTGACCCGGCGGCCGGTACGACCGTCACCCCGACGGTGATGAGCGCGGGCACGACGCCCAACACCGTGCCCGCGACGGCCACTGTGGCTGTCGACGTCCGGGCCGGCACCGCCGAGGAGCAGCACCGCGTGGACCGGGCGATCCGCGAGGTCGCGCCGGTTCTCGTCCCGGCGGAGATCCGGGTGCGGGGCGGAATCAACCGGCCGCCCATGGAACGGAGCGCGGCGGCGGCGCCCACGCCCGCGACGAGCACGCGGAGATCGCGTGGATCCTCCCGCGTACGCGACTGCTCACCACCCTCATCGAGGAACTCACAGGTAGGAGCGCCGGGCCTCAACGGCGGGCGGAGATCACCTGACGCGCGCGCTCGCTGCTCGCCGCGAGTTCGTACAGGACTGTGATGAATCCGAGGAGATCCGCCGACGCCGTGAGGACTGTCGACACCGTCCGGTCGGCCGTCCGGGCGCAGCCGGGGATGCAGGCGGCGAGCTCGGCGGCCACCGGCGAGGGCAAGTCGACCTCGACCTCGAACGACGGGGGCGGCGGCGGACAGCTCAGTGCCGACGCGCGGGCCACGGCATCGGCGGCCCCTTCCCGCACCAGGTTCCTCGCCACGCTCGGCGCGACGGAGTCCGTGGCCGAGAATCCGTGTGTCTTCTTCACGGTCACGATCGTGGCCTCGGGGAAGATCTCGGTCGCGATCGCGCCGATGACGTCATCCCCGGTGACCAGGCCCACCGGGACACCGAGCGATGCCGCGTACAGGGCATTGACCTCGGCCTCCGACACCGGTGATCCGTTTACTCTGACCTCACCGAAGTAGGCGGAGAAGGTGTGCGCCAAGAGCCCGGGCGTGCCGGCCGGCGCGTGGTAGCCCACGAAGAGCGCCACGGCGCAGTCCTCGGTCAGGCCCTCGGCCATGCACTGGGCCTTGGGCTGCCCGAAGACCAGCCGTGCCCTCGGGTCGAGGCGCTCGTGGATCAGGTTGTCCATCGTCCCGTGGGAGTCGTTCACGAGCACGCTCGTCGCTCCGCCGTCGAAGGCGCCCGCGATCGCGGCATTGGCCTCCTCGGTCATGAGCTCCTGGGCTCGTGGGTAGCCGTACCCGCCGCGCACGATCTGGTCGAGGGTCGCGATGCCGGCGACGCCCTCCATGTCGACGGAGATGTACGCCTTCATCGCTGAGCTGCTCCTTCGTCGGTGCCACGCGTCACTCCCATTGTTGTCGAGGCTTTCGCGCCAACACTGGGTCGATCGACCGAATCAAATCGGACACAGATGTACGATCACACAATGCAAGGCGGTACGAGCAGTCCAGCGGACCTGGGGCGGGTGGTCGAGCGGCTCGGCTCGACGCTGCTGACCATCAAGGCGGGGCCACGTCAGCCGGCTCGTGCCGTGACGACCGTCATCCTTCACGATCCTCTGGACCAACCCGACGTCCCGCCGGACGCAGTGGTGCTGGGCGTCGGCGTGGCGGCTGACGACAGCTTGGTCACCCTGGTCAGAGCGCTGGGCGAAGCCGGGGCCACGGCCCTCGTGGTCCGGGAGCCGCTGGCCGTCGACGAGGAGGTCGCCCGCGAGGCGGAGCGCGGCAAGGTGTCCGTCTTCGGTCTGGTGCAGGGCGCATCGTGGATCCAGGTGGCGACGTTGCTGAGCGGCGCTCTGCATCTCGGTGCCGATGGGGCGCCCGCTGTCGGCGGCGATGCGGACCGAGACCTGTTCGCCCTGGCGAACTCGCTGTCGGCTCTCCTCGACGCCCCGGTCACCATCGAGGATCTGTCGTCGCGGGTGGTCGCCTTCTCGGCCGACCAGGCCGGCGCCGACGAGCCGCGCCGCCTGACGATCCTCGGCCTCCAGGTGCCGCAGATCTACAGCGAATACCAGAGAGAACAGGGCATGTTCCGCCGCGTGTACGCCTCGGAGCGACCGGTGTTCATGCAGAACCCCGCCCCCGGCACCCGTCCTCGGGCGGCGATGAGGGTCCAGGCGGGCAATGAGCTTCTCGGCTCCATCTGGGCCGCCGTGGCAGGGCCGCTCACCCCCGAGCGGGAAGCCGCCATGATCGAGGCAGCACGGGTGATCGCGCTCGAGATGCTGCGTGCCCGCGTCAGCGCCGATGCCTCCCAACGACTCGGAGTCGCCCTGCTGTCCATGCTCCTTGAGGGAGGGACCGGCGCGCGCGAAGCCGCGCAGCAGCTGGCCTTCGGTTCGTCGCCGGCCTGCGTCCTGGTCCTGGGGCCGCTGCGGCCCGACGACGAGGTCCGCACGGCGGCCGACATCCAGCGAACGGCCTCCGCATTTCGGACGCACCTCAGGCCCACGTATCCGCGGGCCATCGTCGCCCAACTCGGCGGCGCGGTCTACGCCGTCGTCCCCGTGCGTGCCGCGGCGTCCCCGGCGCTGGCCGCCATGAAGGACCTGGCCGCCGAGTTCATCGCCCGTCTGGACACCACCACCGAGTTCTGCGCCGGACTCGGCGGCATCGTCGAGGACGTCAGCGAACTCGGCTCATCCCGGCGCGATGCCGATGCCGCGATGCGGGTGCTGAGCTCCAATCCGCGCGCGGGCAGACGCGTCGCGTCACTGGCGGACGTGGCGATCGAGTTCCTCCTGCTCCGCCTCGGCGACCTGATGGCAGCCGACCGCATCGAACTGACCGGCCCGCTCGCCGACCTGGAGGACTACGACACCGAACACGACACCCAGCTGGTGCCGACACTCCAGAGCTGGCTCGAGCACTTCGGGGACGTCGCCGCCGCGGCACGAGCCGTCCACGTGCACAAGAACACGTTCCGATACCGGCTCGGCCGGATCGAGACGATCGGCGGCGTGGATCTGGCCGACCCCGACGAACGATTCGCTCTGATGCTGCAACTCCGCCTCGGCCCCGGTCGGCGATCGCCGCGGCCACCCGCGTAGCGACCGGGACCGCATCAGCCGGTCCCGGGTTGGTCGATCGTCCAAGGTCCGCGCACGCAGATCAGGCGGACGTACGATGCGCCTCTCCGACCAGGCGGGTGAGTCTTGGTGTTCGACGTCACACCCCGACTCGGACCTTAAGGCGGGCCTGCCATGAATCGACGCGCCGCTGCTTTCGCAGCCCTCCTCATCGCTCTGCCAGCTCTTGCGGCTTGCGGCGGCTCGGGCTCGGCCTCGGACGGGGGCCAGGCGGGCTTCGCGACGGACGGCACGTTCGCGTTCGCGATCGACTCCGACCCAGGCGACCTGAATCCGCTCGTCACCAACCTCATCAACGCGCAGATCGTCGGAATGTACTCCTACGACACGCTGATCTTCCTCGACCCCGAGACGGCCAAGCCCGCGCCCTTCCTGGCGAAGAGCTGGACCGAAAGCCCGACCAAGGTCACCTACACCCTGAACGACGCCATCACCTGCGCCGACGGCACGCCGTTCACCGCGCAGACCGCCGCTGACAACCTCAACTGGATCGTCGACCCCGCCAACAAGTCGCCGCGCCTGGAATCCGTCGTGCCGGCAGATGCCAAGGCGAGCGCGAAGGGGAACGTTCTCACCGTCACCACCTCCAAGCCGCGGCCCTTCATGCTGTACGACATCGGCGCGCAGCAGCTGGTGTGCGAGCGCGGCCTGAAGGACCCCAAGAGCCTCTCCGCGGGGAGCGACGGCACCGGCCCGTTCGCCATCGATCGCGTCGTGGCCGGAGACTCGATCACGATGACCCGCCGAGAGGGCTACACGTGGGGCCCCAAGAACAGCACCTCGAACACGCCAGGGATGCCGAAGACCGTGACGACCAAGATCGTGCCGAGCCCGTCGACCAGAGCGAACCTGCTGCTGTCCGGTCAACTCAACGCGGCCATAGTGAGCGGCAAGGACGAGGAACGCCTCGCCGCTCTCAAGTCGCAGCCGACGCCGGCCATGTCCGGAATGATCGTCTACAACCACCATCAAGGTCTCCCGACCGCTGATGCCGCCGTACGGCGCGCACTGACCCAGGCGATCGACCTCGACACCCTCACGAAGATTCTGACCGGCGGCAAGGGCGAACGGGCGAAATCGCTGCTCTCCGAACACCCGAGCCGGTGCGCCTACGACACCGTCCAGGGCAACCTGCCTTCCTACGACCCGGACGCCGCCGGCCAGGCCCTGCGCGCGGTGGGCAAGCCGGTCGACATCACACTTGTCTACGACAACTCCACGGACACGGGCAGCGCCGCCGCGGAATACGTCGCGAAGCAGTGGGAGACCGCCGGCGCCGCGGTGAAACTCGACGGTGGTGACGAGAACTACATCATCAGCCGGACCTTCGCGGCCAAAGACCCGTCGGGCTGGACGGCATCGCTGGGGCTCAACCTCCAGACGGGCACACCGGCCATCTTCCCGCAGTACCTCTCCGGACCTGCCGCCCCTGCGGGGACAAACTTCGCCTCCATCGACAACAAGGACTACAACCGCAGCGTCGCCGCGGCCGCCGACCGGACCGGTGACGATGCCTGCAAGGCCTGGGCCGAGGCGGAGAAGACCCTGATGACAAGCGCTGACCTCATACCGGTGTCCGTCACGCCGTACAAGATGTACTTCAATGGCGCGACGGCGCTCTACCTGCCCGTCGGCGGCTCCGCGATCCGCGTGCTGAAGTGACCACGGAACCGACCGTCACCCTGCTGACGGGAACCGGGGCAGGACCGGATTCCGCGACCGGAACGTTCCGGGGCAGAGGTGGGCGACTGGGGGCCTTCATCGTGCGGCGGCTGGTGCGGCTCGCGTATTCGGTGGTCACCCTGGTGACCGTCGTCTTCCTGATGGTCCGGCTGATCCCAGGAGACCCGGTCCGCAATGCCCTCGGAATCAACGCGACGGCCGCGGTCGTGGAGGCACAACGCGAAAGCCTGGGACTGAACGACCCGCTGTGGACGCAGTACCTGAACTTCTGGAAGGGGCTGCTCACGTGGGATCTCGGAGACTCTTTCTCCCTTCACCTGCCGGTGACCACGATCATCGAGCAGCGCCTGCCGGCGACCCTGGAACTCGCGTTCCTGTCGCTGGCGCTGGTGCTCCTGGTGTCGATCCCGCTCGGCATCGTCGTCGCCGCGCTCACCCGAGGCGGCCGCAGACCCACCGTCGACCTGGCCTACACCTCGGCGAGCGGCCTGTTCGCCGTCATCCCCGAGTTCCTCATGGGAGTCGCTCTGGTGTACTTCTTCGCCGTTCAGAGCCACCTGCTGCCCGTGGCGGGCCGAACCGATCCGAGCTCGTACGTGCTGCCCGTCCTGGCACTGTCGATCGCGGTCGCCGCGGGCGTCTCGAGGATCGTCCGGGCCGAGGCGCTCACCGTGTTCGAGCAGGACTACATCCGGACGGCGCGGGCGAAGCGCATGTCGAGGTGGCGCCTGTACTTCCGCCACGCTCTGCCGAACCTGGTGACCTCCTCGCTCACCGTCGCCGGAATCGTGCTCGGCTCCCTCGTCGCGGGCACGGTGCTGATCGAGACCATCTTTTCGTGGCCCGGACTCGGGCTCACGATCGTGGACGCGGTGCGGAGCAAGGACTTTCCGCTCGCGCAGGGGATCGTCATCGTCTACGGCTTGATCGTCCTCGTTTCCAACCTCTTGATCGACATCGTCCTGGTCTGCCTTGACCCGCGTTCAGCGCTGAAAGACACGTGATGGCGGTGACAAGCATGTCCACTCCCGACTCCGCGCTGGCGGGGCCGGCCGCCGCGACGGCGGTGGGCGAGCCGATGCCCATGGCGGTCTCGTCTCGCCGCAGGTTCCTGACCGTCCTGCGTTCTCCCCTCGGCATCGGCGCGCTGGCCGCCCTGATGGTGGTCGCGTTCTTCGCGGTGTTCGGACCGGTGCTGTGGGGCGAGGCCGCGCGGCAGGCCGATCTGACCCAACTGTCCGCGAAGCCCAGCGCGGACCACCTCCTCGGCACCGACGCGGGTGGCCGGGACGTTCTCGCGCGGGTGCTGACCGCGACCCGGCTCTCGATCGTCACCGCCGTCCTGTCGGCCGCCCTCGGCGTGTTCGTCGGTGTGGTCATCGGCCTGCTGCCGACGATCGCGCCCCGGCGGCTGGGGCGGTTGGTCAACAGCGCCATCGGCGTGGCACTCGCCTTTCCGGCTCTCCTGCTCGCCATCGTCGTGTCGATCACCCTCGGTGTGGGCGCCACCAGTGTCACACTGGCGATCGGCCTGGCCATGGCGCCGTCCTACGCCCGGCTCACTCAGACCCTCGGTGCGTCGGTGACCGGGCGCGACTTCGTGGCCGCCGCTCGCATCCTCGGCGTCAGCCGAGCGCGGATCCTGGTACGGCACGTCCTGCCCAACGTGCGAGACCCGCTCATCGTCAACGCCAGCATCAGCGCCGGCACCGCGCTGGTCGCGGCGACGGGGCTGTCCTTCCTGGGCCTCGGCGTACAGGCGCCGGACTACGACTGGGGCCGCATGCTCAACGAGAGCATGGGAGCCATCTACGTGAACCCCGCTCCATCTCTGGGGCTAGGCGCCGCCATCGTGTTCGCCGGCGTGACGTTCGCGCTCGCCGGCGAGGTGCTCGCCCGGGCATTCGGGCTGCACCGGCCCTCCGGCCGCCGCCGGCGGCGGAAGACCACCGGCTCGACGGCGGCATCACCGGTCCCGCAGGTCGCGGCCGACCCCGTGCTCCGCGTACGCGGCCTGCGCGTGGAGGCGCCCCGGGGGGATGGATGGGCGACGCCGGTTCGTGGCATCAGCTTCGACATCGATCGAGGGGAGATCGTCGGCATCGTCGGTGAGTCGGGCTCGGGGAAGTCACTGACCTGCATGGCGGTCGCGTCACTCCTGGAAGAGCCACTTCACGTGACGGCGTCATCGGTCCAGTTCGACGGCACGGAACTGGTCGTCAGGGGCAAGGTGCCCGGCAGAGCGCGTTCCAAGTCGCTGGCCCAACAGCTAGGTACGCGACTGGCGTTCGTCTTCCAAGATCCCTCGACCTCGCTCAACCCCGCCCTTCACGTCGGTACGCAGGTCGCGGAGGTCGGTCTGCTGCACGGCGGCCTCAGCCGGCGCGAGGCACGCCGGCGTGCGGTCGACCGGCTTGCCGCGGTACGGCTCTCCGACCCGGCTCGCCGTGCTCGCCAGTATCCCCACGAGTTCTCGGGTGGCATGCGGCAACGAGCCACGATCGCGATGGGGCTCATGGGCGAACCGGCGCTGGTCATAGCCGACGAGCCGACAACGGCCCTCGACGTCACGGTGCAGCGGGAGGTCCTGGCGCTCTTGCGGAGGGTGAACCGTGAGCATGGGACGGCCGTCATGTTCGTCTCGCACGACATTTCGCTGGTCGCGTCATTCTGCACGCGGGTCCTGGTCATGTACCGGGGAGCCATCGTGGAGAGCCTGAGCACCGAGGATCTCGCGAACGGACGCGCGGCGCATCCCTACACCCGGGCGCTGGTGGCGGCGGTGCCGCACATGGACGCCGACCCGGGCACCGAGTTCGCCACGATCACCGAGGGTGCCGAGTTTCCCCTCGACGCCGTAAGGGAGGGGTCGGTGTGAGCGACCTCGCCTTCGAGAACGTGGGAGTCAGGTACGGGCACGGACCCGCCGCCCATCAGGCGGTTCGTGGGGTGAGTCTCCACGTGCCGAGCGGCCGGACGGTGGGGCTGGTGGGCGAGTCAGGTTCGGGCAAGTCGACGCTGGCTCGCGCCGTCGTCGGCCTGCACGAGGCGCATACGGGCCGTATCCTGGTCGACGGCACCGATGTCGTCGGTGCCCGGGGGAGCGCCGCGTCTGTTCGCCGCACCGTGCAGCTGATCTTCCAGGACGCCAACTCCTGCCTGAACCCAAGGATGTCCATCGGCGCCTCGATCGAGGAGGCGCTTGCCGTACGCGGAAGATCCACGCGACGCGATCGCGCTCACCGGCGCGGCGAGGTGGCCGCACTTCTCGAGATGGTCGAGCTCGACCCGGCCCGTGCCGGCGATCTGCCCATGCAGTTGTCGGGGGGTCAACGTCAACGCGTCGCGATCGCGCGGGCGCTGGCCGCCGAGCCCCGGGTGCTGCTCGCTGACGAGATCACTTCGGCGCTGGACGTCTCGGTGCAGGGGACCGTGCTGAATCTGCTGATGCGCGTCCAGCGGGACCTCGATCTGACGGTTCTCTTCATCAGCCACAACCTCGCTGTGGTCAGGCAGCTGTGCGACGACGTCGCAGTCATGAAGGACGGGGAGGTCGTCGAGGTCGGATCGGCGACCGAGGTGATCGACCACCCCGAACATCCCTACACACGTGAGCTGGTCCGTGCCGTCCCCCGGATCGGCACCCCTCTCTTCGGCAAAGGAACCACTCTATGAGCTCTCGCCTGTTCAGTCTCGATGACGTCCGTCAGGTCGTCACCGTTCCCGAGACTGCGATCACGGCGGATGGAAGAACGGTCGTCTTCACGCGGCGCCAGGCGGCAGACCACCGCACGGAGACCTCGCTGTGGGCGGTTTCCCGCGACTCTCAGCCACAGCCGCTGACCCACGGGCCGACGGATCGAGCACCTCGCATCGTCCCAACGGGGATCATGTTCCTGCGCGATGTCGACGGATTCCCGCAGTTGCATCTCCTGCCGCACATGGGTGAGCCGACGCGGTTGACCGAGCTGCCGCTGGGGGCCGGGGCCGCGGCCGTCAGCCGGGACGGTCGCCGGGTCGCGTTCTCCGCACCCGTGAACCGCGCGCCCGGCGACGCCGCTGCGCCCATCGTCATCGACACGCTCGACCAGAAGGCGGACGAGATCGGCTGGATCGGCAGTGTCCGCCGCCAGATCTTCGTGATGGACCTGGGATCCAGGCAGATCAGACAGGTCACCGACGGCGACTACGACGCGGACGGCCCGGCATGGTCGCCTGACGGCGACCGCCTCGCATTCACGGCCTCCATGGCCCACCGCGCGGACGTCGAGCTCGAACGCCGCGCCTACGCGGTCGAGGTCGACGACCCGCTCGCTCCGGTGCAGGTGCTCGGACAGGCCACAGGAGTGACCGGTCCGGTCATGTGGGCTCGCGACGGCGCGTCGCTGCTCGCCGTGGGATCACCCGCGATGGTGGCAGGTCATGCCCGGCTTCTCCGGCTGTACGGCGACGGCAGGCCCGACACCGACATCACGGCTGGGCTGGACCGCAATGTGCTGCCGGGCGCGACGGGCTACCCAGGTGGCCACCCGGCGCAAAGCCACGACGGCAGCGAGATCGTCTTCTGCCTGCGTGACCGTGGCTGGACCCATCTGTACGGGGTCGGTCCGGATGGCGGAGAGGGCAGGCCGATCGTCGCGGAGCCGCATCAGGTCGTCTCCGCGCTCTCGGTGGCCGCCGAGGCACCCCGTGCCGCGATCGTCCTGACCACTCCTGAGTCGTTCGCCGAGGTCGCGATCGTCGACCTCGGCACCGGCGAAGTCGAGGTCCTCACCTCGCTGATGGAAGAGAGCCTCCCCGGGGTCCAGCTCTGTCGACCGGAGCCACGAGAGTTCACGATCAGCGATGGCGTCGTCGTCCACGGGTGGCTGATGGCGGCACCGGACACGACCGGAACCGCTCCGCTCCTGCTCGACATCCACGGTGGGCCGCACAACGCCTGGGCCGGTGTGGCCGACGAGATCCATCTGTACCAACAGCTCCTCGCCGCACGCGGGTGGCGTGTCCTCACGCTCAACCCCCGTGGATCCGACGGGTACGGCGAGGAGTTCTACCGAGCCGTCGACGGCGGCTGGGGACGAGCTGATCTGGCGGACTTCATCGAGCCGATCGACCAGTTGATCGCCGAGGGGATCGCCGACCCCGAGCGACTCGCTGTCGCCGGCTATAGCTACGGCGGCGTCGCGACCTGTGCCCTCACCGCCCACACCGACCGGTTCGCGGCCGCGGTGGCCGGCGGCCTGATCTGCGACTTCGCCTCCATCGCCGGTCAGCGACTGCTGCCGGAAGGCTTCTTCGCCTCGGCGACCGCAGGGGCCGCGCCGACAGACGTGGTCCGGCTCATCGAGAGCTCTCCGATCGCACGCGTCGAGCAGGTGAAGACACCCACGCTGGTGCTGCACGGCGAGAACGACAACACCTGCCCGATCGGACAGGCGCAGCAGTGGTTCTCGGCACTGCGGATCCAGGGTGTGCCGACTCGCCTGGTGGTCTATCCAGGAGGCAGCCACCTCTTCATCGCCGACGGCGAGGTCGATCACCGCGTCGACTACCACGCCCGGGTCGTGGAATGGGTCGAGCTGCACACCCGCGCCGCCGCACGGCCGGCCGCGCTGTCGCCGGCCCCACGTGGGGAGCACTACTGGCGCCGCCGTCTGGACCTCCTCCGAGAACGGCACGGAGTCGTCGGGGCGCAACTCGGCATCGTGCAGCTCGATCGGAGCGGAACGGTCTTCGACCGCATCACGGTCAGCTCCGGGGTCCTGAACGTCTCGACCCGGGAACCCGTCATCGACGACGCCGTCTTTCAGATCGGGTCGATCACGAAGGTCTGGACGACGATGCTCGTCATGCAGCTCGTCGACGAGGGGCTGCTCGATCTCGACGCTCCCGTGCGCGAAATCCTGCCGGACTTCAGGCTGGCCGATGACGAGTCGCCCTCGGTGACGGTACGGGCGTTGCTCAACCACACCAGCGGCATCGACGGGGACGTCTTCACCGACACCGGGAGGGGAGACGACTGCGTCGCGCGGTACGTGGAGCACCTCGCCGCCGTCTCCCACATCCACCCGCTTGGAGAGAGGTTCTCCTACTGCAATGCCGGCTTCGTCGTCGCGGGCCGCATCGTCGAGGTGCTCCGCGACATGACGTGGGACGAGGCGCTGCTCCACTATTTGATCAAGCCGATGGGCCTGCGGCACACCATCACCCTGAGCGAGGACGCACCCAAGTTCGCCACGGCGACCGGCCACGCCGGCTTCGGCGACGAGTCGGCCCCGGTGCCCCAGTGGTCGATCACCCGATCCATGGGACCCGCGGGCCTGATCGTGGCGAGCGTCGGCGACCTGCTGACGTTCGCGGAGATGTCACTGCGCGGAGGGGTGACCCGGGAAGGCGTTCGTCTGCTGTCAGCCGGCAGCGCTCGCCTGATGACCATCGAGCATGTCGATCTGAGACAGAGCGTCGCCACCGTCCAAGGCTGGGGACTGGGCTGGTTCCTCGAGGACTGGCGGGGAACCTTCGTATACGGCCATGACGGCGGCACGATCGGCCAACGTTCATACCTGCGCTTGATCCCCGGTACGAACTACGCGGTGGCGTTGCTGACCAGCGGTGGTCAACCGGATGGTCTCTTCTACGAGCTGTTCGCGGACGTCACGTCGTCGATCGACGGCAGTCTGCCCCCGGTCCGGGTCCGGGCCGACATGACACGTCCGCCCGAACCGCTGGAGGGCGCCTGGGAGTGCGCTGGCTATCGCGCGGAGGTGGCCCCCGACGCGGACGGTCTCAGACTGACACTGTGGGAGCGGAATGGGCATCTGCGCGACGGCACGGCAGCAGAGCCGGAGTTCGTCGCGCTGCATGCCTCGAACGTCCCGGGCGGCTACGCCTACACCACCGCTGAGCTCGCGGGGGAGAAGCAGTTCCGGCCCGTCGCCGGCGGCGTCTACAACGGATCCCGCTTCCTGCGGCGGGAGTGCTCATGACGACCCAGGCGCCGAGCTCGACCTCCATGGAGTTGCGGCTGCTTCACCGCCCGGAGGAGATGTCTGCCGCCTCCGAGCTCGTGGCGCAGATCTGGAAAATCCAAAACACCCAGTCGCATGTCAGCCCGGAGCTCCTCACGGCGTTCGCGCACGCGGGCAACTACGTCGCCGGTGGTTTCCGCGGCCATGAGCTCATGGCGGTCTGCGTCGGGTTCTTCTACCCGCCCCGGGAGAATGCCCTGCACTCCCACATCGCCGGCGTGCGACCAGACGCGGCGGGCACAGGATGGGGCAGAGCCCTCAAGCACCACCAGCGCGACTGGTGCCTGGCCCGCGGTGTCACTCGCGTGACGTGGACCTATGACCCCCTGGTGGCCCGGAACGCGTACTTCAACCTCCACAAGCTCGGCTGTGAGGTCGAGGTCTACCTGCCCGACTTCTACGGACCGATGGGTGACGGGCTCAACCAGGGCCAGCACAGCGACCGGATCATGGTGGCCTGGCACATCGGGCAGGCCACGGCGCCCTCACGAGCCGAGAAGAAGCACGGCCCCGCCGTACTGAGGTCCGTGGACCGGCGACCCCAGCTCGACCTCGGCCGGGCGGAGTCGCTGCCCCGATGCGTCGTGGAGATCCCCTCGGACATCGAGGCTCTACGGCGCCACGAACCCGAGCTCGCGATCTCATGGCGGCTCGCGCTACGACGGGCGCTGGGTGGGCTGCTGGAAGAAGGCTGGGTCGTCGTCGATTTCGACCGCCGGGGTCACTACTGCCTCACGAGGAGCACCTGAGAATGCACATCGAGCGTGTCGAGCTCATCACGGTCCGGATGCCGCTGATCCACCCGTTCACCACCTCGTTCTCCACCCAGACGGAGCGCCTTCCGCTCCTGATCCGGTGGCAGGCCGCGGGTCACGCCGTGTCGGCATCGACGGTCGGCGCGGCACTTGAGCACGTGGTCGGCCACCGCATGGCCAAGGGCGCTCTGGAGATGGCGATCCTGGATGCCCAGCTGCGGCTTCGGAACATGTCGTTCGCAGCGCAGCTCGGTGTGACCCGCGTCTCGGTGCCCTCGGGGGTCAGCGTCGGCATCGAGAAATCGATTCCCGACCTGCTCGGCCGGGTGGCCGACTTCGTCGACCAGGGCTACGCGCGCATCAAACTCAAGATCCAGCCCGGGTGGGACCTCGAGCCGGTCAAGGCGGTACGCGAGCGGTTCGGCGACATCGCGCTGCAGGTCGACGCGAACACCGCCTACCGTCTCTCCGATGCCCAGCGGCTGCGCAGACTCGACCCCTTCGATCTGCTGCTGATCGAACAGCCGCTGGGCGAGGAGGACCTGCGGCAACACGCTCTGCTCGCGGGCCTGCTCACCACGCCGATCTGCCTGGACGAGTCGATCGTTGACGCGCGGTCGGCCGCCGACGCGATCGCGCTGGGGGCGGCGAGTGTCATCAACATCAAGCCTGGAAGAGTGGGGGGATACCTCGAGGCGGCACGCATCCACGACCTCGCGCTGGCGCACGGCGTCGCGGTCTGGTGCGGCGGCATGCTCGAAACCGGCATCGGCCGAGCCGCCAACGCGGCGTTGGCCGGGCTCCCGGGCTTCACGCTGCCCGGCGACATCTCGGGCTCGGATCGGTTCTACGCCCAGGACGTCACCGAGCCGATCGTCATGAAGGACGGCGCGGTGTCGATCCCCGGCGGACCCGGGTTCGGCGTCGAACCCCTTCCCGCGGCACTCGGCGAGATGACCGTTCACACGCTCGACCTCACCGCCTAGCGACGAGACCAAGGATCAGGCCAGATGGGATCAGCAGGCAGCTACGACACCATCGTCGTCGGAGCGGGCTCGTCCGGCTCGGCACTCGCGGCACGGCTCGCCGACGCGGGACAGCGGGTGCTGCTGCTCGAGGCCGGCCGGGACTACGCGGCCTCGCAGCTTCCGGAGGCATGGAGGTCGCCGAATCCGTTGAACGCGATCCTGAACTCCGACTACAACGCGTTCTTGTGGGACGGGCATCTGGCCACCAGGACCGAGGCCCAGGAGCCCTACCTGTACTGGCGAGGCAAGGGCCTCGGCGGAAGCTCGACGGTGAACGGGCAGATCGCGATCCGGCCGCCCATCGAGGACTTCGACGAGTGGGCGGCCTCCGGTTGCACCGGATGGTCGTCCGCGGAGGTCATGGCGGACTTCGTCGCCCTGGAGTCCGACGCCGGCTTCGGCGACGAGGACTACCACGGCACCGCCGGCCCGATCCCCGTCTACCGGGCCCCGGTCGACACGTGGGGCTCGGTCGACCAGGCGCTCCGCGCGGCAGCGCTCGCCTCGGGTTTCGGGTGGGCCCCGGACGTCAACGCACCCGGCGCGACCGGCGTCTCTCCCTACCCCATCAACTCGATCGACCGTCGACGGGTCTCGTGCCACGACGCCTACCTGGAGCCACGTCGCGACAATCCGGGCCTCACCATCCGCGGCGACAGCCTGGTCGACGTGGTTCTCTTCGAACGTGCTCGGGCAGTCGGCGTCCGGCTGGCCAACGGATCGGCCTTCCACGCGAACCAGGTCGCGCTCAGCGCGGGCGCCACGGCCTCGCCCTCGATCCTCATGCGCTCGGGCATCGGCCCCGCCGATGACCTCCGACGGCTGGGCATCGAGGTCCGTGCCGATCTGCCGGTGGGCCGTGGGCTCCAGGACCATCCGATGGCCCTGATCGGCATCCCGCTCACCGAAGCGGCCTCGGCCGGCCCCGCCGACCGGCACACGAACTGCTGCGTGCGCTACAGCAGCGGCACCGTGCCCGGCGGGAACGACATGATGCTGGCCGCCCTCAACCAGAACGCGCTGGCCATGGCGGCGGCCGAAGTGCGCGCCGGCGCCGGTGCCGTCGGGGTGTTCGTCAACCGGACCTACTCGCGCGGAACGCTGAAGCTTCGAAGCGCCGACCCGAGCACGCAGCCCCGGGTGGCGCTGAACATGTTGTCGGACGAGCGCGACATCGACCGCCTGGAAGCGGGCATCAGGCTCCTCGGCGACCTGGTGGCCCACTCCAGCTTCGCGGAGATCGCCGACGGCGATCTCTGGCGGGTCAATTCGTCGCTGCGCGATGCCCTGGACACACCAGGGCGACTGCGCGACTACCTGCGCGCCAGCGTGGTCGACACGCAGCACGCGACGAGCACGTGCCGGATGGGAGATCCGAACGCGCCGGAGACGGTCGTCGACCCCGGGTGCGAGGTCCTCGGTTTCGAGGGTCTCCGAGTCGTCGATGCCTCCGTCTTCCCCTTCGTCCCACGCGCCAACACCCATCTCGCCTGCGTGATGTTCGGCGAGCACATGGCCCGCAGGCTCCACTGAAGCCGGCTTCGATCCAGAAGGAACGAGCAGATGAAGCGCCTGAGCAACATCATCGACGGCACCCCGGTCGAAGCCGCGGACCCGGAACTCCGCAGCGTCGTCAACCCGGCCACCGAACAGGTCGTCGCACTGATTCCAGCCGGATCGGCCGCCGACGCCGCGGCGGCGGTGGAGTCGGCGCAGGCCGCGCACGCGGGCTGGGCGAGGCTCGACCTCGAGGACCGCCTCGGCCGGCTGAGCCGCACCGCCGACCTCCTCGAACGGCATGTGCGCGAGCTGGCGGAACTCGAGAACCGGGAGATGGGCAAGCCTGTCCCGCTCGCCGAGCAGTTCATCGCGGGCGGAATCGCCTCGTTCCGGCTCGGCATCGAGCGGGCGCGGTCCTATCCGTTCGTCGCCGACGTCACAGCTCCGGGCGAGTCCGGACGGACAGTGGTCATCCGTGAGCCGCTGGGCGTGCTGGCACTCATCGTGCCCTGGAACTTCACGGTGACCTCGATCCTGGGAGCCCTCGGCCCCCTGCTCGCCGCCGGCAACACAGTGGTGATCAAGCCCTCGGAGAAGGCGCCGCTGTCCGCGGCCCGGCTCGTCGAGCTGTGCGACCTTCCGGCAGGCGTGGTGAACCTTCTCCTGGGCGACGCGCGCGCCGGCAAGCCCTTGGCCGAGCACGAGGCGGTCAAGCTGGTGCACTTCACCGGGTCTGTCGAGGCGGGCCGCAGCGTCGCCGTCGCCGCGGCCAAGCGCTTTCAGCGAACGATCCTGGAACTGGGAGGGAACGACCCCGTCCTCGTCGACGCCGACGTCGACGTGGCCGCCACCGCCAAGGCGGTCGCGACGTCGACGTTCCTCAACAGCGGACAGATCTGCACATCGTCGGAGCGGATCTACGTGCACCGCGCGGTCGCGGACGAGTTCATCGCCGCCCTCGTGGCCGAAGCCGAAGGCTGGACGATGAGCGACGACCCCTACTCCCCGGGCCTGGGACCACTGGTCGACGACACCCAGAGGAGGATCGTGCACGACCACGTCCACGAAGCCGTCGACCGCGGGGCGACGCTGCTCTGCGGTGGCGGGCAACCAGACCGGCCCGGATACTTCTACCCCGCGACGGTGCTGACCGAGGTCACCTCGGACATGCGCATCATGAAAGAGGAGACCTTCGGGCCGGTCGCCCCCGTCACCGTGGTCGACTCCTTCGCCGAAGCCATCGACCTGGCCAACACCACAAGCTTCGGACTCGCGGCGACGGTCTATTCCTCGACCCCCGAGAACCTGCGGCGCTGCAGGGAGATCAACGCCGCTCTCGTGTGGATCAACGAGTGGCAACACGGTGGCGTCAACATGGTCTACGAGCCGTGGGGGGTCAGCGGGATGGGTGCGACCGGGGCAGCGGCGTCGTTCGACGCCGCCACCCGCCCGGTGTCGATGCTCTACTCGCCGTCCACGAACCACGGGTAGTACGGGGCCGTGCTCCAGGCAGGGGTCGCGCCGGTCGTGGCGGCCTGAGCAAGGGCCCACTCCGGAGAGCCGAATATGAGTAGGGGCTACTCATGTCCGGCGGTGGGCCGCGGGACAGGATGCGATCACGGGGCTGGGAGTGCCCGCCCGCGATCCGTTCCTTGATCTCTCCCAGAGGAAGAACATGCTCACACGTTCCGGCAAGCTCGCGGCGATGACCGCGTCGGGATGCCTGGCGATGTCGGTGCTCGGGGTTACGGGGGGCCGGCGCCGAGACCGCGTTCGCCCCTGACACCTGCGCCAGCGGGTACGTCTGGTGCGGCGCGCGGTCCAGCGACCACGTCTGCGTGGACCCGGCCGTAGGCGACCGGACGCGGTCGGGAACGCCTCCGGGGTCTGGCACGCGTGCACGACCGGGTTCGTCTGGCGGGAGGCGTACACCGGTGACTACCGGTGCGTGGTCCCCAGCTCCCGCTCCCAGGCGCGGCAGGACAACGGCAGCGCGGCCCGCAGGCTCGCCTGGGTCGTCATGATGAAGCGCAACCACGCCGGTAACGGGCCCTCGTGCGACGGTGAAACCTGCTCCACCACCAACGAGGGGCCGTACCAGACCGTGGGCGTCCGCGGCTACTACCTGACGCCGGGCACCCAGGTCGCCGTCCAGGTCAGGCGCGCCTCGGATGACCGGGTGCTGTGGCAGGGCCGGGCCACGGCGCAGCCGGGCGGTAACGGACCGGCGGGCAACTACTCGGTCGACACGGGGCGGGTCCTGTTGCGGTGGCAGCTCGTTCGCGGCGCCGCTCACCGCGTACGTGGTGGTGCGCGGCGACGGCGGCAGTGGTCGCCGCGCGTGCCGATCGCCTGGCGGTCCTGCGGACTGGTGTGATCAGCGTGCCGGGGGTTCCGGCCGGGGCCCGGTGAGGATCCTCGCGTTGAGCACCGTGGTGACCTTGAGGGCCCGGTTGATCCGCATCGAGCTGGGGCGAAAGAACGTGCGCGTCAGCGCGATCGAACCCGGCATGGTCGACACCGAACTGCCTGACCACGTCACCGACACCGACGCCAGCACCATGATGGCCGCGCTCCTACGCAACATCGACTGTCTCCAAAGCGCCGACATCGCAGAGACCGTCGCGTTCATTACCTCGCTCCCACGTCATGTCAACATCAGCGAACTGACCATCCTGCCTACAGCACAGCCTGTGTGAGCAGCCGCGGCCCGGCACCGGCAGGCGGGCCCCAGGCTAGGGCGTGCACCGGGTGGTCGCCTCGGCGGCGCACCGGTTCGAGGAATCTGGGGTCCCGGTGTAGTCCTGTAGGAATTTCCGCCGGATTTAGCGATCTTGATGAGCTGATACCCGGGCGTCTCGCGAAGGGGTGGCGGCGTTCCATAGCCGTACACGGGTTCCGTTACATCGCTGAGCTGGGAGAACACCGGTAGGTCTTTGCTGTTGCGCGAACGACCGTTGACGAGACGGCTTCACGACGGCCACCGCGTTGAAGCATGGGCCTAGCGACGGTATCTCCGCAGCTCAAGGGCATATCCGACGATTCTTCCTACCGGACTACCGGGACCTCGGCTCACGTGGTGGTGAAAGGCGGCTACCTGCTCAAGGCCCCGGACTTGTGCGCGGCACGGATCGCCCCTTACTCATGCGCAGGATCAAGGCAACCGCGTCCTCCGAGTGGACTGCTGAAGTCAGAACCTCCTGCAAGAGCAGGCCACGAATCGCGGCAATGGTGACGGTGGCCATGGTCAGCGCTTCCGTCGTGTCGAGCCCTTCGCGTTCCGCGAGAGAGGCCAGCATGTTGGTCAGGTCGTCGAGCGAGTCGATGAACTCACGAAAGTCCTCGGGGCTGTACGCGGCCAGTCCGACGACGTAGAAGAAGCCGCGGGCACGCGACAGCTGCTCTGGCCGGGTGTAAGTACGCCAGATCGCCACAACGAAATCGTCGAAGGTGCCCTGCTGGGCGGCCTCCAAAAGTGCCTCGTTGTCACGGGATCGCTGCGCCTTGAGCATGGCGGCCAAGACGCCCGAGAGTGACCCGAAGTGGTATCGCAACAGGGCGTGGCTGGTCTCGATCCGGGCGGCGATCTCACGGAGCGACATCTCCGGCGGGGGAAGGGCCTCGCCGAAGGCGTCGAGAAGCCGTGCCAGGAGTCGCTCGCGCGCGCTGCCCTTGCGTTCCGAGGTTGACAGGATCACTCCCACAGTTTATCCATTGGAAAAGAAGGATTGGCGGTTCCGTGTTGCTTCGCACATGGTCGCAGTCAGCTCGCAACGGCGGAGGATCGACTATGGGACCTGCTCATGTAGTCGGCGCGGCGGTCATCGACGGATCGGGGCGCGATCCCAGCAACCTCGACATCACCATCGAGAACGGCCGCATCACCCAACTCGGTGCCTCCAGCGCGCACGGCGAGCGTCTCGATGCCGAGGGATTGACGATGACGCCCGGCCTGATCGACGCTCACGTCCACCTGGGCCTGTCGAGCCCGATCCAGCCGCACTTCTCGTTTCAGATAAGCGCCGCCGAGATCGCGGCGGACATCTTCGCCACGGCCAGCGCGACGCTCGACGCGGGCTTCACCACCGTTCGCGACACCGGCGGGATCGACGGCGGTGTCGTCACCGCGATCGCGAAGGGCAAGGTCAGAGGGCCGCGCGTCCTGTCGTGCGGCCCTGTTCAGTGCCAGATCGGCGGGCACGGCTACTACGGAGCCGAATGGGAACCCACCGAGCTGTGGAGCAGCCACCACATCCCGGGCCTGTGCGCCCTCTCCATGATGGCGGGCAACGCGGACGAGCTGCGACACAACGTCCGCGAAGCCTTCCGCCGCGGAGCCTCCTTCCTGAAGCTCTGCGTGACCGGCGGAGTGGTGGGCGCACATGATCGACTGACCGACACCCAGTTCACCGTGGAAGAGATCGCTGTTGCTGTTCAAGAAGCTGCGGCACGGGGCACCTATGTGACGGTTCATGCCCACAACAACGAGGGCATACGAAATGCGGTCGAGGCCGGGGTGCGCTGTGTCGAGCACGGCACTAGCCTCGACGAATCCACAGCGACCATGATGGCCGCTCGCGGGGTTGCCCTCGTGCCCACGTTCGCTGTCGTCGAGCAACTGCTGCACGACACCGCCGGAGCAGGTCTCGCCGAGTCGACCCGCGACCGAGCCAAGGGCGCACGCGAGCAGATGACGAAGGCGCTCGCTGTCGCCAAGCACGCAGGAGTACGGATCGGGCTGGGTTCCGATCTCATCGGTCCGGCCCAGGACCGTCGCGGCAAAGAACTCAGCCTGCGCGCAGCCCTCGAGACGCCGATGGAAGCGCTCGTGGCGGCGACCCAGACCAACGCCGAGATCCTCCGCCTGTCCGGCCAGGTGGGTGTCATCACTCCCGGCGCGCAGGCAGACCTCGTTCTTTGGAACGGCAACCCGCTCGAAGACCCAGAACTGTTCTCCGACCCCACCAACGCCGTCCTCGTAATCCAGGCCGGCCAAATCGTAAAGGACCTCAGATGAGCACCATGTGGCAGGGCTGCCTCGCCCACACCGACTACTTTGAGGTGCGCTCCAGCGGTGGGCACGACTACGGCGTCTGGGTCACCACGCCACCGCGCTACGACCCTGCCGCGGCGCAAGCGCCTGTCGTGTACGTGCTCGACGGCAACTGGGCCGTGGGCATGACCGCCCCACTCATCGTCACGCAACTGGACCCCATGCAGTCGATTCAGCCCTACGTCCAAGTCAGCGTGGGTTACGCAGGCGAGGAAGCAGAGCACTGGGAGCGGTTGCGCAACCGCGACCTCGTGCCCCCCAGCGAACCCATCGCGAAGGAGTACATCGATGCGATGGAGATGGGGGTCGAAGCGGGCACGATGACTCGCGAGCAAGCCGACGCCTACCTCGCTGAATTGAGCGACAGCCGCGGGGATATGTTCCTGCACTTCCTTACCGACGATCTACACCCGCGGATCGAACGCGACTACGGCACTGCCCCGAGCGGTCACGGCCTCTTCGGCTATTCCTACGGCGGACTCTTCAGTCTCTACGCCTGGCTCACCAATAGCACCTTCTTCGAGAGCATCGGCGCGGGCAGCCCCGGCATTGTCAATGCAGACAGTCAGGTCTTCGCTCGTCTTCAAGCAATGGGTGACGCCCTGCCTGCTACCAAGCTTCACGTGACCTTCAACGACCGAGAGATCCTCGGAGACGTGGCGGTCTACCAGAATCTCGCGAAGAACGCGGCCACGTTCCTTCACCGTCTCACCTCACGCAGCGGATCCGTCACCAGCGCACTCATGCACGAAACGCACGTGACTGGGCTGCAGGCCTCGTTCCTCAGCTACCTCAGGACCTGCCGTGCCCTGTAAGCGCGAACGCCGCGGTTTGTGCAACCGCCGCGCTGGGTGGCCGTACTCCTCGTCAGTGCCATCTTGAGTCCCTGTGCCACCAGGTTTCCCTCACCCAACAGTCAGCCGAATCCTGCGCTGACCTGGGCGGAACATCCCTTCAGGGTGATGACGGCGATGATGGCCGCGGGCCTCTGCGAACTGGCTGTTCGGCGGCGAGGACGGTATCGGTGGGAAGGGATGCAGCTCGCTGCGATGACGCCAAAGGAGTTGTTTCCGGCGGGCTGAATCCGCGACGGCAGTCGAGTGCACCGACCGCTGCTGGTCACAAGAGTGGAGCGCGCTCACCGGGTGTGCTTCAGGAGAGAGGGCGACGTATGAGTACCGATGTGGTCGTGATCGGGGCGGGGGTGATCGGTTCGTCGATCGCCCTTGAGCTTGCGCGGGCGGGGCACCGGGTGATCGTGCTCGACCGGGCCCCAGGGGCTGGACAGGGGTCGACCTCAGCATCGAGTGCGATTGTTCGGTTCAACTTCTCCACCACCGCCGGGGTTGCGACGGCGTGGGAGGCGCATTTCGGCTGGCTCGACTGGGCCGGCCACCTCGGGCACGATGTCGGCGACCTCGCGATGTTCCACAAGAGTGGGCTGGTCATGCTGGACGTCGAGGCGGCTCCGCGTACGTCGTGGCTTCCGTTGTTCGATGAGATCGGTGTGCCCTACGAGGAATGGGACAGCGCGACATTGGCCGAGCGCGTTCCAGGTATCGACGCTGGCCGCTATTGGCCGCCGAAGCGGCTCGACGACGAGAAATTCTGGGAGGACGCGAAACACTCGCTCGGTGGCGTGTACACCCCGGATGCCGGTTACATCTCGGACCCGAGCCTCGCCGCCGTGAACCTCGCCTCCGCAGCCTCGGCGTGCGGGGCGGAGTTCCGCTTCCGCGGCACGGTGACAGCGGTGGAGAAGGCCGGCGGGCGCGTGACGTCGGTGCGACTGGCGGACGGCACCCTGATCCCCTGTGCCGTCGTGGTCAACGCGGCCGGTCCATGGTCGGGCGCGTTGAATCGGTTGGCCGGCGTGGGTTCCGACTTTACGGTCGGTGTGCGCCCGATGAGGCAGGAAGTCGCGCACGTGCCGGTCCCGGAAGGCTACGAGGGACCTGCGGTGGCGGACATGGATCTAGGCACCTATTTCCGCGGTGACGTAGGAGGGGACCTGCTCGTGGGCGGAACGGAACCGGAGTGTGATCCGATGCAGTGGACCGACGACCCGGACGCCATCGACATCCACCCGACGGCTGCGGCCTTCGAGGCTCAGGTAACGCGGGCCGCGCGGCGGTTGCCCGACCTGGCGGTGCCCAACCGGGCGCGCGGCGTGGTGGGCGTTTACGACGTCGCCGACGATTGGACTCCGATCTACGACCGCACCGAGCTCGATGGCTTCTACGTCGCGATTGGAACGAGCGGCAACCAGTTCAAGAACGCGCCGGTTGTGGGGCAGTTGATGACGGAACTGATCAACCAGGTGGAGAACGGCGTCGACCACGACGCGTCGCCCGTCCGGTTCTGGGCCCCGCGCACCGGGCTGGAGATCGACCTGGGCGCGTTCTCTCGTAAGCGCAGCCGAAACACCGCAAACTCGGGCACGGTGATGGGCTGAGCCGGAGTTCAGGCGAGGCGCTGCATCCGGGCGACCTTGATGCCCGGATGCAACGCCAGCCGTTGTTCTCCGTCGGCGAGGTCCACGCTGGTGACCTGTTCGATCCGCCGGAGCCGTGGGTAGATACTCGCCCGGTGCACGGAGAGAGGGCGTCCGCGACGGCGCGGACATCGCCGGCGCGGTCGAGGAACAGCTCCGCGGTGGCGAAGACGATGGGATCGGTGTTCAGGAGCCGGCCCACCATCAAGTCGAGCTGGCCCGGAAGCCAAGACGGACGGGGAGGCCGGCGAGTAGCCGGTAGACCTGAGTTCCCGAACTCGACAACCGGCCGGAACATCGGCATGGTGTCAGCGACCCGGGCCGCCTGTACCGCGCCCCGGTAGGACAACGTCACCTCGGCGAGTGTGGGTACCGCAGGTCCCACTCTCACGACGACGTGGTGTCCGTTACCTGTGTTGTCGAGCAGCCGTGCGCCACGCCATGCAGCGCGGTCGGCAACTCGGGGCAGCGGCGCCGGGCCGGTTCGGTGGTGACCAGAACTCCGCGGGTCGGCCCCACCGCGACCACCGCCTGAAGGTTCCTACAAAGCAGGCTGAGCCCGGCGCGTGCGGGCCTGGCGCACATGTGACCGCATTGCCGGCGGCCTGGACCACCGCGGTGCCGCCCGCCGCGGCCAGAGCCACTAAGAGCTGTTTCTTAGATCAGGTGCGGAGCCAGATGATCAGGGCGGCCAGGGTGACGGTGCCGAGGAAGTTGTAGGCGCGTTTGATGCCCCTATGGATGTCAAGCGGCTGAAGCGGCGGCTTTGGTGCGTTGTGGGTTGCGGATCATCCGGTAGATGTCGCGGGCGATGTAGCGTTTGAGGCAGCGGATCGCTTCGCGGCGGGTTTTGCCGTCGGTGATGCGTCGTTCGACGTAGTCGCGGGTTCGGGGGTCCCAGCGCAGACGCGCCAGGACGATGGTGTGCAGGGCAGAGTTGGCTTGCCGGTCGCCGCCTCGGTTGAGGCGGTGGCGCTGGGTCTTTCCGGAGGAGGCCTCGACTGGGCTGACACCGCAGAGTGCGGCGAAGGACGCCTCTGTGCCGAGCCGCTCGGGGTTGTCTCCGGCGGTGATGAGCAGGGCTGAGGCGGTGTCTGGGCCGACGCCGTAGGTGTCGAGCAGGCCGGGCGCGTGGGCGGCGATCGCGGTGGTGATCTGTGTCGCGAGGTCGGTGATCTCCGGGGTGAGCTGATTGATCCGTTGCGCCAGCAGGCGCAGGGTGTAGGCGGCGGCCGAGGCGATAGTGGTGGGTGTTTCGGCCTGAAGTGCTGCGCATCGGCGGATCAGTTTGGGGTTGCTCAGGCCGGCCAGGCAGTCGCGCAGCTCGGGTTCGCTAGCGACTAGAACAGCCTTGAGCTGGTTGATCGCCTGGGACCGTGACTTGATCGCCGATGTCTTGGCCACTCTGAACAACCGGAGCATCTCCACCGGTCCGTCGCCGGCCTTGGCCACCGCCGTGGCACTCCCGGACAGCACCGCCCGAGCTGCCGCCTGGGCATCCAGCGCATCGGTCTTGCCGCGGCGGCGACGCGCGGCTTTGTCGGGCTGATTGACCTCCACGACCTCGATTCCCGAAGCGCTCAGGTGGCGGGCCAGTGCCGCACCATAGGAGCCCGTGCATTCCACTCCGGCGCGATGCACGTGCCCGAACGAGCGCACCCATTCCAGCAGATCCCGATAGCCGGCCACGGTCGTGGGGAATGTCTTGCTCCCCAGCAGCCCGCCCAGGGCGGTGATCACGGCGGCGACGTGGAAGTCTTTATGGGTATCGACCCCGACGATCACCTCCATCTGCTCGTCGGTGGGACGCTCTGCGCGGGCGGGAGGAATGTGGGGCACTGCAGCTCCTGATTGACACGGCAACGGTGTGGCCGTCGCCGAGCCGAAGGAGCGGTCAGGACTGTGATGGTGCTGGCGGGCAAGGCCCCTATCGGGACACATTCCACCGGTCCGGCGACAGCACGCCCCGCCCCGGAACCGTGGTCGACAGATCAAACGAAGGACACTCTGGTCAGTCGTAGCGCGGGTCAGACCACGGCCCGAGGCGGCACCCTTAGATCCTCACAGTCGTAGCGCGTGGCCACGGCCCGGAAGTTCTTCAGCCGGTTGATTGCCCGTTCGACGACGTTCCTGCTCTTGTAGTGGTCGGCGTCGAAGCCGGTGGGTCGCCCGCCGGCCGAGCCGCGCCGACGGCGGTTGGCGCGTTGGTCGCGTGGTTCGGGGATGGTGTGGCGGATCTTGCGGCGGCGCAGGTAGACGCGGTTGGCGCGTGAGGAATAGGCCTTGTCCGCGGTCAGGCTGGCGGGCCGGGTGCGCGGGCGTCCCGGTCCGAGTCGGGGAATGCGGATGTGGCTCAGCACCCGCCGGAACTGCGGGCTGTCGCCGTACTGGCCCGGCGTCAGCACCAGCGACAGCACCCGGCAGCGGCCGTCCGCGGACAGGTGGATCTTGGTGGTGAAGCCGCCCCGGGAGCGGCCTAGGCACTCCCCGGTCTGACCACCTCCGCCAGCCGGGCGGCCAGCGCGGCCAGCACGGGATCGCCCCGGTTTGTCCCCGCGACGTCCCCCTTTTGCCGCCCCGGCGCGGCGGGTGCCGCAGGCGGGGTGCGGGGCGCGCCGGCGGCGTGCTGGTGTGCCCGCACCGTGGTGGAGTCCACGGCAATGTCCCAGTCCACCCGCCCCTCGGCGTCCTGCTCGGCCTGGATCGCGGTCAGCAGCATCTGCCAGGTGCCATCAGCCGACCAGCGGCGATGCCGCTTGTAGACCGTGATCCATGGACCGAACCGTTCGGGCAGGTCACGCCAGGGCAGCCCGGTCCGGGCCCGATACAACACGCCATCGATCGTTTTCCGGTGGTCGTTCCATCGCCCGCCTTGCCGGCCACCCTCGGGCAACAGCGGCTTGAGCCGCTCCCACTCGGCGTTCGTTAAGTCACCACGCCCCATGCACTCATCGTGGCACCATCACCACAATTAGTCAGCAGATCTAAGAAACAGCCCTTAGGGCGATGCGCAGCCAGGGGCGGGCGGTGAAGGAGCGGTGGGTCAGTAGCCGGTGGAAGCCGACCGTCACTCCCAGCCCGGTCACCACGTAGAAGGCGACGGCCAGCAGCAGGTCGGTGAGGGTGACCCCGCTTCCCCACGCCAGCCAGATGCCGGCGCCCAGCGCGATGAACGGCGCGATGACGATCGCGGCGGTCAGAGTCACCGGGACGATGCCGGCCCGCGCGGGCGCAGCGGACCGGGGGAACGGCGCATTGCCGTCATAGCCCGCCGCGGCGGTGATGCGGGTGACAGTCGGCATGCCGGTCACGCCATGATCGGGAAGCGGTGGTCCAGGCCGGTGATGCGTAGCAGCCGGGCCATGCGCGGTGGCACGCCGGTCAGGGCCAGCGTGACGCCTCGCGCCTTCGCACGGCCCTGCACGCCGATGATCACGCCCAGCCCGCCGGCGCCGCAGAAGGTGACCCTGGACAGGTCCAAGATGAGCAGGTCGGTGCTGTAATCGAGGGCGTTGATCAGCCGCTGGCGCAGCCGAGCTGTGGTGAAGATGTCGATGTCCCCCGACAGATGCACGAGGGTCGGCGCCGCGGCGCTCGTCCCGGCGAGCGGGGCGGTGTCGATGACGGTCATGGAAGTCCCCTCACTGGAGAAGCTGACATGAGATGCCTGCCGGCCGAAGATCGGCCCGCCGCCAGTACGGGCGGTGCCCGGACCGCTCGATCCGGCCGGCAGGCGGCACGCGGGGTCATTCCGGAGTTGCCGGCCGTCCAGCGAAGGACTGCGTCCCCTGCCCGGTGACCGACCCGCCCTCGTCCTCCCAGCGAGCCGAGCCGTCAGCCGACGCACACAGAGCGGGCTCGGCCGGCAAGTGCGCGAGGGTGAGGATGGCGTCGATACTCAAGCCGGCGGTGTCCTGGGCGGTGAGCTTCAGCGTGGCCTCGGCGGCGCCGGCGGCGGCGCCTGAAGGGATGATCAGCAGGACGACCGGCTCGCCGGTGGCGAAGCTGAGAGTGATCATGCGCGGGTCGGTGTGGCGGAACCAGCCGATGCGGACCTGACGCCCGCGTGCCGGGATGCGACGCGGGATGTTCTGCCACGCATCGCGATGGACGCCGATGCGGAGCGTGACTCGGTCAAGCAGCCGGTCGACGGCGCCGATGAGAGCGGGCAACTCGGCGGCCGCGTCACGGGAGTAGGGCCACCAGGCCCCGTCCACCACCACTCGCCAATTCGGCACCGGGCGGAGACTGAGCCGTTGCGCGGAATCGACCCGAGGGATCGCGGACGAGGCGGAGCTGAGCGGTGCGGGTTGAGAAAGAAGTGTCGGCATCATGGTCGCCGCGCCTGTCCGGGCCCCTTCGAAGGGCCGGTGGTGGTTCGCCGGGGCGACGCAGACCTGAATGCCGACGCTCGAAAAGTCCTCGGTATCTCCACTCTACCTCACCACTTCCGGAATTGCCTAATTCCGGAAGTAGACTATGCGGGTGACTTCCGGAAACACCACCTCAGAGATCACGCAACCGGTTGGAGCGGCTTCCGGAAACACAAGCCGGTCGCAGGCCGTGCCGCTCTCCGCCCCCCATGCCGCCGTCCTGGCCGACTACATCGACGCGCTCGCGCACGCCCCGCTGGCCGGCTCCACCAAGACCAAGTACGTCTCCCGGCTGCGCGGCTACCTGGCCTGGCTGGCCGATCAAGCCGACGCCGACGCTCTGGACGGCGACCCGCTCACCGACCCCATCGCCGCCACCGGCGCGGTACGCGGCTTCCGCCGGCATCTGAAGAACGGCCGCCGCGCCCCCAACACCATCGACAGCTACCTGTCGGCCATCGACGACTTCTACGCCCGCCGCGGCCTCGGCAAGCCCCCAGTTCAGCGGGAACGCGACTCGCGCCGCACCGCTCCGCGCGCCCTGGAGGCCCGGCGCACCCGCCGCTACATCCGCCACGTCCAGCTCACCGCATCCCCGCGCGACAAGGCCATCGCCCTGCTGCCCTACTACGCCGGCCTGCGCATCTCCGAAGTCGTCGGCCTCGAGTTGGCCGACGTCCGCCTATCAGCCCGCAAGGGCGAACTACGCATCCGCGGCAAAGGCCGCGACGGCGGCAAGATCCGCCTCCTGCCCGTCCACGCGGACCTGCGCCAGGCCCTGACCGACTGGCTGGAAGCCCGCGCCGATTGGAAGGCGGCCGGCACCCACACCGCGGTGTTCCTCAACCACCGCGGCGGCCGCCTGAGCGACCGCGCCGCCCGCGACATCATCACCCGCTTCGGCGACGCCGTCGGCCTCAATGACGACCCCACCGAGCCCTTCAGCCCGTACGTCCTGCGCCACACCTTCGCCACCCAGCTCATCCGCGACGGCAAGGACCCCATCCTGGTCGCCGAACTCCTCGGTCACGGCTCGTTGGACACCACCCGCCGTTACGCCCTGCCCACCGAAGCCGACAAGGCCGCCGCTCTGGACGCCCTCATCACCGACCATTGACCACAAATCCGTTCGGGACGGATGACACGATTGTTACTGCCTGTATCCAGCTTGGAGGGCATCGCGTGCGCCCGCGCGGAGGCGGACGTGCAAGGGCAGGTGCCTACAGCGTTCGAGGCTGGGCAGATACCCTTTGCGGATTCTCTCCGAAGGAGCCGGCCGTGCCTGAAAAAGTCGCAATGATCCTTCGATTCCACCTGATGGGCGGCGAAGACGTCTCCGTGATGAGCGGAGACTTCGACGGGGAGGAAGAGGCGGTGGCGGCGATCGCTCGTGCTCTGGACGAGCGGCGCAGCCTGGTGTTGATGCGGGCAAGATATGACCGTGAGACCGACGTGAACGGCGTGGTCATCAACCTCGCCAACGTGGTGTCGGTGCGGGTGTCGAAGACAGACAGAGCCGAAGCGGGCCAGTACCTGTAGCGGCGGGCTGCCCCGGCACACCCTGACATCGGCCAGCCGGACGGGTGTCCTCGGCCCTCGACGAAGGCGAACATACGGCCGATCAAAGGAACCATGATCTGAGCAGGACGATGGCGGCTCGTGAGCATCTTGGTCCGGGCGTGTCGGGGCCCGGCGTTGTGACGCAGGCGGGGATGGCTGTAACCCGGCCGGGCAGGCTCACTTTTCGACCCCCAACCTCCTGTGCGTTGGAACGGAATCCGGCGTTTATCACGTTCGGGTGGGCGAGCAAGACCGTACCCTGCTGACCAGCGGGAACCGCGTTGACGCCGGATTCCGTTCCAAATCTCTCTGAGTGCCGACACCTACGGCCACGCCGGTGAGCCATTCAGCACTTTGGGGCTGGGGTCAGCTTCGGGAGGAGGACGCCGGGACGCGTGAAACAGAGGCGAGACCCGGGGCTCATGAACGCCACGCTAACAGCCAGGATCGGCCGATCACGGCATTCGCCGGGCTCGCCGCCGCACGATGAACCCGGGGTGAGAAGCGAAGCCATGCCGGGGTGCCATGATCGAATGACGCCGAGAAGGCAGAACACGGCTTCCGATGGGTGCCCCTCGCACAAGGCCGTTGCGTTCTCGGCTGGTGAGACTGCTGCACCCCTGGGTCGAGTGGCCGAGTAAGGGCGCCCCGGTGCGGAGACGACAAACGCGACCC
>NZ_JBEZDM010000038.1:0-103347 GCF_040648335.1 Nonomuraea sp. NPDC049158
CCGCCGGGGCGCGGCGCGGGCGCACGCCGCCCAGCTGGAGTCGGCCGCCCCGGACGCCGCCTCCGCCCTGCGCATCCACCAGCTGCTGCGTGCGGCCGACCTGACCGCCATGATCGGCACGCCCGGCCCAGCCTCGGCCGTCGAGGCCGGTGTTCTGAGCGGGGGGCCGGTTTGCGGGGACTGGTACGCCGATCCCGAGTACTGGGCCGAGCTGGGCGAGCGGCTGGCCGACACGGCGCGGCGGTACGCCGTCGAGCACCCCCTCGAGCCCGGCATGCCGATCGAGGCGGCCCGCCACGCGCTCGGGCTGCCCGACCGGCAACTGGTCGCCGCGCTGGTCCGGGCGCCGTACACGCTCGCCGAGGGGCGGATCGTGACCCGGGCCGCCGGGCTGCCCGAGCCGGTGGCGCGGGCGGTCGAGCGGTTGAGGGGGGAGCTGTCGGCACACCCCTTCCAGGCGCCGGAGGCCGGGCGGCTGGCCGAGCTGGGACTGGGTTCCCGGGAGCTGGCGGCGGCCGTACGGGCCGGGCGCCTGCTGCGCGTGACCGAGGGGATCGTGCTGCTGCCCGGCGCGGACACACAGGCGGCGGAGCTGCTGCGCCGCCTACCGCAGCCCTTCACGGTCAGCCAGGCCAGGCGGGCCCTCGACACCAGCCGTCGGGTCGCGGTACCGCTGCTCGAACACCTCGACCGGAGCGGCCTGACGCAGCGGGTGGACGAGGTTCATCGCCGCTGTCTCTGAGCACCCGCGCAACCACCCTGACCTGCGTCGCTGCTGAAGACCGGGTATATATTCGAATTTGGTGATAAACCATCGTCATCGGGGGGTTGCGATGGTTGGAGACCTGCCGCGACGTCTTGTCGCGGAAGCCATCGGAACGATGCTGCTGGTTCTCTTCGGTGCCGGGTCCGTGGTGGCCGCGCTGGTCATGCAGAACGGCCGGCTGGACTACGCCGCCCTAGGCATCATCTCGTTCTCGTTCGCCGTGGTGGTCGCGCTCGTCATCTACGCCTTCGGCAGTACGTCCGGCGCGCACATCAACCCGGCGGTCACCATCGCCCTGGCCGCGGGACGCAGGTTTCCGTGGTCGGAGGTGCCGTTCTACATCGTTGCCCAGCTCGTCGGCGCGTTCGCCGGCGGGCTGTTGATCGTGGGCGGGTTCGGCCGGCGGGCGGTGGACAACGGCGTCGGGCTCACCGCGCTCGGCCAGGGCGTGAGTTATGGGCAGGGCATCCTGTTGGAGGGACTGGGGACGTTCCTGCTGCTGCTCACGATCATGGCGCTGGCGATCGACCGGCGGGCGCCGAGCGGCTGGGCCGGTTGGATGATCGGACTGGCCGTGGCGTGCGAGATCTTCGTGCTCGGCCCGCTGACGGGTGGCTCCGTCAACCCGGCCCGTACGTTCGGGCCGTACCTGACGACCACGGTGTTCGGCGGTAGCGCGCCATGGTGGCAGTACGGCGTCTACATCGCCGGCCCGATCATCGGCGCGGTGCTGGCCGTCGTGGTGTACGACCTGGTGGCGCGCCCGATGCGCGAGCTGCCCGTGACGGCCGAGCAGGGCACCGCCGGAGAGATCATCGGCGCGCGGGGACAGGATCTGCCCGAGGCCGCTCAGGGCACCGCGGGTGACATCCCGACGGCCCGGCGCCCGCACGACGACCGGATCCGTGACCGAGTGGGGCACATCGGCCGCCGCCGCTGGCGCCCCGGCCATGGGGGGTGATCCGTGACCACGTGAGCGAACGAACATCCGCCACCTATCGGGCAAGGGGGAGTCATGCCCGGCAATAGGGGAGTTTCGTACGAGGGGCCAGGCAACGTCCAGGTACGCGAGACCGACTATCCCGAATTCGAGCTCAAGGACGGCCCGGGGGTCAACCCGGGCAACGTAGGGCGCAAACTACCGCACGCCGCCATCCTCAAAACGGTGGCGACGAACATCTGCGGCAGCGACCAGCACATGGTCCGCGGCCGCACCACGGCCCCGCCGGGCCTCATCCTCGGTCACGAGATCACCGGTGAGGTGATCGAAACCGGTTCCGACGTGGAGTTCATCAAGGTCGGCGACCTCGTGTCCGTACCGTTCAACATCGCCTGCGGCCGCTGCCGCAACTGCAAGGAGGGCAAGACAGGCGTCTGCGAGAACGTCAACCCCGACCGGCCCGGCTCGGCGTACGGCTACGTCGACATGGGCGGCTGGGTAGGTGGGCAGGCCGACTACGTCCTGGTGCCGTACGCCGACTGGAACCTGCTCAAGTTCCCCGACAAGGAACGGGCCATGGAGAAGATCCTCGACCTGGCCATGCTCGCGGACATCTTCCCGACCGGGTTCCACGGCTGCGTGAGCGCGGGGGTGAAGCCAGGATCGACCGTCTACATCGCCGGCGCCGGCCCGGTCGGCCTGGCCGCGGCGACCTCGGCGTTCCTGCTCGGAGCCGCCGTCGTCATCGTCGCCGACCTGAACAAGGAGCGGCTGGACCAGGCCCACACCTTCGGCTGCGAGACGATCAACGTGGCCCTGGGGGAGCCGAAGGACCAGATCGAGCACATCCTGGGCGAGCCGGTCGTGGACTGCGCCGTCGACGCCGTCGGCTTCGAGGCCCGCGGCCACGGCGGGGACTCGGACGTCGAGCGTCCCGCCACCGTGCTCAACACGCTGATGGACATCACCCGGGCGGGCGGCGCGCTCGGCATTCCCGGCCTGTACGTCACCGGCGACCCCGGTGCGCAGGACGAGGCGGCCAGGCACGGTTCGCTGTCCATCCGGATCGGCCTCGGCTGGGCCAAGTCGCACTCCTTCGTCACCGGCCAGTGCCCGGTCATGAGGTACAACCGCCAGCTCATGATGGCGATCCTCAACGACCGGGTGCAGATCGCGAAGAACGTCAACGCGACGCCGATCTCGCTGGACGACGCACCAAGGGGCTACCACGAGTTCGACGAGGGGGCCGCGCGCAAGTATGTGCTCGACCCGCACGGCATGCTCGCCAAGCCGGCGTCCTGACGACGCGGTCTCCACTGCGAGCGGCGCGACGCGCGACGCGCCGCTCGCAGTACGTCCGGCATCCGGCGCGGCACGCGCCGCGAGCAGCACGTCCGATCCATCACGATGAGGCGGCCGTGGCCCGGCCGAACAGCCGGCCGGCGAGGTCGACGCCCACGACCGTGCCGCTGTCGTCGCGGCTGAAGTAGCCGCGCTGCCCCTTCAGCCCGCCCTCGGTGATGATGTACTCGTCGCCGTCGCCGGGCAGGAACCCGAAGGCGGCCGGCGCGTAGTCCGGGGGCATGTCGGCGTCCGACGCCTGGCGGATCTCCGGCTTGATCCCGACCTCGAGGGTCAGCTGATGCCCGTCGGTGGCGATGTCGAGGTTCATGGCGTCGATCTCGTACCGGCCGACGACCTGCCGCGCCCGCGCCTGGTCGTAGGGGATCGGCTCGGGATCCCGGTCGACCACGCCGAGGTAGTTCTCCAGTGCCCAGCGGACCACAGCCTGGTTGAAGGGGTAGCCGTCAGGGCCGGCGTTGGCCAGGGAGATGACGGCGAAGTCGTGTTCGGGCACGATGAGCAGCTCGGCGAACTGCCCGTTGCCTGATCCGCCGTGCCCGATGGTGTGGACTCCATCCACCTCACGCAGGAACCAGCAGATGCCGAAGGCGTCGCCGAGCGTGCTGGCCCGCAGTTCGACCGTCGGCTCCTGCATGCGGTGCAGCGCCTCGGCGGGCAGCACGCCGTCACCGGTGCCGAGGTGGAACCGGGCCCAGCGCAGCAGGTCGCTCACCGAGGACACGCTGCCCCCGCCGGGGTAGTTGGCGCGCGAGCCGGCCCGCCACGACGTCCACGGCCGCGCGGCGCGCATGGTGCCGTCCTCGCCAAGGTTGTGGCCCACGGCGAAGCGCCGGATCATGACGTCATCGTGATCGAAGAAGGTGTTCGACAGCCCCGCCGGCTCCAGGACCAGCGCGGCCACGGCCTTCTCGAAAGGCAGGCCGGTGACCTTCTCGATGACCCGCCCGGCCAGGTTGTAACCGGCCTGGCTGTAGGAGGCCCGGGCGCCGGGTGGCGCGATCAACGTGAGCTCGTCCAGCTTCGCCACGAACGCGGCCAGGGACCCGTCGCTCTCATCGGTGTCGATCAGGTTCCAGTCCAGCCCGGCGGTGTGATTGAGCAGGTTCAGCACGGTGATCCGCGCGGCGGCGGCCTCGTCGGCGAGCCTGAGCTCGGGTACGTAACGCCGCACCGGCGCGTCCAGCTCCACCTTGCCTTCCGCCACCAGGCGCATCAGCGCGGTCGCGGTGAAGCTCTTGGTCACCGAGGCCAGGGGGAACAGCGTCTTGTCATCGACCGGCAGCGGGTTGTCGAGGCTCGTCACCCCATGAGAGGCGACGAACTCCTGGCCGCCGGCCAGCACCCCCACGGCAACACCGGGAATGCCGAACTCCTTGGCCGTCGCCGCGACGAACTCGGACAGCTTCTCCTGCGACATCGTGTGTCCCCTCTTCTCCCGACCGTTCAGGTCGAGATCTCGTACGTTCTGGCGTGCAGGTAGGACGATGGCCGCCGTCGCTGATACGGGCCTGACAGCGCCGTGACAAGCGCCCTCTTAGGAGATAGTTGACACGACATATATGTCGTGTAATGTAATTCTCATGAGAAACGAGACGGTCAAGCAGGTATCGGTGGTCAGCACCGGGACGGTGTCGATCCACCCGGAGCACGTGGCCGCCACCCGCAAACCGATGTACTGGTGGCTGTTCACCTCGCGCCGGTGGACCCCGCCGCTGCCGATCAACGTCTATGTGATCGAGCATGAGCGTGGGCTGGTGCTGTTCGACGCGGGCCAGGATCGGGCGTCGGTGATCGACGCCGGCTACTTCCCCGGCGGCATCACGGGAGTGATGTACGACCGGCTGGCCCGTTTCGACATCGGCCCCGCCGACACCCTCACCGCCCAGCTGGCCGCCGCCGGCTACGACATCGCGGACGTGCACACGGTGGTGATCTCCCACCTGCACCAGGACCACATCGGGGGACTGCGGGAGCTGACCGGCGCCGAGATCGTGGTCAGCGGCACGGAATGGCGGACGCTCGATGGAGCCCTGCCCGAACTGCGGGGGCTCCTGCGGTCCCACATCGACATACCCGGGCTGCGCTGGCGGCACATCGAGTTCGGCGCCGTCCAGGATCCCGGGCTCGCGCCCTTCACGACCGGCCACGACCTGTTCGGCGACGGCAGCCTCGTACTGCTGCCCACTCCCGGCCACACGCCCGGATCGCTGTCGCTGCTGGTCCGTGGTCAGGGGCACCCGCCGCTGCTCATGGTCGGCGACCTGACCTACGACGCCCATCTGCTGCACGAGGGCCATGTGCCGGGCGTAGGAGACAAGCGGCAGCTGGACGACACCACCAAGGCGATCAACACGCTGCGGGAGAAGAACCCGGGCCTGGTCATCCTGCCGGCCCACGATCCGGGAGCGGCCGCCCGGCTGGCGTCCGTGACGGCGGCCCTCGCCAAGACACGACAGGCTGGCTCCCATGCGAACCGCTGAAGAACTCCGCTATCTGATCCTGGCCGCGCAGCGCGAAGGCAACCGGTTGCTCGGCCAGGCGCTCAAGCCGCTCGGGGTCACTCCCTCCCAGGCCGAGGTGCTCCGCATCCTCGCGGATCGCCCGCCCCTCACCCTCAACGGGCTCGGCGACCTGCTGGTCTGCGAGAGCGGCAACAGTCCCAGCCGCCTGGTCGACCGGCTCGCCACGATGGGCCTCATCGACCGTCAGGTGTCCGCGCACGACCGCCGCCACATCGAGCTGTCTCTCACCGAAGAGGGCAGGCGCCTCGCCCGGCAGATCACCACGATCGAAGATGATCTCTACCGATCCATCGACGCCGCCGCCGAGGGGCGCGACCTCGCTCAGATCACCGATTTTCTCCGCGCGTTCGTCGCCGATCTGCCGGCGGGCCAGGCCCTGGCTCGCCGAATCGCCGACCAGAAGGTCAGCCCGGGCGGCATCTAACCTTTTGGCCGCTTTGGCAGGTAATGCGATGATCGGAGGCGTCGACCGAGCGGATGGGTGGAAGCATGACGGGTGATAATCGTCGGAAGGCTCTGGTGGTACGGGGCGGCTGGGAAGGGCACGCCCCGGTCGCGGCCACCGAGCTCTTTATCCCCTACCTGGAGAAGCAGGGGTTCGAGGTGAGCCGGGCGGACTCCCCGGCGCCGTACGCGGACTCCGCGTTCATGGCCGGGGTCGATCTCATCGTGCAGTGCTACACGATGGGTACGATCGAGCCGGCCGAGCTCAACGGCCTGCGGGCCGCGATCGAGTCCGGCACGGGGATGGCGGGCTGGCACGGTGGCATCGCCGACTCCTACCGCAACTCCTCCGACTATCTGCACCTGATCGGCGGGCAGTTCGCCTGCCATCCGGGCAAGGAACCGGCCGAGCGGCAGGGCTCGGCGGCGGACAACTTCGTGCCGTACACCGTGAACATGCTGCCCGAGGCGGCCGATCACCCCATCACGGAGGGCATCGCGGACTTCGGCCTCGTGACCGAGCAGTACTGGGTGCTGACGGACGACTACATCGACGTGCTGGCCACGACGACACAGCAGGTCCGCCCGTGGGATCCCTGGCATCGGGAGGTCACCTCGCCGGCGATCTGGACCAGGCAATGGGGGAGTGGGCGGATCTTCGTCGCGACCCCGGGGCACAGCCTCGACGTCCTGGAGGACGAGAACGTACGCACCATCATTGAGAGGGGCATGCTGTGGGCCAGCCGGTGAACGTGGGCGTCGTCGGGTGCGGCGCCATCTCGGCGCAGTATTTCCAGACCATCGACCGGTTGCCGGAGTTGCGGCTCGTCGCGGTGGCCGATCTGGACCTTGACCGGGCGCGGGCGGCGGTGCGGCCCTATGCGGGCGTCGACGTGCTGAGCGTGGCGGAGTTGCTGGCGGACGCGCGCATCGACGTCGTGCTCAACCTGACCATCCCGGCCGCCCATGCCGAGATCGCGCTCCAAGCTATAGCGGCCGGCAAGGACGTCTATTGCGAGAAGCCCCTTGCCGCGACCGCCGAGGAGGCCGCCGGGATGCTGCGGGCGGCCGATGCCGCTCAGGTGCGCGTGGGGTGCGCGCCGGACACCGTGTTGGGCACCGGTACGCAGACGGCGCGCAAGGCGATCGACGACGGTCTGATCGGCAGGCCCATCGCGGCGACCGCGACGATGATGACGCCCGGTCACGAACGCTGGCACCCGAACCCAGACTTCTACTACGTCCCCGGCGGCGGCCCGCTCCTGGACATGGGGCCCTACTACGTGACCAGCCTGGTGACGCTGCTCGGCCCGGTGGCGTCGGTCGTCGGCGCGGCCAGCCGTACGCGGACCAAGCGCACGATCGGCTCCGGACCCCGCCAGGGCGAGGAGATCCCGGTGACGGTGGACACGCACGTCACCGGAGTGCTCGTCCACACCTCGGGAGCGCTGTCCACGCTGGTGATGAGCTTCGACGGGGCGGCGACCAAGGCGCCCAACATCGAGGTGCACGGCGAGACGGGCTCGCTCGTCGTGCCCGACCCGAACTACTTCGACGGATCCGTCCTGGTGTCAGGGGTCGGTGAGGGCGAATGGCGGGCTCTCCCCGTGGGGGCCGGCTACGTCGAGGCCGGGCGCGGGGTGGGCCTGGCCGACTTCGCCTCGACCCCGGCGGGCGAGGAGCCTCGTACGAGTGGATCGCTGGCCTTCCACGTGCTCGACGTCATGGAGTCACTGCTGGCCTCGGCGCACTCCGGCGCGGCGGTGACCATCACGAGCACCTGCGAACGCCCTTCGCCGGTGAATCTGACTCAGCCCGTCGACTAGAGGTAAATGTCCGTTTTGCTCGAACTTCTTGGCGGAAATTAAGCAAGATCTGCTTCTGCATTGCCCGGGATTTCGCTTCATCGTTAGACCGTCAGGTGAACCTTGCCATGACCATTCACCCCCCCGGGCAAGAGAAGCAGGTCCTCATGGTCAGACGATCCCTCGCCACGTTAGCCGCCCTCGTCACCTCCCTGATCGCCGTCCTCGCGTTCGCGCTACCAGCCCATGCGGTGACTCTGGAGCAGAAACTCGCCGCGCTCTCCGGATTCTCCCAGCCCACCGCCGCCAGCGCCGCCTCCTGGCGCGCCGCCTGGCAGAACCAGGCGGCGTGGGCCGACTACGCCTTCGACTGGTCCACCGACCTGTGCTCCAGCAGCCCCGACCAGCCCCTCGGTTTCGATTTCCGGATGCCGTGCCGGCGACACGATTTCGGCTACCGAAACTACAAGGCCGTAAGCCAATTCCCGGCCAACAAGGACCGTATCGACAGCGCTTTCTATTTCGATATGAAGCAGGTGTGCGCCGGATACTCGGGAGTCTCCAAGGCCACCTGTGACGGCCTCGCCTGGACGTATTACCAGGCGGTCCGGCAGCTGGGCGACCTCGTCGTCACCGACGGCCAGATCCAGCAGGTCAAGCGGGAGGCCGAACTGAAGGCCCAGAACGCCTGAACCAGCGGAGACGGAGACGGAGGATGCCGTCGGCTCAGTCGCCGAACGTCACATCCTTCGTCTCCACCACCGCGGCGGTGCGGCCGGGCGCCGTGTGGTAACGCCAATAGAGGTTGGTGTGCGCGATGACCTTGTCCGGCGGCGGAGCGCCCCACTCGCTCTGGTCCTCCGTGGTGTGCGCGTCACCGACGAGCGTCACGTCGTAGCCACGTACGAAGGCGCCATGGATCGTGGACCGGATGCATTCGTCCGTCTGCGCGCCGGCCACGATCAGGCGCCCGATTTCGGCCCCGGCCAGCACCTCCTCCAGGCCGGTGTCCTCGAAGGAGTCGGCGAACGTCTTGTGCACCAGCGGCTCCGCCTCCCGGCGGACCAGCTCCGGGACGTATTGCCAGGCGTCGCTCCCCTTCGCCAGCTGCTCGCTCGAGTGCTGGACCCAGACGATCGGGACACCCTCTTCGCGAGCCCGGTCGACGAGCGTGCCGATGTTGGCGACGACCTCGTCACGCTGGTGCGTCTCCGCCACGATGCCCTTCTGGACGTCGATCACCAGCAAGGCGGTGTTGGGTCGATCTGACAGCGTGGTCACCACAATCTCCTCTGTCGGCCGGACATGCCACGCGGGCCAGACTAGGCCGCGCCCCCGACAATTCACCGGCCTCAACGTGGCGAGGCTTCCCGGATGGTCAGGAGCCAGCTCTCGAAATCCGAGACGGCGTCGTCCATCGTCCGCTGAACCACCTCTTTGACCGCGGTCCTGGCCAGTCGGTGACGGAGCGCGGCGTCGTCGAGCAGCCGGACGATGCCCTCGGCCAGTGCCTCCGGATCTCGCGGCGGGCACAGCAGCGCCGTACGGTCGTGCTCCGCGTAGCTCTCCATGCCGTGGTTGCGCGTCGAGACGAGCGCGGCCCCACAGGCCATGGCCTCGGCGCCGGGAAACCCGAATCCCTCGTACTCCGACGGCACGGCGAACACGGCCGACCGGTTGTAGAGGCCGCGCAGCCGGGCGTCGCTCGGCCCCGGATGGTGCTCGATCCAGAAGGGCAGCCGGTCGGCGTCGTACGCGCCATAGCACCACGCCCGCACCACCCCGGGGCGCGCCTCCCGCGCCAGCTCCAACGCGGTGATCGCGTCACCGGTACGTTTCGACCATTCGCGGCGCGCGGGAAACCCGACCAGGACCCGCTCCGCCGAGTCGATCGGGGTCCGCAGGAAGAAGGTCGAGCTGTCGACGGCGCATTCCACCAGAGCGCACGGCGCGCCGGAAACGCCCTCGACGATGGACCGCAGGCGCCGCGCGCCCACGGCGATGGGCCAGCCGGTGCGCATGGCCGCTTCCATCGCCTCCCGCGCCGCTCCGTCGGGGCGCAAATAGCTTTCGTAGTCCTGCAGGAACAATGCCTTAAGGCCCAGATACGCGGGAAGGGCGGCCACAAGCGGCACGACCTGCCAGGTCGTCGCCAGTACGACGTCGAAGGGATCGTGCCGCCCGGAAAGCGTATGGAGAAAGTCGGCCGGGTCGGATACCAAAACGCTGCGGGTCCGCGGCCCGGCGGAGAACCACGGGTGCGGATGGGCGTCCGCCGGCATTATCGGCGCGACCGCCCTGGTAGGCGGTCCGAGAGGGTGGCGTACGGGCCGCCGCGGGTGGACGAGCAGAATGTCGTGACCCCTTTCCCCCAGACGGGAGGCATAGGAGTAGACCGTCTTGAGCGCGCCGATAGGCGCGGATGAGGCCCTGGCCATGATGAATGCCACGCGCACGGTCATCGCCTCCCAGTAAGCGATTCCATAGACGAGCTTCTTGCGCGGGCGGGTTATTCGGAAACCTCGACTGCAGCCCTGCCCCTGTCGCTAGAGCGCCTTCTTCACTAGATACGAAGCCTGACGGGAAATCAACGTCGCCAGTTGGCCTTTTCTGGTGAAATATCCCGATGGAACGGATGCGGCAGCTGGTAGGCGAGATGCTGGTCTACTGTTTCGTGGTGGTCCTGCTCACCGGCGGCTTCCTGGTCTTCTCCTTCACGCCCGGCAGCCAGATGGTGATCTACGACGGCAGCTATGCGCCGCTACGAGGCGTCATGATGAGCGAGGCTTATGAGTCCTCTCTGCGGATCACCCTGGAGGTGCGCGGGGGTGCGCTCATGCGGCAACTGCACCACGAGTCCTCGGTCCTGCTCGTTTTGGGCACCGTCGTCTGGGTCCTGCTGGGCCGGCTCCGGTACACGCTCGCGCTGCTGGGTCTCGGCCTGTGCGCGAACGGTAGGTGACCATCGTGTTACCGATCGCTGACTTGTGTTGTTTGGAGGTCACCCGAGATATGTGATGAGATCACTGCGCACTTAACGATCTCCTCACCCAAGGGGTCAAATGGCAACGAACCTCCCCTCCTTCCCCGCCGTGGACGAGAACCCGCTCGACACCTGCATCCGGTTTCGGGAGATCGCTCCCGTGGTGGAGGTGGAATTCCCAGGAGGCGTGCCCGCCTACCTGGCCCTGACGCACAAGGCCGTACGGGAGATCCTCGCCGGAGACAACAAGACCTTCCTCAGGGACCCCAAGCACTGGCCCGCCCTGCACGACGGATCGATCCCCGAGGACTGGCCGCTGCGCGCCATCATCCAGGGCGGTCACCTGTCCACCATGGACGGCGGCGACCACCGGCGGCTGCGCGGGCTGATCACCAGCGCCTTCACGCCGGCCCGGGTGCAGGCCATGGAGGGGCGGATCCAGCAGATGGTCGATGAGTTACTCGATGAGGTGGTGGCCGCCGGTGACGGCGTGGACCTGGTTCCCGCCTTCACCGAGGCGCTGCCGATGTGGGTGATCTGCGAGTTGTTCGGCGTGGCGCCCGAGGACCGGCTGCGGCTGCGGAACTGGACCTCCACGCTGCTGGCGCACACCACTCCGCCGGAGGTGGCGTTCGCGACGCAGAACAACCTGATGGCCTTCCTGCACGACCTGGTCGAGCGCAAGCGGCGCGAACCGGGTGACGACCTCACCTCCGGCCTGGTCCAGGTGCACGACGCGGGTGACAAGCTCACCACCGACGAACTGGTCGGCGTGCTGTGGATCATGCTCGTCGCCGGCCACGAGACCACCGTGCACCTGCTCGGGTACGCCATCGTGGCGCTGGCCCAGAACCCCGATCAGCTCGCCCTGGCCAAGGCCGAGGACCGGTGGACCGACGTGGTCGAGGAGACCGTCCGTTACCGCCACTCGGTGATGATGACCAGCTTCCGCTTCACGGCGGAGGACGTGATCATCGCGGGCGTGCCCATCGCCAAGGGCAACGCGGTGGGCGTGGTCTACCAGGCCACCGGCGTCGACCCGGCGGAGCACGGCCCGAGCGCGAACCAGTTCGACATCACCCGCGAGCAGACCGGGAACCTCGGCTTCGGCCACGGCCCGCGCTTCTGCATCGGGGCGGGGCTGGCCCGGCTGGAGAGCCGGGTGGCGCTCGCCTCGCTGTACCGGCGGTTCCCGGACCTGAGCCTGGCGATCGACCCCGACGACATTCCCTACTCGCCGTCGTTCTTCACGATCGGCCCGCTGTTCCTGCCGGTCAACCTTGGTGTGACCCAGCCCTGACGCACCGGTGTCCGGCCCGGCGACCCACGGTTGCCGAGCCGGACATCACAGGCCTGGGCCGACAAACGTAGATCATGTAGGGTGAGCCCGGCGTATCCTCCGACGGCCTGGAGCCCGCTGTGCCGCACATGTCTCGTCGCCAGGTTCTCTCCCTGCTCCCCGCCGCCGGCATCCTCGCCGTAGCCTCCCCATCGCACGCCGCAGCGGGGATCGATCACGCGCGGCTGCTCGCCAACACCGTGGCGATGTTCGCGGGGACCCCGGACGTCAACGCCCGGCCCGAGGTGGCCGCCAAGCTCGCGGCGATCCTCAACACCGCCAGGCAGCGGCTGACGGCCATGGACAAGGCGGCCGACGGCGAGTTGTTCGCCGGTCTGAGCCTCGGCACCGACGACGCCAACCTGCGGCTGGCCTTCCAGTACCTGTACGAGATCGCGCTGGCGACCCGCACGCCCGGCGGCGGGCTCAACGAGGACGCCGTCGCCCAGCGGCGGGTCATCGACGGTCTGCGGTGGCTGCACGAGCGCTACTACGGCGACCAGTCGAAGGGCTACTACGGCAACTGGTTCAACTGGGAGATCGGGATCTCCATCCAGGTGAGCAGGACGCTGGTCCTGCTGGCCGACCGGGTGCGGGAGGAACGACCCGACCTGACGGCGACCTACATCGCCTCGATGGACGCCTACCTGCGCAACGGCAAGGACGGCGACGTCGACCTCGACTCACGCTTCCACACCGGGGCGAACCTGGCCGACATCACCGCCAACCGCATTCTGCAGGGCGCGCTCACCGGCGACGACGCCCGTGTCGGCAAGGCCATCACCGACCTGGCCACCGTCTTCGCCACGGTCGACCCGTACGACCTCCAGCACGGGGTCACCGACGGCTACTACCGCGACGGCTCCTTCATCCAGCACGACTCGGTCGCCTACACCGGCTCCTACGGGCGCAGCCTGCTGACCCGGGTCGTCCAGACCCTCAAGACGCTCGAGGGCGCGGCGAGCGCCGGCGTCCCCGACCTGCCCGGCGTGGTGTACCGGTGGATCAACGACGGCTTCGCCCCGCTGATCTTCGAGGGGTGGCTGATGGAGATCGTCAAGGGGCGGGCGGTCTCGCGCACCGGCACCGGCTACGCCGACGTCGGGGTGATCGTGGAGGCCATCTCCGACCTGGCCGACCACGTCAGCGCCGCCGACGCGCTTGCGCTGAAGAAGTACGTCAAGTTCCTGCCGGCCGCCGACACGGCCGCCTTCGCCTCCCCGGTCAGCATCGCCCGTTACGCGGCCATCCGCGCCGACGCCGCCATCCCGGCCGCCGACCTGAACGCGCCCGAGCGCTGCGTGGCGTTCAACGCCATGGACAGGACCGTCCACCGGCGCCCCGGCTACGCCTTCGCCCTGGCCCGCAGCTCCGACCGGATCAGCAAATACGAGTACATGAGCGGCGAGAACCTCATGCCGTGGTTCCAGGGCGACGGCGCGCACTACCTCTACCTCGCGGGCGAGGACCAGCGCGAGGCCTTCGGTGTCGACTACTACACGGCCGTCTCGCCGTACCGGCTGGCCGGGATCACCGCGCCAGTGGAGGATCGGCGGACGGTGCCCGAGTTGTACGGCCGGCTCTGGTACGAGAACCCGGGCCACCCACTGAACTTCACCTCCTCCTCGGAGTCCCAGAACACCTACGTGTACTTCCCGCGCGCCGAGAACGCCTTCTCCGGCGGCGCGACGCTCGGCGCGTACGGCGTGTCCGGCATGGTCCAGTCCGACGACGCCGCGTACACCGCCAAGCAGGCCGGCATCCTGCCCGACGACTTCGTCGCCTACCAGAACGCCCGCGCGACCAAGTCCTGGTTCCTGCTCGACGACGAGATCGTGGTGCTGGCCGCGGGCATCTCCGGTCAGGGCGGCCGCGCGGCGGTGACCACCGTGGACAGCCGCATCGCCGCCCCCGGCGACGCGGTCGCGCTCACCGGCGAGGGCTGGACCGGCCGCCCCTGGCAGACGGGCGACACCACGCCGCCGCGCTGGCTGCGCTACGCCAACGGCACCCGTCGTACGGCGATCGGCTACGCCTTCCTCACCCGGCAGCCCGTCGCGGCCGGGCTGGAGACGGTGACCCGCAGCCGCAGGGTCGTGCGCACGAGCAACCCCGACACCAACGTGACCAAGAACGTCTTCACCGCCTCGGTCACCCACCCCGCCACCGGCGGCGTCACCGCCCTCGCCTACGCCCTGGTCCCGAACGCGACGGAGGCCCGCCTGCACGGCTACGCGAACGGCCCGCTGACCGTCCTGGCCAACGACCGGCACGTACAAGCGATCAAGCACAGGACCCTCGGCCTCGTCGCCGCCAACGTCTTCACCGACGGGCCGCGCCACGCCGAGCGCCTGCTCATCGACGGCCCCGCCTCGGTCATCGTGCGATCCGGCAAGCGCACGGTCGTCGCCCTGTCCGACCCGACGATGAAACGCGACCGCGTCACCGTCGTCGTGGCCGGCGCACCTCTCAGGCTCGACACGGCCGACGAAGGGGTGACGGTACGGCGGGTGCCGGGCGGCACCCTGATCCAGGCGTCGACCCGCCACGCCCACGGTCGTACCTTCACCGCGACCCTGCGCTGAGCCCGTCCTCACCCAGGCGCGGTGAACCAGCCCCCGCAGCCGGTGTCCCGAGCTCACTTGAGCAGCGGTTCCAGCCGGTCGGCGCAGGGTGTGTGGCCGATCGTGCGACACAGCCGGAGGGCCTGCTCGGCCGCCCGCCCGGCCTCGGCGCGGTCGCCCCGGTCGCTGTGGAGAATGGCGAGTTCGGTCAGGGCCGCGAGCTCGGGCAGGCGGTAAGAGTTGATGTGCGCGGTGTCGCGAGCGCTCAGGGCGACCCGGATGGCGCCCGCCAAGTCGCCGCGGGCGGCGATGAGGCGAGCGCGGGCGACCGCGGCGTAGCTCTGGTGCCATCGCAGGCTCGCGGCGCTGTTGAACTCGTCGGCCAGGTCCAGGTTGCCGGCCGCCTCGTCGAGCAGGCCGAGCCGGATCTCGGTGTCGGCCAGCGCGATCAGGGCCGCCGCCTCGATGAGCCGGTCTCCCTGGTCGCGGGAGAGGCCGAGGGCGTGGCGCGCCGCCGTGCGGCCGGCCGACCACTGCCCGGTTTCCCAGTACAACCGGCTGAGCCAGGTGTAGGCGTGGGCCGCGCCGAACGCGCCCAAGGCGCCGAACAGGGTCACCGCCTCCGTCAGGGTGGATTCGGCCTCGTCGTAGCGGCCCTGGTCCACCAGGACGGCGCCGAGATCGCGCAGGTCGCTCGCCTCCGCGTAGGCCAGTCCGTGCTCGCGGCTCAGGCTGAGCGCCTCCCGCCGGCAGCGCTCCGCGCTCTCCAGCTGGCCCAGGTGGTGATACTGCATGCCGAGCCTGTTGAGGGTACGGTTGCGCCCGACGACCGAGCCGAGCTCGGTGAAGAGCTGAGCCGCCCGGCGGTTGTGGACGATCGCCTGCTCAAGGTGGCCGGTCCATTCCAGGGCGAAGCTCAGGCTCGCCCAGGACTCGGCCTCACCCTCCCGCCAGCCGCACGCGGTGGCGATACTGGCGGCCTGTTCGAGATGCTGCACGGCCTCCTCCCGGCGAACCGCACGGAACAGGCTCTTGCCTATCGCGTAATGCAGCATGGCTCGCATGGCGGGCATATCCGCCCGCTTGCTCCCCTCAGCCTGCTTGCCCCCCTCCGTCTGCGCGCACCGCTCGGCGGCGGCGAGCAGGGTCGGTGCGATCTCCAGCCATTCGCCGTGGCGGCCGGTGCTATTGCAGATGATCCACACCTGCTCGGCCAGCCGCCACGTCCCGGGACCGGGATCGCGGCGGGCTGTCTGCGCCAGCGCGGCCACCAGGTTGGAGATCTCTTCGGCGCTGGGCGGGACCGGAGAACCGGCCACCGGAGAAGCGTGCCCCGGCAGCCGGATCTCGTCAGGGGCGCACCAGGCGGCGATGGCGTCGCCGAGGTGGAGATAGTGGTCGAACAACCGGCTCCAGGCGGCCTCGCGATCCGGGTCGCCGCCGACTTCCACGCCGGCGTAGAGCCGTACCAGGTCATGGAGCCGGAACCGGTCGGCGCGATGGTGCTCGACGAGGTGGGCCGCGGCCAGGACCTTGACCGCCGCACGCGCCTCGGCGAGCGGGACGCCGGCCGCCGAGGCCACCGCCTCGACGGTGAAGTCCGGCCCCGGTACGAGTCCCAGCAGGCGGAAGACCCGCTGGTCGGCCGCCGAGAGCGCGCGGTAGGACACGGAGAAGGCGAGGGTCACGGGGTTGTGGTCGGTGCCGTCGAGGGTGAGACCGGTCAGCGGGTCTCCGGCGGTCAGCTCGTTCACCACGGCCGCGGTGTCACTCCATGGGGTGGCGGCGTTGGCCGCGGCGATGCGCAGCGCGAGCGGCAGGCCGCCGCAGAGCCGGACAAGCTCGGCTCGGGCCGCCGCTTCCGACGGGCTGTCAGCGGGGCCCAGCATGCGGTCGACCAGGGTGAGGGCGTCCCGTTCCGGCAGAGCGCCGAGCGAGCGCTGCTCGGCCCCCGCCTGCGCCACCAGCTCACCCAGGTGCTGACGGCTGGTCACCAGCGCCGCTCCCGACGGCGGCAGCAGCGGATCGATCTGCTCCGCCGAGCGGGCGTTGTCCAGGACCAGCAGGACCGTACGCTCGGCGAGCAGCGAACGGTAGAGGCCGAGCTGCGCGTCGAAGCCGCCGGGGGCCTGCGAGGGCTCGACACCGAGGGAGAGCAGGAGCCGGGCCAGGGCCGCGGCCGCGGTCAGGGGTTCGTGTTCGGCGTCGTAGCCGCGCAGGTCGACATAGAGCTGGCCGGAGGGGAAACGGCTCTTCGCGCGGTGGGCCCAGTGCAGGGCCAGCGCGGTCTTGCCCGTTCCAGCCGTTCCGGTGAGCACGCACACCGCGCCGCTGGTGTCCAGCGCGTCGTTCAGCCACGCCAGCTCCTGCTCGCGCCCGGCGAAGCCACGGATGTCGCGGGGCAGCTCGCCGGGCCGCGCGGGACGTAGCGTCTGAACCGTCTGCCCAACGTCGTCCTGCCGGGCATCGTCGGCCAGGAGCCGCTGGTGCAGCTCCCGCAGCGTCTGACCCGGCTCGATGCCCAGCTCGTCGACCAGCCGGTTCCGGGTGTCCCTGAACACCGCCAGCGCCTCGGAACGGCGTTCGCACCGGTGCAGCGCCAGCATGAGCTGCCCCTGCAGGCGCTCGCGCAGGGGGTGCTCGGCCGCCGCCGTACGGAGCTCGGCCACGACCTCGCTGTGGCGGCCCACCTCCAGCTCGGCCTCGAACAGCTCCTCCAGCGCGCCGACCCGGCGATCCTCCAGCCCGGGGCGTTCCTGCTCGATCAGCATCTCGCCGGCCCCGCCGAGCGCGGACCCGCGCCACAGCGCCACCGCCGCACGCAACCGCCGCGCCGCGCCCTCAGGGTGGCCGCCGGCGAGATCCTCCCGCGCGGCAGCCCTGAGCTGCTCGAACACCTCCAGGTCGACCTCGCCGCCGCCGGTGTGGATGCGGTAACCGGTGCCGGCGCGGCTGATCAGCCCCCTGCCCAGCACGGCCCGCAACTCGTGGACGTAGACCTGTAATCGGCCGATGGCGGTGCGCGGCGCCCGCTCTCCCCACACCAAGGACATCAGCCGGTCGTCCGACACCGTGCGGTTCGCGTTCAACAACAGCGCGGCCAGCACGGTGCGCTGCTTCGGCGAGCCCAACTCGATCGGACCGCCGGGCCCGTCCACCGAGACCGGCCCCAGTATCCGATAGTGCTGCACGCCTACCCCCCGAGCGCCCCATGTTACGCCGTAGCGATCCTTACGGCCCGTTAGCTGCGGAATCAGAACGGAAGAAAAACGGAAGAGCGGCCTCATATCGTCCTCCGACTGAACAACATGCACTGCGATTGAGCGTCTCGGCGTGGCCCGGACCGTCCGGCGGGGGCGCCGGTCAGGGAATGCCGCGCCGAGACGCTCGGACAGCTCGGGGAACCGAGAACGGTTGTCACCGAAAGGGCGGGTCGGCGTGGAGCGGGGGCGGAGCGGGTGACGGAAGCGGAGCGGCCCAGCGCGATCGGGCAGGCGCTGCTGGCGATCAGCGACAAGTGGACCTTGCTGATCCTTCAGCGGGCCTTCCTCCTGCGCATGCGGCGCTTCGCCGACTGGCGGGACGAGCTGGGGATGTCCGAGTCGGTGCTGGCGAGCCGGCTCAAGGAACTGGTCGCGGGGGAGTTGCTGCGCCCGGCCCCCTACCGTGAGCACGGCCGCACCCGCACCGAATACCGGCTGACCGAGCGCGCCATCGAGCTGTGGCCGATGCTGGTGGAGATCTGGTCATGGGAGCGCAGGTGGGTGCCGCGCCGGCAGGGGCCGCCGGAGCTGACGCACGACGTCTGCGGCGACCGTACCGATGTGGAGCTGGGCTGCGCGGGCTGCGGCAAGTCGCCGGTCGCCGCCCATGACACCGAGACCGTACGGGGCGCGGCCGTCTTCGCCCAGGTGACGGTGCCGCGCCATCACCGCAGGTCCATGCGCGAGGCCGAGGCCGACCCGCTGTCGTACTTCCCCGAGACCTTCGACCTGCTGGGCGACCGCTGGAGCACGGTGATCCTCGTGGCCGCCTTCTTCGGCACGCGGCGCTTCGCCGACTTCCGGTCGGAGCTCGGCGTGGCCCCGTCCGTGCTGGCCAACCGGCTGCGTCAGTTCACGAAGCTGGGCGTGCTCGCGGTGGAAGAGCCCGGGTACCGGCTGACCGACAAGGGCCTGGACCTCTTCGGGGTCTTCGCCTATGTGGTCGACTGGGCGCAGCGGTGGTACACCGGCCCGCCGGACACCGACCTGCGCGTCACCCATCGCGCGTGCGGTCAGCCGTTCCGCCCGTGCCTGCGGTGCCGGTCGTGCGGTGGGGAGCTCAGCCGTACCGAGGTGCACTTCGCCGTCCCTGAGGGACGGTTTCCGTCGCCCAGGACGCGGATCATAGTCGCAGCTCCCTCTTGAGGATCTTGCCGACGGGGTTCCTCGGCAATGTCTCGACGATCTCCAGCCGCTCGGGGAGCTTGTAGGAGGCGATGCCCTGGTCCCTGAGGAAGCTGACGACCGACTCGAGGTCGATCTCGCCCTTGGGCACCACGACCGCGCAGACCTTCTCGCCGAGCACGTCGTCGGGGTAGCCGGCGACCGCCGCCTCGGCGACCGAAGGGTGTCCGGCGAGCAGGGCTTCCAGCTCGGCGGGGGCGATGTTCATGCCTCCCCGGATGATGATGTCCTTCGCACGGTCGACGTAGCGCAGATATTGACCTCGGTGGCCGGCGATCTCGAAGAGGTCTCCCGTCTTGAGGTAGCCGTCCTCGTCGAACGGGTCCACCGAGGCCGTCCCCGGCAGGTAGCCCGCGAAGACCGTGGGACCGCTCAGGTACAGCTCGCCGGGGACTCCCGGCTCGGTGATCTCCTTCCCGTCCGGCGCGACCAGCTTGGTACGCACGCGATCGAGCAGCTCAGGAGCCCCCGCCGCTCCCGGGCGCGGGAAGTAACGGGCGCGGACCTCTGGGTCAGGCATGTGGGCGGGGTCCGACAGCAGGGCGATGCCCTCGTTCGAGCCGAAGAAGTTGATGATCGCGATGCCGTGCTCGTCCTGCCAGCCGCGCACCATCGGCGGCGGCAACGGGGCGGCGCCCGAGCCGATCCGGGTGAGGGAGGAGATGTCGGCCTTGGCGAGGATCGCCTTCTCGCGCAGTAGCAGGGTGAGCAGCGCGGGCGGAGCCAGGGTGTAGGTGACCCGCTCGGCCGCGATCTGGGCCAGGTAGGTGGGCAGGTCGAAGGGGTGGTGCTGGACGAGCAGCGCGCCGACCCGCAGCCATGGCAGGAAGACGCCGCCGATGCCGGCCATGTTCACCATCGGGAACGGGTTGAGGATCACGTCCTGGGCGGTGAGCGCGGGCGCGGCCGTACAGATCGCCTCGACCGCGAGCCAGTCGTAGTGGCACCTCGGCACGCCCTTGGGGGTGGCCTCGGTGCCGGAGGTCCAGCAGATCGTCACCCGCTCGGCGGGGTCGGCCGCCCGCTCCGGCACCTCGTCGCCGGTCGCGCCCTCCAGGTCGTCTGGCCACGACAGCGTCGGGGTGCCCGCCGGCGCTCTGGACTCCCGGCCGGTGACCAGCAGCCCGGCGCCGGACAGGGGCAGCAGCTGGGCCAGCTCGTACGCGCGGTACTGCACCGGGAACGGCGTGACAGTTGCGCCGAGCCGGACCGTCGCGAGGAAGCTCACCGCCAGCTCCACGCTGTTGGGCAGCTGCACGGCCACCACGTCGCCGGGACCGACCCCCTGTGCGCGCAGTACGCCGGCCACCCGGTCGACCTCCGCGCCGAGCTGTGCCCAGGTCAGCCGTTTGACCGCACCCTCAAGCATCTTGTTGAGCGGGTCCACGATCGCCGTGTCGTCGGGCCGGGCCGCCACCCGCGTCCTGAGGAGCTGGTCGATCGTGTCACCGGTCCACCAGCCCTTGGCGGTGTAGCGGGCGATCCGGTCGGCGGAATGCGTCATCACGACTCCCGTCCGTGGGGCGGTGGCCGCAACACTAGAAAGCGGAAATGAGGCCGTCAACGCCCGGATATTGACGCCTGAATTCGCTTTTCATAGCTTCCAGGGCATGGCCGACATTGTCGTGATGACGGATGAATCAGGCGAGCCAAACCCGTACCTGCTGGGTGTCTACGCCCCGGTCCATGACGAGGTCACCGCGGACGAGCTCACGGTGATCGGGCGGATCCCCGCGGACCTCAACGGCGTCTACCTCCGCAACGGCCCCAACGCCCGCTTTCCGGTGACGGGCCGATACCACTGGTTCGACGGCGACGGCATGGTGCACGCCGTGCACTTCGAGAACGGCCGGGCCCGCTACCGCAACCGCTGGGTGCGTACCAGGGCCTTCGAGGCGGAGTCGGCCGCCGGCCGCTCGCTCTGGACCGGCGTGATGGAGAACCCGAAGGGCAATCTGTTCGGCAACGCGCGCGGCCTGCCCTTCAAGGACACGGCCAACACCGATGTGATCTTCCATCGGGGCAGGGTGCTGGCCTCGTGGTATCTGTGCGGCGCGCCGTACAGTCTGGACCCGCTCTCGCTGGAAACCCTCGGCGTCGACACCTTCCTCGACACGCTCAACGGCGACTTCATGGCGCATCCCAAGGTGGACGAGCGCACCGGAGAGCTGTTCTGGTTCGACTACGGGCCGCGCCCGCCGTACCTGCGCTATGGCGTGGTCGGACCCGGCGGCGGCGTCGAGCACTGCGTGGAACTGGACCTGCCGGGGGCGCGGCTGCCGCACGACATGGCGATCACGCGGAACCACGCGATCCTCATGGACCTGCCGCTCTACCAGGACCTCGACGCCGCCCGGCAGGGCCGCTACAAGCTGACCTTCGACCGGGAGCTGCCCGCCCGCTTCGGTGTGCTCCCGCGACGCGGTCAGGCGGACGAGATCCGCTGGTTCGAGGCCAAGCCGTGCTACATCTACCACGTCGTCAACGCCTGGGAGGAGGGCGATGAGATCGTCCTGGACGTCTGCCGGGTCTCGCGCCCGACGCCTTCCACGAACGGCTCGCCGTTGGCGCGGATGATCTCCTATCTGAAGCTCGACGCGCGGATGTACCGCTACCGCTTCGACCTGCGGACCGGCCGCACCTCGGAGGGGTACGTGGACGCCGACCACAACACCGAGTTCCCCTCGATCGACACGCGCTCCACCGGCCACTCCACGCGCTACGCCTACAACGTCACCGTGGCGGACGCCGAGACCAACCTCTTCGACGGCCTGGTCCGCTACGACAATCTCACCGGCGCCAAGGAGACCTACTCCTACGGCCCCGGCCGGTACGGCAGCGAGGCGCCCTTCGCCCCCCGCGACGGCTCGACCGGCGAGGACGACGGTTACCTGGTCAGCTTCGTCACCGACGAGCGGGAGGGCCGCTCCGAGGTGCAGATCCTGCACGCCGCCCGGATCTCCGAGGGCCCGATCGCCCGCGTGCTGCTGCCGCAGCGGGTCCCGCTCGGCTTCCACGCCACCTGGGTACGGGCAGAGCAGCTGGCGTGAATCCTTCACTGACGGTCTCCCTCGGGCTGTGGCAGGATCGGCCCGCGGAAGAGGCCCTGCTGACGGCCCGCGCCGCTGACGAGCTCGGCTATCCGTCGCTCTGGATCGGCGAGATGGCCACGTATGACGCCTTCGCCCTGGCCACCGCCGTCGGGCTGGCCACCACGCGGATCGGTCTCACCGTCGGCCCGCTGGCGGTGTCCGTACGCGATCCGATGATGATCGCCATGGGGGCCGCCTCGGTCGCCGCGCTGACCGTGCGGCAGGTGGACGTCGCCGTGGGCACCTCCAGCCCGCTCGTCGTGGAGGGCTGGCACGGGCGTTCGCGCGCCCGCTCCGCGACCGCGCTGCGGGAATCCGTCGAGGCCCTCCGGCCGCTGCTGGCCGGAGAGCGCTCCGACTTCACCGGAACGTGCGTGTCGAGCAGCGGCTATCGCCTCCGGCTGCCCGCCCCGCGCTCGCGGCTGTCGGTCGCGGCCTTCGGGCCGTCGGCCGTCCGGACCGCCGCCCTGGCCGACCGCATGGTGCTCAACCTGATCACGCCTGCCTCGGCCGGACGGCTGGTCGCCCAGTTGCGCGCCGTCAATCCGGCCACGTCCGTGGTCGCCTGGGTCACCGCCGCCGTGGACCCCGACCGCGAGGCCATCGATCGCATCCGGCGGGCGGTGGTCGGGTACTTACCCGCTCCCGGGTACGGCGAGATGTTCGCCGAGGCGGGCTTCGCCGACGTCGTCGCCTTCGCACGTACCCGGCCTCACCCCCGGGAGTTGTTCGCCGCGGTGCCCGACGAGCTGGTCGCCTCGGTCTCGCTGCTCGGCGACGTGGACGTGGTCGGTGCGCGGTTGTCGGCCTATGCGGCGGCCGGGGTGGAGGAGGTCGCCCTGGTGCCGGTGAGCACGAACCGCGACCCCGGCGGCACGGCCACACTCAAGGCTCTGGACGGGCTTAAGACCGCTGATCGGTAGGGCGTAGTCCGTTTCTGTGGCTCGTCGTCAGTACATTTTTGTGGTGCTGCGCTGGACGGCGGCGGGGGACAGGCGGACGCCGTTGGCCGTGACCCGGTGGCCGCGGGTGTCGGTGACCCGCACGGTGAAGGGGCCCTGGCCCGCGCCGGACTCGGCGATCCAGTAGTTGAAGTCGGCGCGGGCGAGCTTACGCCAGGCGCCGCCGGCGGACTTCACCTCGACCGAGGTCAGCGGGTTGCCGTGGTCGATGACCAGCAGCGCCAGCCACCACTGCGACGAGCCCTCCTTGACGCGGAAGGAGAGCGGCCGACCGACCTTCGGGTTGGCGACCGGGCGGTAGGTGACGCCCACCAGGCCCTTGGCGGGGTCCGCGACGCGGGTGAAGGCCGTACGGCTCAGGTCGATGTGCCCCGCCTGGCACTCCGGGCACTGGTCGACGACCTTGACCCGGACGGTCCCCTTCGGTCCGGTGACGTCCAGGTAGCCGCCGCAGGCAGCGGCGGCGGCGTACTCGCCGGGGGAGAGCGCGACATAGAGGTCACCGGCGGGCGGTGACGGATACGAGCAGTTGCCGCCTCCCGATTGGAGCTCGTACAAGGTCGCCTGCCCGCTCCGGGCAGGTTGCGCCAGGGCGGGGGCGGAAAGGAGCGAGGTCGCGGCGAGCGCGGCGGTGAGAACGGCGGGTAAGCGTCGCATCCGTGGGGTTCCTCTCGAAAGGGACGGATGTGACAGTAGCGAAAAGAGTAGATCTCAGTACGGTAAAGCGGCATATATCCGCTCGGCCGGTCCGGTCACGTGAACAGCTGGCCGCCGTTGACGTCGATGGTCGCGCCCGTGATGGCCTTGGCGTGGTCGGAGGCGAGGTAGATGACGGCGCGGGCCACGTCCTCCTCCGTGGCGATGCGGCGCAACGCCATCGCCGCGACGTCGCGCGCGCGGATCTCCTCGAACGTGCCGCCTTCCGCCGCCGCCCGGGTGCGCATCCACTCGTCGAGCAGCTCGCCGGCGATCCAGCCGGGCGCGACGCAGTTCACCCGTACGCCATGCGGCCCGAGCTCGTCGGCCAGGCAGTGTGACAGCAGGTGCGCGGCGGCCTTGCCCGCGGCGTAGTCGCTGCGCCCCGCGTAGCCCGTACGGGACGACATGGAGGTGATGTTGACGATCGAGCCGGAGCCCTGGGCCACCATGTGCGGCGCGATGAACCTACAGGCCAGCAGCGTGCCGTAACCGCCCGTCTCGACGGCCGCGCGCCAGGTCTCCAGGTCGTCGGCGGACATGTCGAGGACGTTCCTGCGATGCGAGCCGGGGAAGGCGGCGTTGACCAGCACGTCCACCCGGCCGAACCGCTCGATCACCGTGTCGGCCAGCCGCCGTACGTCGTCGATCCGGGTCACGTCGGCGGGCACGCCCAGCGCGCCCGGCACCTCGCCGGCCGTCTTCGCCACGGTCGCCGCGGTACGGGCGGCCACCACGACCCTGGCGCCCTCCTCGCTCAACAGCCCCGCCAGCGTCCGGCCCAGCCCGGGGCCCGCCCCGGTGACGACCGCGACCTTGCCTTCCAGTAGCACGCGTCGACTCTACAAGCGTTTGCTCGCCGCCCAGCGCGTTTACACCATGGACAACATTTCGTCAGCCGGTTAAGTTCGCTGCGAGATGACAACGATGTCAGACCCGGTCCCTCCAGCAAGGAGCAGCGATCGCTGATGGTGTCACGACGTACTTTCCTGTGGGCGAATGGCGTGGTCCTCGCGGCCGGCGGCCTCGGAATCACGCTCCCCGGCCCGGCCGCCGCCACCGCTCGAGTCCCCCTTCTGCCGAACTTCGGCCGTCCCACCCGGCTCGATGTCGCCGACGTCAGCACGCTTCACGGAAACGACCAGCTGCTGCTGACCACCCTCCAGGGAATCGTCAACCGGCGGCAGCCGCGCCTCTACTTCAACTACGACAGCGCCGATTACGACCTGCGCTGGCTGTCCAGCACGGGCGCCGCCGTCACGCGCCATGACCGGCCGCTCGACCTCGTCGCCCGCTACAAGAACGAGGTACGCGGAGCGATCGTGCACGACCCCGCGGTGCCCGACTCCGTGAACGTCGCCACCACGCTGGCCGGGCTGGAGAACGCCGTCGCCGCCACCGCCGAGCAGGCGAGCCAGTACGGCTTCAGAATCATCACCGACCTGCGCGGCCGCTTCAAAGCCGACGACATTCTGGGAACGTACCGGTGGCAGCTCGACCACCTCTTCCCCCGCTGCACGCACGCGCTGCTCACCGGGCTCCCGCCGACCAGGACGGTACGCGTGGACGGCGTTCAGTGGCGCGAGATCGCCCGCGAGAGCGAGCGCATTCGTGACGCCTCCAACAGGGCGGTCCGCACCTTCGACCTGAGCCAGGAGCTCTCCGGCCAGGACGGCGTGTATCTGCGTTTCCAGGATTCCCTCGGCGACGACGGCTGGGGCGCCTCGGTCGGCTCGGTGAAGGTGAAGGCCGACGGCAAGGAGATCGTGTCCTTCATCCCGGGGACGGAGACCGAGGCCCCGTACCTGTTCGACGGCCTCAATTCCTCTATCGGCGGGGACACCAACCGTTTCTCCCACGGCGGCGGCTACTTCATCTACCGATTCACCGCGCCGGCCGGAACCCAGCAGCTTTTGGTCGAGGTAGACCTGTGGAACCAATACCTGGTCACCGCCGCCACCACCGCGCCCACCCGGGTGGAGCCCTTCCCGTATTTCCGCGACTACGCGGCGGCGATGCGCGCGATGGTGTTCTGGCTGCCGCCCTCGGGGGAGACAGGCACGTTACTCGACGAGATTCTCAGCAAGGTGAAGCCCACCACCCCTTATGCGGGTTGGTTCTCCAATGACGTGGCGGGGGAATGGGGCGGCGTGGACCGCGCCTCGCAGCACGCCGTGGAAGTGGTGCCCGCCGACTACTACATGAACGCCACCGTGCACGCGGGCGTCGCCGCGAAGGTCTCCAACCGCGTACGACCGAGACCGGCGGCCACCTTACGCAACCGCGTCTACCTCACCCTCACTTTCGGCGAGGGCGACAACATCCAGTACTGCCAGCGCAGAATGCGCGAACTCTGGGACGACCCGAAACGCGGCGCCGTGCCGGTGAACTGGACCATCAGCCCCCTGCTCGCCGACATCGGCCCCGCCCTCCTGGCGCACTACCAGCGCACGGCCACCGCCAACGACCTGCTGATCTCGGGCCCCTCCGGCGCCGGCTACACCTATCCGGGCTCCTGGCCCGCGAAGGACCTGGACGCCTACACCGAACTCAGCGGACGCTTCCTGCGCGACACCGGCATGGACCTGGTCTACGCCTACAACTATCGCAACCCGGAGAACACCGGCTGGGTGGCGTTCGACGAGCGCATTGCCGGCTCATACCGAAAGAACACCCCGGTGCGCGGCATCATCCAATCCTGGGAAAGCGGCGACCTGCGGACCCGCCTGGCCGGTATCCCGCTGATCGGCAATTTCTCCCCCCAGGGAAAGGCCCAGGAGTATCGCGACTCGCTGCTGAAGCACATCGAGGGCTGGGACGGGAAATCACCGCTGTTCATGGCCGGCGCGATCAACGCCTGGAACTGGACACCGGCCGACGTCGCCGAGCTCGGCATTCTGCTCACCGACCCCTTTGAGGTCGTCCGCGGCGACACCTTCTTCAAACTGCTGAACGACGCGGCACCCCGCTGATCCCATGCTCAGCCAGTCTTCTCGACCTCGACGACCCCTACGACGTTCTTTACGGCGATGGTGCCGACGCCTGGATCGCCCTGATGCGCCCGAGAATCGAGTGCCTGGTCGCGATTGTCGCCCAGCACCCAGAGCCGCCCCGGCGGCACGGTGAGCGAGAACGTGCGGTAGGAGGCCGCCGCCCCACCGATATACGGTTCGTCGAGGGGCCGCTGGTCGACAGTGATCCGTCCACGCTCGTCGCAGCAGGCGACCGTGCTGCCCGGCACTCCGATGACGCGGAAGATGTGGGGGGCCGTCTTCCCCCACTCCGGCGCCGTGAAGACCACGATGTCCGCTGGTTTGGGCACGTAGCCGTCGTCGCCGGTCAGGCGAGTTATGACGTGACTGCCCTCCTTGAGCGTGGGCTCCATGGCGGGGCTGGAGACGGTGTATGCCTGCTGCCCAACGAGCGCGCAGCCCGACGTAAGGGCGGCCAGGAGGATTAACGATGTACGCTTCACCGGCGCAATTATGCCGATCTCAGCGGATGCCCCTTTTACGCATACGTTGGGTGCCGCAGTTGCCGAAGCTCGTCGAACCGCCGAAGGCCTGGACACTGGAAGCCGACGACTTCTCGTTGGCGCGTAGGTTGGTGACAAGCCCATTGAAAGCGACGCAGACATCCTTGGCCTGCGCTTTCACCGGACCCGCGTAGTACTTGTAGGTTCCCTCGTCCTCGAAGCTGCCGCCGTCCTTGACGAAGAGGCTCGCCCTGGTGAGGGTCGGCTGCCCCACGAAACTCGACTTGATGGTGACGACGCAGTTCTCCCCGGTACGCGCGTTGTAGAGCAGGTAGACATAGCCCCGGACGATGCGCCTCGCGTCGGTCGCCGTCTTGGTGCCGCCCACCACCTTCCCGAAGCCGCTGCCGCACACCTGCTCAGGGGTGTACCCGCTCTCCGCGCTGGAGGCGGAGGCCGGCAACGCGGTGAGGGCGGTCGCGAGAAGGGCCGCTGCTGTGAGTCTGGTCACCTTGTTGTCGCTGAAGTCCATGCTCAGAACCTCCTGTGGCGAAAGGGATCGATTGCCCGGCATTTCCGAGGCTGGCGGGTGCGGCGATTGTCCGGAATGGGTTGGCACGAAATGGCGTGAAATCCGGACAATGAGTTGTCCGCGGACAACCATTCTGTTCAACTGATCATCAGAAAGAGAGGAGCGGGTGGGAGGCGACGGCGATGAGCGGCCGGGTGGGCAGGCCCCAGGGCAGGCCGAGAGGCAGCACGGAGCAGGCGAACGCGCTGGCCGAGTTCCTGCTGACGCTGACCAGTGGGATGACCGTCCGCGAGCTCGCCGCCCGCTACCACGTGGGCAAGACGCTCTGGGGCGAATACCGCTCCGGCCAGAAGATCATCCCGCTGAAGCTGCTGCGCCGGGTGGTAGAGGACCGCACGCCGGACGAACGCACCCGCCAGGCACGCATGGAGACGGCCGCGCGCCTGCACCAGGCGGCCCTTGAGGGAACACTCCAGACGGACTCGCCGTCGATCGCCGAACCCCCGGCAGCGCCAGAGTCCGCAAAACCCCCGGAGCCCATCAAGGAACAGCGGCCACGCCCCTTGACGCTCAACAGCGGTGGCGCCGGAATCGTCGTCCTCGCCGTGCTCATGCTGCTGCTCGGGTCAGGCCCGGCGAGCATGGACAGCGCCACGAGCGCGCCCGGCACCTCCGAGGTCGGCGGTGCCGCGACGGCCGCGCCGCTCACGGGCACCGGCGTGTTCGCCATCGGGCCGGACGGCCGTGGCGTCTTCCAATGGGACGGCCAATGGGACGGCCAATGGGACGGCCAATGGGACGGCGCGGACACGACCCGGTGGACCAGGATCGGGGCTGCCGCGAAGCAGCTCTGGTCCGGGCCCGCGGGCTTGTTCGCGACCGGGATGGACAACCTGCTCTACGCGTACGGAGGGCGTCCCGGTTTCTGGTTCCCCATCGGCGAACCGGGTGGCGACCTCGCGGTCAGCGGCACACATGTCTACCGGCTGGCCGCGGACCGTCAGGCCGTGCACATCTGGGACGGACACGGCACGACATGGACCCAGATAGGCGGCCCGGCGACGCGGTTGTACGGCGGTGAGCCAGGCCTGTTCGCGACCGACCCGACCGACGGCCGGATCTTCACCTACCTGGGCCGCCCCGGCCAATGGGATTTCGTCGGGACGGCGGGCGCCTCGTTCGCACTCACCGACAAGCACCTGTACGGCCTGACCCCGGAACGGACCGTGGTCAACCGATGGTCCGGGGGAGCGCCCTGGGCCTACGCGGCGGGCCCGGCCGGCGACCTGTACGGAGGCGCCGCCGGCCTCTTCTCCACCGATCCGTCGCGCGAGCGACTGCGCGTCCTCACGGAGCCGGGGACCGATGCCAAGAACCAGAACTGGCAGGACATCGGCCCAGCGGGCGCGCAGGTGCGGGTAGGCCGGCGAGAGGTGTACGTCCTGAGCGAAGACCGCTCGGAGATCCTCCGCTGGTCCCGCGACACGGGCACCTGGCGCCGCATCGGCGGACCCGCCCGAACTCTGACGGTGTGGGCAGCGGGTCGGGGACTCTCCGGCGACGATCGAAAGCGGAACTAAAGCCGTCTTCACTAGAGTCGCCCCGCGACTGAAGGGACGGACCACGTGCGGAAGATCTTGATCAGCCTGGGCATCGCGGTGGCGATCGTGTCGGGCTCCATCGCCGCGGCGCAGGCGGACGACATGGACCCGGATTGCATAGGGGTTTACGAGAACGGCATCTGTGACATGTCCTGGACCGATGTGGTCAGGGTCAATCCGACACCGAGTCCCACACCGACGATGGGGACGGGGATGGGGACGGGGATGCCGCTCAACCGGGGCTGACGATGGCGAGGGCCTCCGCCGCCTTGGCCCGCCAGCGTTCCGCCCCCATGTCGGCGAACAACGCGTGCGCCTGCCGCAGGTGGGTCAGCCCGCGGGGATCCCCCTGCCGGCTGAGCAGGAGGCCGAGCGACAGCCTGGTTCGTCCCTCGATGTGACGTTCGCCCAGTTCCTGTGCCATGTCCAGAGCACGGGACAGGGCGCGTTCGGCCTGTTCGGGCCGGCCAAGGGCCGCCTGTGCCTCGCCTGTCCCGTGCAGGACGTACGTCTCACCGATCCGGTCGCGGACACTGCGGACGATGGCCAGAGCCCCTTCGAACGCCTCCAGTGCGCGCTGGGCGTCGCCGCGCAGCAGGGAGAGCTCGGCGATGCGGTTCAGCGCCTGGGCCTCGCCGCGTTGGACCGCGTCGCCTCTGAAGATCGCCAGGGCGCGGTCGAGCAGCGGCTCCGCCTCATCCAGGCGGTCCTCTTCGAGATGGATGGCCGCGATGCTCACCAGGACATGGCCTTCGGCGGCTCTGTCTCCCACGGCCTCGAGCAGCGGGAGCGCCTGCCGGTACCGGTCGAGCGCCGCGTCGAGTTCGCCCCTGACCCGCTCCGAGAGGGCCAGGTTGCGCAGCGCCAGAGCCATGCCGTGCACCTCGCCGATCTGCTCGAAGATGTCGATCGCCTGGAGCAGCAGAGGTTGCGCCTCGCCGTAGCGCTGCTGGAAGTTGGCCAGCGTGCTCAGCGAGTACAGCATCGCCCCCTCGCCGCGCGTGTTGGCGGCGCTCCGGCAGGACTCGAGGGCGATCTCGGAGACGGCGCGCCACTCGTCGTAGTAGCCGTGGATCTCGAAGAGGGTGATGGCGGTCATCGCGATGTTCCAGCACAGCTCGTCGAGGTTGTGCGCCGCCGCCTGCCGTACGGTCGCCAGGAGCGTCGTGCGCTCCTCGTCCAACCAGCCGAGCGGATCGTTCCCGAACAGCGCGTCGGCCAGGGCGTCGTCCCGGGAGTCGCCGGTGTTCTTGCCGCGCAGCAGGGTGAAATGCCCGCCGTAGTAACGCTGGTGGGCCCGGTCGGCCAGGAAGAGGAAGCGCTTGCAGGCACGCTCCACCGCGGCCTGGCGCTGCTCCTCGCTGTCGCTGGCCAGGGCGCTTTCGCCCGCGTACGCACGTACCAGGTCATGCATGATGTACCGCCGGCCCCTGCGGACCAGCAGTGAGGCGTCGACCAGCTCGTCGAACGCGCCCTCGGCGGCGTTGTCGCCGAGCAGCGCCTCGCCGAGCCAGTGGGTGCTCTGCGGGCTGTCGAGCAGCCCGAGCCGCCGGAACAACGTCTGGGCCTTGCTCGACAGCCCTCGGTAGCTGACGTCGAGGCTGGCCCGTACCTCCAGATCACCATGGCTGAGAACGTCCAGCATGGTGCGGGAGTCGCCGAGCATGTCCACCAGGGTCTGGACGCTCCACTGCGGGCGTACGGCGAGCCGCGCGCCGGCGATGCGCAGCGCGAGCGGCAACCCGCCGCACTGCTCGGCCAGCGTCCTGATCGAGGCGGGCTCCAGCGCGGCGCGATGAGCGCCGATGTCGTGGGTGAGCAGTTCGACGGCGCCTTCGCCGTCGAGAACGTCGAGGCGGACCACCCGGTGCTCCGGCAACCCGGTCAGATGGTGACGACCGGTGATCAGCACGGCGCAGGGTGCACCGCCGGGGAGCAGGTGCCAGATCTGTTCGAAGGAGCCCGCGTTGTCGAGCAGCAGGAGCATACGGCTGCCGGCCACGGTGGAGCGGAACAGGGCGCCTCGCTCCTCCAGCAACCGGGGTATCGACGAGACCCCCAGAGCGCGGAGGAACTGGCTCAGCACGTCGGTCGGCTGCAGCTCACCGCCGCGCAGGTCGATGTAGAGCTGCCCGTCCGGATAGCCGGGAGACAGCCGGTGCGCCGTCTGGAGCGCCAGCTCGGTCTTGCCCACGCCCGCCCTGCCGACGATGGCGGCGATGGGTAACCCGGTGCCCGCGCCGTTCGCGTCGAGGAGCGAGCCGATCCGACGCGTCTCGGCGTCGCGTCCGGACAGCCGCGAGATCATCGGCGGGAGCTGCCTCGGGACCGGTGTCTGGCGCACCACCGCGGGCCCGCTGTCGAGCTCCGCGTCCTGGTTGAGTATGGCCAGTTCAAGTCGGCGCAGCTCGTCTCCGGGCACCAGGCCGAGCGTGTCCTGCAGCATCACGCGATAGGCGTGGAAGACGTCGAGTGCCTCGGCCTGTCGTCCCGAACGGTAGAGCGCGAGCATGAGGAGGCCGTGCAACTGCTCGCGCAGGGGATTGTCCTGGACGAGGCCGCGCAGCTCGGCGACCAGTTGCTGATGGCGGCCCTGTTTGAGCTCGAGGTCGATGCACTGCTCGTGGGCGAGCAGACGGCGTTCCTGTACGCCGTGCGCGATCGTCTGGATCAGGTCACTGCTGACGTTGGACAGCACGGGACCACGCCACAGCGCCAGCGCCGAGCGCAGGGTCCTGGCCGCCTGGGCGGGCTTCTCCAGTTGCGCCTGCTCGGTCAGCTCGTCGAAGTCGGTGAGGTCGAGCTGTCCCCGTCCGATCCGCAGCAGGTAGCCAGGAGGCATGGTGATGAGGAGGTTGTGCGGCTGGGCGGTGTCGCCGAGCAGTCGGCGCAGGTGGGAGATCCGGATCTGGATCTGGTTGCGGGCGGTCTCTGGGGGCGCCTCACCCCATACGGCCTCGATCATCCTTGTGACGGGCACGACCCGGTTGGCGTCGAGCAGCATGATCGCCATGGCGACGCGTTGGAGGCCGCCTCCGAGGTGAAGCTGCTCCCCGCCCCGTTCGGCCTCCAGCGGTCCGAGAATCCTGAAACGCATGATCTCCTCCGCCGAGGATCATTCCCGGGCAAGGTTGCAGATCGCACAATACCGCCCATTTTCGGCGATCCTAGCCAAGAACGATCCCCCTCGGCCTCGGAGGAGCCCAGCCAGAGCCGGATCCGGCCGCTCCCCGGCACCGCCCCAGGCGCCCGCCGGAGTGCGCGGGGCAGCGTTTATATACCGGCGAAAGCGAATCAAAACCGCACTGAGGTAATGTCAGGCCGAGCCACGCCGACACGACAAGAGGTGCGATGCATATTACTGCCCGAGCGCCGGCTGAATTGGTCAGCGTATTCGCATTGACCGACGGCACTATTGCGATGCAAGGCGCCGTCGCGGTCGCGGCGAAGCTGATCGGCCCGGTCGGCTTCGATATCTTCCCGACGTTCGATGAGCTGGCCGCCGCGACGGAGAGTGGCTCCCCCGGCGTCGTCATCGTCAATCCGCTCCATTTGCAGATGAATCATCCGCTGGAAAAGATTGAATGGCTCTGCAGAACGCAACGCGTGCTCGCCTTCTGTCCGACGCTGGACAATGCCGAGCTGATTCTCCTGATCGAACTCGGTGTGCGTGGCCTCATCGACTGGTCGTCACCGGCGAAGGCGTTGCGCGATGCGGTCGACAGCGTGGCCAAAGGGGGTCTCTACATGTCACAGGGCCTGCCGGTGGCGACGACCGCGCTCCCCGGCGGACCCACCGTGACGCCGCTTCAGACCGACGTCCAAGGACTCACCTCCCGTGAGCTCGAAGTGCTCAAGGCACTGGCTCACGGCATGACCCACAAAGAGATAGCCAGGCAGCTGGACCTGTCCAAGGCCACGGTCGACACCTATGTTCAGCGGATCCGCCGCAAACTCGATGTCGGGAACAAGGCCCAGCTGACACTGGCGGCCTACGCGCTCGGGCTCATTCTCCGCGAGGACGTGCCCTCCGGTCTCGACCATGGCCAGGACCACCCTCCCGACCACATGGGCCGGGGGCTGGTCGTGGGGGGACGGGCCTGATCTAAGGCTGGTAGGCGGCCTCGACCGTCTGGATGAATTCCTGCTCCGTGCCGGGCATGGGCGAAGGAGCGGGAACGCACCCCGCGTCACGGAATTGGGCCAGCCGCTCCTGGACCTGCTCCCGTGTCCCGATCAGCGACAGCTCCCCGGGTTCCGGCTTGCCGTAGGCGTCCAGCACATGCCGGTAGTAAGGCAGCATGCGGTACGAGGCGGTCGTCTTCTCCCACCGGTTGGTCTGCTCCACCAGGTCGTCGCCGGTGTAGGCGGGGAGAATGGTCAGCACGGTGAAGTCCTCCTCGCGCTTGCCCAAAGCCGCGCACGCTTCGCGGACCACCGGCATGACCTGCTCGCGCACATAGCGGGCCGAGCACAGCCAGATCACGATGCCCTGACCGAACTCGACCGCGAGGCGGATCATCTGGGGACGCAAGGCGGCCAGGTAGATCGGAACCGGCTGGTACGGGTCGGCGTACTGGGAACGCGCCGTGAAGTAGCGTCCCTCCACGCTGGCCGCGCCGGCATTCGTCAGATCCCGGACGATGGACAGGTATTCCCGCATCACGGCGATCGGCGGCCCCTGCTTGTAGCCGAGGACGTACTCGTTGATGAACTGGTGGCTGTAGCCCAGACCGAGGATGAACCGCCCCCGCGAGAGCTCGGCCAGCGTCGCCGCCGACTGGGCCATGGAGACCGGGTGCCGGGCATAGATCGGCAGCACCGCCGTGCCCACGGTCATGGCCGGCGCCGCGTTCAGATAGGTCGCGGCCATCAGGGTCGCGTCCCGCTGATCGGGTTGCTGCTCGAGCCAGAGCTGGTCCACGCCCAGCCGCTCGGCGAGCTGGACGCGCGTTGTCAGCTCCGCGGGGTCGAGGAACCTCGGGGAGATCATCAGTGGGCGCTGGGCAGAGGTCATGTGGCCTCACATCCTCGTCTGCTGGGGCGTACGGTCGACGACGACATCGACGTAGGGCGCGGGTTGCTGGACATGTTCGAGATCGGATTCGAGGACCACGTTCGCGCCGTCGCGGCCGGCCTCGGTGAAGCCCGCGAAGGCGTAGGTGATCTGCATGACGCGATTGCGGCCGGTCTCCACGAAATCCGCGCGGAGCCGGGCACCCGCCGCGCGTGCCTCGCTCATCACGTGATTGAGCAGGATCGTTCCCACCCCGCGGGACATCGTCCGGCAGGACATGAGCAGCAGCCGCAGATGCCAGTGCCGCGGGCCGCGTTCGACCAGGGCGAGCCCGATGGTTCCGTAATCACCGAACATGTCTTTGAGGTCGGCGACCAGCAGCAGATGGTCGGCGCTGCCGCGCAGCTCGTCGAGCTCCTCGTAGGAGTAGGTACGGCCGGTCGAGTTCAGCTGGTTGGTCCGGACGGTGAGTTCCTCCGCCCGCTGGAGATCGTCCCGGGTGGCGCGGCGGATCACGAACCGCATGCCCAGGTGGGCCAGGAAATCCTCGGGAGTCCCGTGGAAGGTCCGCTCGGACTCCTCCCGCGCGATCTGGCCGCGGAACATCTCCCGCCGGTGCCGAGATTCCACGGTGACGAAGCGCGGCGTGAACTCCGGGGTGTCCGCCGCGTCCATCACCTCTCCCGGCGCGAGGCACAGGACGCCGGGATGAACGTGCGCCACCTCGGCCCGTTCGAACTCCTGGTCATCGATGAAGGCGAGCGCGTCCGTGGCGACGTTCAGGCTCTTCGCGATGCTCGCGATCGAGGTGGACTTGGCGCTCCAGCCGATCTGGGGATAGACGAACATCTCTTCCAGCCCCAGCTCACCCAGCTTGGCGAGTACGGTCTGCTCGTCGTTCTTGCTGGCCACGGAGTGGAGTACGCCTCGGCGGTCAAGCTCGTGGATCAGCTGGACCAGGTCGTCCCGGAGCGAGACGTTCCCGTCCTCCAGCAGTACGCCGTCCCACAGAGTGTCGTCGAGGTCCCACACCACACACTTGATCCGGCCCCGGCGTGCGGCGTCGCTGTCAACCGTCATGGCATCGCTTTCTGGTAGGCGGCATCGGCGATGGTGATCTGCTGGATCTCGGAGCTGCCCTCGATGATCTCCATGACCTTCGCGTCGCGGAAATAGCGCGCCACCGGATGGCGAGCGCTGGCCCCGTTCGCGCCATGGATCTGCACCGCCGCCGACGCGTGCCGGGCGGCGGCGGTGGACGCGAAGTACTTCGCGATCCAAGTCGCCATGATCGTTTGCGCGTCACCGGCGTCCTTGAGCCGGCCGGCCCGCTCGTACAGAAGCCGGGCCGCGGTGACGTCCGTGACCATGTCGGTGATCTTCGCGCGGATGAGCTGCAGCTCACGCAGCGGCACATCGCGTATCCGGCGCTGTGAGGTGTAGCCCGCGCAGGCGTCCAGGCAGGCCTGCGTGATGCCGACCGAGCCCGCGGCCACGCTGAAGCGCCCGAGGTCGAGCGTGCCGGTGAGGACCATGCCCGCCGCGAAGCTCTCCGGGCCGAGCAGCGCGTCGGCCGCTAACGGGACGTCGCGCAGGGTGACCGTCGCGAGCATGCTCGCCCGTGTCCCCAGCATGTCGTCGATCGGGGTGATCTCGACTCCGGGCGTCTCGCGGGGGACGAGGAAGGCGGTGACCGCGGGGCCGTTGCGGGCGAAGACCAGGAACAACCCCGCGCGCCGGCCTCCGGTGATCCAGGTCTTCGTGCCGTTCACGACCCAGCCGCCGCCGACCCGCCGGGCGCTGGTGGTCATCCGGGTGGCATCGCTGCCGACCTCGGGTTCGGAGACGCACAACGAGGCGGGAACCCGGCCCGATGCCAGCGACGGCAGCCATCGCCGGCGCTGATCCTGCGTGCCCCAGCGATCGACCGCGAACGCGACCATCGTGTGGACGGTGAGCAGGCTGCGCACCGAGGAGCAGCCGCGCCCGATCTCCTCGTGGATGGCGCCGAGAGCGGTGTAGGAGACACCGCCGCCGCCGACATCGGCGGGCAGGAAAGGGGCCCACAGACCGGCCGCCCCGATCGCGTCGAGCAGCGGCTCGGGAACCCGGCCCAGGCGGTCGTACTCGTCCGCGGTCGCCGCGATGTGGTCCCGCACGAAGCGCCGCGCCGACGCGCGATCTCGCACCTGGTCGAGCGTGCGAGGGGGCGTCGAAGCCGTCATTGCCCTACGGCGGGCAGCGCCTGCCGGTGAACCAGCTCCGCCATGCAGTTCACGGTGCGGAAGTTGTCGAACTTGAGCTCGTCGTTGGGAATGGTCACGCTGAACTTCTGCTCGATGTACATCACCAGCTCCATCGCGAACAGCGAGTTGATGAACCCGAGCGAGAAGATGTCGTCGTCGTCGGTGAACGTAGCGTCCGGGAAACGTCCGTGTATGAAGTCGTTGATGGTCTCGGCGGTGTAGTCGCCCATGGTCAAGCCTCCGCTGTCAACCGGTTGTAGGTGTAGAAGCCCTGTCCCGACTTGCGTCCGTGCAGCCCGGCGTCCGTCATCTGGGCCAGCAGCGGGCAGGGCCGGTATTTGCTGTCCGCGAAGTTCTCGTACAACGTCTGGATGCTGTACAGGATGGTGTCGACACCGATGAGGTCGGCGGTCTCGAGCGGCCCCATCGGATGGCCGAAGCAGCCGCGGAAGACCTCGTCGACCTGATCGGCGGTGGCGGTGCCCTCGTACACGAGATAGGCGGCCTCGTTGACGGTCAGCATCAGGACGCGGTTGGAGACGAACCCGCACGCGTCCTTCACCTGAATGGGCTGCTTGCCCATCTCCTTCAGCAGCGTCCGGACGCGATCGAGGGTCTCCGGTGAGGTGTGGTAGCCGGGGATGAGCTCGACCACCGGCTTCAGCGGCACCGGGTTCATGAAGTGCACGCCGGCCACCTGGGCCGGCCGCCGTGTGACACCCGCCAGTTTGGTGATCGGAATCGCCGACGTGTTCGCCACGAAAAGGGTTTCCGGCGCGCAGATCTCGTCGAGCCGCTGGTAGACGTCGCGCTTGAGCTCGAAATTCTCGGTGATGTTCTCCACCACTATTTCCGCCGTGGCCAGCTCGCCCAGGTCGGCGGTCAAAGTGATGGCATTCATCATGGCGGAGACGTCGATCCTGGGGCCGCCGAACATATGGCTCATCCGGAAATTCCGGGCGAGCAGGCCGCGGCCTTTCTCCAGAATGTCGGCGCTTCGATCCATGACCACGACCCGGTGCCCCGCCTGTGCGAGATTCTGTGCCACACCGACGCCCATGACGCCCATGCCGACAACGCCCATCAAAGCCATGGCCCCTCCATCCTGCTGATGTCGAGGAATTCTTGGTCGGCGCGCGCGCTCGTGTCAACGGGCGAAAACGGCCCGCACTGCTGGCAGTTCACGGTTGGCAGCATGCTGACAGCGCGTATCGGCTGGACCGCCCGAGACGCCACGGGACACGATTGCCCGAGCGTGGGCCATGGCTGCCGACGAAGGGTAAAAGGCGCTTCGCACGGGGCGTGACGGGCAGAGGGAGCCTGATGTTCGAACAATCGATACGTGACCACGACATCGCCATCATCGCCATGTCCGGTCGCTTTCCCGGCGCGGCGAACGTGGCGCAATTCTGGGAGAACATCAAGAATGGCGTGGAGTCATTCGCACATTTCACCGACGAAGACCTACGCGCGTCGAACGTGGACCCGCGGCTGATCGCCGATCCCGATTATGTGAAGGTGCGGCCCGTTCTCGATGACATCAGGGGGTTCGACGCCGGGTTCTTCGGCTTCAGCCCCAGGGAGGCGGAGATAGCCGACCCCCAGCAGCGGGTCTTCCTCGAGGTCGTGTGGGAGGCGCTGGAGCAGGCGGGGTACGGCAGGGCCGACAACCGCGACCGCGTGGGCCTGTGGGCCGGCATGAACATCAGCATGTACATGATCGACCGGTTCGCCGACCCCGAGGTGCTGGCGAGGATAGATCCCTACGAGCTGATCACCGGTAACGACAAGGACGCCCTCGCGACCATGGCCGCCTACCGCCTCAACCTCACCGGGCCGGCGGTCTCGGTGCAGACGTTCTGCTCGACCTCGGCGGCGGCCATCCACCTCGCCTGCCAGAGCCTGCGCCAGGACGAGTGCGAGCTGGCCGTGGCCGGTGGCGTCTGCGTACGCGTACCCGACCGCGTCGGCCATCTCTACGTCCAGGGCGGGATGGCCTCACCGGACGGGCACGTCAGGACCTTCGACGAGCAGGCCCGGGGCGGCATCTTCGGTGACGGCGCCGCGGTGATCGTGCTCAAGCCGTTGCGCCGCGCCCTCGCCGACCGCGACACCGTGCTCGCGGTGATCCGCGGCTCGGCCATGAACAATGACGGCGCCGCGAAGTTCAGTTACGCGGCCCCGAGCGTGGTCGGGCAGGCGGCCGCCGTGTCGGCCGCGCTCGCCGACGCCGAGGTCTCGCCGCGCGACATCTCCTACGTGGAGGCGCACGGCACGGCGACGGAGCTGGGCGACCCGATCGAGGTCGCCGCGCTGACCCGGGCGTTCCGGGAGACCGAGCAGGAGCGGTCCGGCCAGGCCCTGCTGGACCGCCAGTACTGCGCGATCGGCTCGGTCAAGACCAACATCGGGCACCTGGACAGGGCGGCGTCCGTCGCCGGACTGATCAAGGTGGTGGAGGCGTTCAGGCACGAGCTGATCCCGCGGTCGCTGAACTATGAGACGCCGAACCCGGAGATCGACTTCGCGCGCAGTCCCTTCTACGTGGCGGGCAAGGCGGTCCCGTGGCCGCGGCAATTCGGCCGGCAGCGGCTGGCCGGGCTGAACGGGCTGGGGATGGGCGGCACCAACGTGCACGTCGTCCTGCAGGAGGCGCCGGAACCACGGGAACGGCCGTCCGCGCAACGCTCATGGAACGTCCTGCCCCTGTCGGCGAGGTCGGAGCGGGCGGCCGAGGAGTATCGCGCGCTGCTGGCCGATCACCTGACCCGCACCACCGACCAGGACCTGGCCGACATCGCCTTCACCCTGCAGGAAGGACGGGCCCTGTTCGGCCACCGCCGGGTGTGCGTCGCCAACGACGCGGCCGGTGCGGCGGCGGCGTTCGCCGGGAGCGCGGCCGGCGAGGCCACGCTCCTGGCCCGCCACGATCCATCGCGAGGTCGCCGGGTCGCCTTCATGTTCGCGGGGGTCGGCGAGCACTATGCGGGCATGGTGGCGGGGTTGTACCGGACGGAGCCGGTGTTCCGCTGGCACCTGCGCCAGGTGCTCGACCTGCTCGCCCAGCATTCCACCGTCGACGTGCTCGAAGGGCTCACCGGTGATCGCGCCGACGCGGGTCTCGACCTCGCCGCGATGCTCGGCCGCGCGGAAACGGGCGCGCCGTCTTCGCTGAGCGACACGCGAGCCGCCCAGCCCGCAGTGTTCGCCGCCGAGTACGCCCTGGCCAGGACGCTGATGGACTGGGGGATCCAGCCGACCGCCGTGCTGGGTTACAGCGTGGGCGAGTACGTCGCCGCCTGCCTGGCCGGTGTGCTGTCGCTCCCGGACGCCGTCAAGCTGGTCGCCCGCCGGGCCGAGCTCATCGCCGGCCTGCCCGGTGGCGGGATGCTGGCCGTCGGCCTCACCTGGGAGAAGTTGTCGGCGCGCGTGCCGGACCTGGACGAGCGGGGCATCGACCTGTCCGCGGTCAACCCGGGACAGGTCGTGGTCGCCGGACCCGTCACGGCGATCAAGGCTTTGGCGGTGGAGCTCAGGGCCGCCCAGATCGGCTGCCGTGAGCTGGACACCACGCACGCCTTCCACTCCCGGATGCTCACCCCGGTGATGGACGAGCTGACCACGTGGGTCGCCGAGAACATCACGCTCAACGCGCCGACCATGGACTACGTCTCCAACGTCACCGGTGGCATGGTGGACGAGGAGCTCGTCACCGACCCCGGCTACTGGGCCCGGCACATGTGCCGGCCCGTGCTGTTCGCCGATGGTCTGGCCCAGTTGCTGCGGCGCCAGGACATCACCGTGCTGGAGATCGGTCCTGGACGGTCGCTGGGCGCGATGGCCCGCGCCCACGCCGACTGTGATCGCTCGCGGTGGCCGCTGATCATCTCCACGCTTCCTTCCGCGCACGAGGACAAGAGCGACGACAGGACCGTGGCGGAGGCTCTGGGCGAGCTGTGGCTGAACGGCGTGACCATCGACTGGTACGCCTACCACCACGCCGACCAGGAGCGGACGCCCGGACGGGTGCCCTTGCCCACCTACCCGTTCCAGCGCGAGGAGTACTGGTTCAACGCGGGACACGGCCCGCGCGCGCAGAACGAGCACGCCGACGAGCTCAGCGCCGAGGAGCTGATCAGCGAGTACGAGACCCTGCCCCTGCTGCCCGAGTCCCAATGGATGAACCTGCCTGTGTGGCGCCAGCGGACGCCCCGGCTCCCGATGGAGGACACGGACGAGACCTGGCTGGTGTTCACCGACGACGGTGATACCCAGCTGATCGCCGACCGCCTGTCCGGGAACGTGACCCTGGTCCGGCCGGGACCCGCGTTCGCCGAGGGCCCCGACGGGTATCGCATCAGGCCGGGAGACTCCGATGACACCCTGGAGCTGTTCGCCGCCCTGCGCAAACAGGACCGGCTGCCCACCCGGGTGCTGCACCTGTGGACGCTCGGCGCCGACGGTGTGCGGGACACCCTGCTGCGCGGCACCCACACGCTGATCGCGCTGGCCAGGGCGGCGCTGGACGCCGGCGCCGGGGGGTGGAAGCTCGACGTCGTCACCTCGGGCGTCTATCCCGTCACCGGCGTCGAGCGGCTTCGCCCCGAGCGCGCGACCCTGTTCGGGCCGTGCACGATCATCCCGGTGGAGTGCCCCGGCGTCACGCTGCGGATGATCGACCTCGTCGAGGGCGAGCCGCCGCCGATGCTCCCGCTGATGACGGAGCTGCGCTCGGAGCCCGGCAACCAGACCATCGCCCTGCGCCACGGCCGCCGCTGGGTCCCCGACTACGAGATCGTCGAGATCCCCGAACACCACCAGGAGCGGGAGCCGGTCAGCACGATCAGGCAGGGCGGCGTCTACCTCGTCACCGGTGGCCTCGGCGGTATCGGCCTGGCCCTGGCCGAACGACTGATCAAGGATCACCAGGCCCGGCTGGTGCTGCTGGGCCGTACCAGGGTGCCGTCAAGGGAGCAGTGGCCCGCGATCCTGGCCGACCCCCAGGCCACCGAAGAGGTACGGCGGCGCATCCAGGGCCTCACCGATCTCGCGGCGCTGGGCGGGGAGTTCACCGTCATCGCCGGAGACGTCGCGATCCAGGAGGACGTGGACCGTGCGGTCGCCGCCGCCAGGCGGGAGTACGGGGAGCTCAACGGCGTCCTGCACGCGGCGGGAGTGCCGGGTGTCGGCATGATGCAGTTCAAGACCGCGCAGGACATCGACCGCGTGCTGGCCCCCAAGGTGGCGGGGACGCTGGCGCTGGCCAAGGCGCTGGCGGACGTTCCCGTCGACTTCCTGGCGCTGTTCTCCTCGGTGGCCTCCGTCACCGGCGCGCTCGGCCAGGCGGACTACTCCGCGGCCAACGCCTTCCTCGACGCCTTCGCTCAGAGCGAGCCGCTGGCCGGGAGCCGGGTGGTGTCGATCGGCTGGGGCGAGTGGCAGTGGAACGGCTGGGAGGCGGGTCTCGACGGTTACGAACCGGTGCTTCGTGAGTTCTACCGGCAGCACAGGGAGCGCTTCGGCATCGACTTCGATCAGGGCTGGCGCTGCCTGCTGCGGGCGCTCGAACGGCCGGACCCGTATGTGGTGGTGTCGACCCAGGACTTCTCCGCACAGGTCGCGGGCAGTCGTAACTACACGATCGAGGACGTCCAGACCGCGGCGACGCGGGGCAGGGGTGAGGCCCGGCACGCCCGGCCCGACCTGTCCACCCCGTACCTGGCGCCGCAGACCAAGACGGAGATCGTCATCGCCGAGATCTGGGGAGAGGCGCTGGGCGTGGACCAGGTCGGCGTCCACGACAGCTTCTTCGACCTGGGCGGGAACTCGCTCATCGGGGTCGGGATCATCGCGGCGATCCGGCGGGTGCTCGAACTCGACCGCCTGCCCGCCCACGTGATCTACCAGTCCCCGACGGTCGGCACACTGGCGGCCGCCGTCGCGGCGAGCGCCGCGCCGGACCCTGACAGCACCGGTGACCGGGTCACCGACGACCACGCCGCGCAGCGGCAGCAGCGGCTGGCCAGACGACGTGCCAGCGTACGGGAGGGAACAGACGGTGAGTGAGGTCGACTACGACGCGGCGGTCGCCGTGATAGGCATGTCGGGCCGCTTCCCCGGGGCCGGGACCGTGGACGAGCTGTGGGCCAATCTCGCGGCCGGCCGGCCGGGACTCCGCGAGCTGAGTGAGGAGGAGCTCCTCAAGGCCGGCGTCGGGCCGGCCCAGCTCGCCGACCCGTCCTACGTCCGGGTCGCCGGCGGGCTCGAGGATGTCGAGCTGTTCGACGCGGGTGTCTTCGGCTTCTCCAGGATCGAGGCCGAGGCGATGGATCCGCAGCACCGGCTGTTCCTGGAGGTCTCGTGGGAGGCGCTGGAACGCGCGGGCTACTCGCCGATGGCCGTCCCCGGTCGCGGCGGCGTCTTCGCGGGCAGCGGGTATTCCCTCTACGCGCTGCAGGCGGCCGGCCGGTTGATGGCGGAGCCGGGCGGCACGCTGCTGATGGCGATCGGCACCGAACGGGACTCCCTGTCGTCGCTGCTGTCCTACAAGCTCGACCTGCGTGGTCCCAGCGTGACCGTGCAGACCTTCTGCTCGACGTCGCTGGTCTCGGTCCACCTGGCCGTGCAGAGCCTGCTGAACTACGAGTGCGAGTTCGCGCTGGCGGGAGGCAGCTTCATCCCTCTGGGGCAGGGCGTCGGCTACACCTACCACGAGGGGGACATCCTCGCCCCTGACGGCGTGGTGCGCGCGTTCGACGCCGACGCCCGCGGCAGCGTCGTGGGCAGCGGGGTGGCCGTGGTCGTGCTGAAACGCCTCTCCGACGCGCTGGCCGACAACGACCACATCGAAGCGGTGATCCTCGGCTCGGCCGTCAACAACGACGGCCGGGCCTGCGCCGGATACACCGCGCCCGGCGTGGACGGTCAGGCGGAGGTGATGCGGCAGGCCGTCTCGTTCGCCGGGGTTCCTCCGGAGACGATCAGCTATATCGAGTGTCACGGAACAGGCACGATGCTCGGAGACTCCATCGAGCTCGCGGCCATGGCCAGGGCGTTCCCGGCCGCCCGGGAGCGGCCGATCGTGCTCGGCTCGGTCAAACCCAGCATCGGCCACCTGGACCGCGCCTCCGGCACCAGCAGCCTCATCCGGGCGATGATGGCGATGAACCGCGCGGTACTCCCGGCCACCCCCAACTACACCAGCCCCAACCCGGCCCTGGCCGCCGTCCGCGATCGGTTCACGGTGCTCACCGAAGACCAGCCGTGGCCCGCCTCGGCCCATCCTCGCCGTGCCGGTGTCAGCTCCTTCGGGCTCGGCGGCACCAACGCGCATGTGGTGATCGAGGAGCCGCCCGCGCGCCCGGAGTCGCCGCGGCGCTCCGGCCCGCAGCTCCTCCTCCTGTCGGCCCGGGACGAGACGGCGCTCGACATGGCCACGCGCGACCTGGCCGATCACCTCGCCGCGCACCCCGGCCTCCGTCTCGACGACGTCGCGTTCACGCTGCAGCAATCGCGTGCCCATTTCCCGGTACGGCGCGCCGTGGTGTGCGCCGACGTCGCCGAGGCGGTGTCCGCGCTGGCCGATCCAGCGCGCCGGCTGGCGGGGGAGACCCGCAGCCGGGATCCGCTCATCGACATCGACCTGCCCGAGCCCTCCTCCGTACCCGAGGACTGGTGGCAGGAGCTGCGGCTGGCGGCGGGAGAGATCACCGGAGAGCTGATCGAGCCGGTCGACGCGGAGTCCGTGCCGGTCGAGGCGGTGGTGGCCTTTCTGACCGCGTTGACGCGGCTGGGCGGCCGGCTCGGGCGGGTGAGCGGTGGCGAGGGTGCCGCCAGGCTCGTCACGCGGGTGACCGAGCGGCTCAAGGCGCCCGAGCAGGAGGAGGGACAGGTTCGGCTGAGCATCGCGCCGGTGACAGGAGAGAGCGCGGCGCGCTGGCAGCTGGCCACCCTCGCCCGGTTGTGGCTCGCGGGCTCCTCCGTGGACTGGGCCGCGTTGCACCCCGGTGGCGGCCGGCGCGTCCCCCTTCCCACCTACCCCTTCCAGCGGCGCCGCTACTGGATCGAGGCCGCGCCCCCCGCGCCTGCGGCCGTCGACGGTCGCGTGGACGACCTGTCGCGCTGGACGTACGTTCCGGGGTGGCGGCACGCGCCCGCGGCGATCGCCGACCGCGACGCCGACCTGCGGGCCGCCGGTCCGTGGCTGGTCCTCGCCGGGCAGCGGTTCGGCGCGGACCTCGTCGAACGGCTCCGCCGCGCGGGCGCTGACGTGGTGGCCGCGCGACCGGGGTCAGGTTTCGGCGGGGACGCCAGAACAGGGTTCACCGTCCGCCCCGACGATCCTGGCGACCTGGACCTGCTGCTGCGCGGCATGGACCGGCCGCCGAGGACGGTCGTCCATGCCGTCGGCCGCTCCGGCGAGGCCGAGACGGGGATGACGGCGGGGTTCCGCTCGGTGCTCACCCTGGCCGGGGCTCTGGCCACCCATGTGCCGACCGAGCCGGTGAGCCTGCTGACCGTGACCCGGCAGGCGGTGGGCATCGCCGGGTCGGTGCCACGCAACCCGGAACAGGCCGCCGTGGGCGGCCTCCTGCCGGTACTGGCGCAGGAGAATCCGGGCTGGCAGTGCAGGCACGTCGACGTCGATGACAACGTGCTCGCCTCGTCGGTGCTGACGGAGGCGGTGACCGAGCATGAGGGCCCGGTCGCGCTGCGCGGGACGGGGCGGTGGGTGCGGGAGTACGAACACCTGCCGTTGCCCGCGACGACCGACGGGCCGCTCGCGCCCGGCTCCGTGGTGCTGATCACCGGAGGTCTCGGGCACGTGGGCCTGATCCTGGCCCGCCACCTGGCGGCGCGACGCGGCTGCCGGGTCGTCCTCACCGGGCGGACCGCGCTCCCCGAACGGGACCGCTGGCGAGAGCACCTCGCCGCAGCCGATCCCGGCTCACGGTCGGCCAGGACTCTCGCCACGCTGGTCGAGCTGGTCGAGGGCGGTGCCGAGGTGGTGGTGGAGTCCGCTGACACCGCCGACGAGCGGCAGATGCGCGCGGTGGTGGAGCGGACCTTGTCGCGCTTCGGGCGCATCGATCTGGTCGTCCATGCGGCGGGCAGCACCGACCCGGCGGGTTTCGGCCCGGCCACCATGCTGACCCAGGCCGCCTGCGACGCCCACTTCATCACGAAGGTCGAGGGTTTCCGCACACTGCGGAACGTCCTTGACGGGTGCGGCGACGTCCGCGGCATCACCCTGTCCTCGCTGTCGGCCGTTCTGGGCGGCTTGGCGCTGGGCGCGTACGGGGCGGCCAATGCCGCCCTCGACACGCGGGTGCTCGCGGAACGCGGGTCGACGAGGGCTCGATGGATCACGGTCGACTGGGACACCTGGGGGCTGGAGGCCGGGCAGCGGCAGTCCGTCGGTCACACGGGCGCCTTCGACATGAGAGCGGTGGAAGCCGTCGAGATCTTCGAGCGGGCGGTGGCCGCGATCGATGAGGTCGACCACCTGGTCATCTCGACCGGTTCCTTGGACGCCCGCTACGAGCAGTGGGTCGTGGGGTCGGCGAAGGACGAGGCGCCCGAGGAGGAGGAGATCCGAGACCCCCGTCCCGAGCTGTCGACCCCCTACGTGGAGCCGGCTGAGGGGATGGAGCGGACGCTGGCCGACATCTGGGCGGGCATCCTGCGCCTGGAATCGATCGGCGCCGAGGACGACTTCTACCAGCTCGGCGGTAACTCGGTGCTGGCGATCTCACTGATCGCCCGGGTCCGCAAGCAGCTGGGGATCGCGGTTCCCGTGACGGCGATGCTCGGCTACCCGACCGTACGCGGACTCGCCGGGCAGCTCAGCGGCCTGGTCGAATGACAGGACGGCGGCACTGAATCACTACAGGTCGTGATGCGCGGCCCCGACCCGGACACCGGCCTGGAACCGGCTCACGGCGTCGAGGTCGCGCAGCACTGTGGCGATGTGCCGCCGGCAGGTGCGTACGGAGACCCCGAGCCGCCGGGCGACCGCCTCGTCGGTCAGCCCCTGGGCGAGCAGCTGGATGATCGTCCGATGCAGGTGATCGGCGACCTCGTGGTAGCCGATCGACTTGGCCAGGTAGGGGTGGGCAGAGCTCCAGGTCGTCTCGACCAGGTCCAGCAGGAGACGGACCGCCGAGGCGTTGCGGATCACCACGGCGAGCGGCTTCGCCCCGGCGGCGTCATGCAGCAGGAACGCCACGTCGGTGTCGAACACCATCAGATGCCTGGACAACTGGCTCGCCGTGCGTACCTGGGCCCCGCCCTCGATGAGGGTGTCCAGCTCCGACCGGGCCCGGATGTCGGTACGCGCCGCGTGCTGCAGGAGCAGACGCACGCGGACGCCACGGTCGAGCATCGCCCGCCCACCCGGCGGGAGATGCTCGACCGTCGTCTGGTTCGGCCGGAAGGAGACGAACTCCTTCTCACAGCGCTTGCCCGCGATGTAGAGGTGGCCGGCCAGCTCGTCGCGGTCGTGCAGTTCCTCCAGGGCGGGGTGATCGGACCTGCTGCGTTGGTGCTCGGCGTAATGCCCTCTGAACATGTCGAGCTGGTCGTGGATCTGGCTGATGGCCAGCCGCCGCCGGTGCACCTCCTCGTCGATCGGGGAGACCAGGGTCGCCGTCGCCACTTCGGGATCGACGGGAACCAGCTTGGCGTGCCCGGGTCCGGACCGGAGGCGGAGCAGGTGCAGCCGCTTCAGCTCGGCGACGGCCGCCGTGACGGCCGTCGCCGGTAACCCCAGCTCTCCGGACACCAGGTCGTCGTCGGTCGACAGCTCGCCCCAGCGCAGCGCGTGCGCGTACAGGGTCGTCAGGACGGACTCGGATCCCGGCGCCGCCATGGTGCTGTCCTCCATCAACGGTCGGCCAGGGCCTCGTCGACCTGGACGGCGAGCTCCCTGACCGTCGGATATTCGAGGATCACGATCCCTGACAGGTTGATGCCGAAGCGCTCGCGGATCCGGACCGCCAGTTGCACCGAGACCAGCGAGTTGCCGCCGAGGTCGAAGAAGTCCTCGTCCAGCCCGAGCCGGCTGAGGCCGAAGGCGTCCTGCCAGAGCTCGATCAGCTGCTCTTCCGTCTTGGTCGCCGTCCCGGGCGAGACCAGCGGGATACGCGGGTCGCGGACCGCCGTCCCGGCCAGCTGGCCGCCGGCCGCCTCCGCGATACCGGCGGCGATCCGCGCGATGCGCCGGGCCCGGTCCGTCGGGCGCTCCCGGGTGACCACGTACTGCGGTTCGGCGGGACCGCTGAGGACCCGCCACATGAGGTCGACGCCCTGACCCGGCGTGATCAGCGTTTCGAGTATCTGGTCGGATCCGCCACTCGCCGAGCCGCCGGTGGTGATGGCGCCGCCCGCGGCCGGCCGGTCCTGCCGCGCGGCCGCGGTGTCGAGGTAGCGGACGGAGAAGCCGGAGATGGTCACCAGCTCGGCGCCACCCTCGTCCAGGATCGTGATGTCGTACGAGGCCACGTCCCGTTCGGCGCCCCTGGCCCCCACCTCGCGGACGTGGCTGAACACCCGCGGCGGCAGCGGCGCGTGCACGCTCAGCCGGTCGTAGGCCAGCGGCAGGAAGGTGCGGCCCGCGGCCGCCAGCTCCGGCAGGAACAGACCGAGCGAGGTCGCGCCGTCGAGCAACGACGGATGCACGCAGAAGGCGCCGACGTCCGCCGTCAGCTCCTCCGGGAGGGTGAGCGAGACCAGGTGCTCCCCGTGCCCGCTCCGCACCGAGTCCACCACCCGCCAGTGCGGACCGAACACGACCGGGGACAAGGGCGAGTCGAGATCCGGGTCCCAGGTCACGAGGTCGCAGCGGGCCGAGATGGCGGCCACATCGTGCCGGTCCGGGCCGGCTTCGGCGCCCGCCGAGGCGTAGGCGAGGGCGTGCTGCTCCCATGGCGCGTCACCCTGGTCGCAGGGCCGCGAGGACACGGTGAACTCGAAGACCTTCGAGGAGTTGCGTCGCCCGGTGACGCGCAGCTCACGGGGGCCGTCGATGGCCAGCGGGCGGGTGAAGAACAGGTCGCGGATCTCGACGGGACCGTCCTGTACGGCCTCGCGGTAGGCGGCGCAGACGATCTCCGCGTACGCGGTGCCGGGGAAGACGGGCCGGCCGGCCATCTGGTGGTCGGTCAGCACCCAGTGGAAGTCTCCGTCTATCCGGGCCGAGAACACGATGTCGTCGCCGGTCCCGAGCACCCGCCGGCCGAGCAGCGGATGTCCCGCCGTGGAGTAGCCGATGCCCCGCTCCAGATCGCGGAAGCCGCTGGGGGCGCTGGCCAGAGTCTTCTCGAGCATGCCCACCTCGGTCCAGCCGCACCAGTTGACGGAGACCGTCTGGCGGCGGCCGGCGGCACGGGCCTGGGCGAAGGCGTCCATGAACGCGTTGGCCGAGCAGTAGTCCACCATGCCGTAGTCACCGGTGACCGCGACGATCGAGGAGAACATCACGAACAGGTCGACCTCCTGGCCGAGCAGCCGATCGAGCACCAGGGTGCCGTCCACCTTCGGCGCGAGGACCAAGTCGGCGTTCTCCCTTGAGCGCATCGCCGCCAGGCCGCCACCGGCCACCCCGGCCGCGTGGAAGACCCCGTCGATCCGGCCGAACCGCTCCCGTGCCGCCAGCAGCACCTCGCGCATGGCCGCCTCGTCCGCGACGTCGGCGGCGGCGACGAGGACCTCCCCGCCCAGCTCCTCCACCTGCCGCACGCCGAGGATCCGGGCGCTCAGCTGGTCGTCGTCGGCGGCGGACAGCCGCTCGTCCCACTGGTCGCGTGGTGGCATCGGCGTGCGGTTCACCAGCACGAGCCGGGCGGCCACCGTACGGGCCAGCTCCTTGGCGACCTCCAGGGCGATGCCGCCGGTGCCACCGGTGATCAGGTAGACGCCGCGGCGGCGCAACACCCAGGGAAGCTCGGTTCTGGAAGGGAGGGAGACCTGGTCGTACTCCTGCACCCAGCGCCGCCCGGCCCGGTAGGCGACCGTGTCGTCCTCGATCGGGGCGGCCAGCTCGGCCAGCAGGTGCTCCGCGCTGCTCGCCGACACGTCGATCAGCTGGCAGGACAGAGTCGATGACTCGGTCGGCACGACGCGGCACGGCCCGATCAGCAGGGCCTTGACCGGCTCGACGGGGTCCGCGCCGGAGACGTTGCAGCATTCGCTGGTCAGCACCCTGATCCCGACCCGGTGATCGGGCCAGGCCTCCTCAAGGGACTGGGTGAGGAAGAGCAGGCTGTAGAACCCGGCGTCCTTGACCGCGTCGACGTCGGACTGGCCGGGCATCGCCGTCCACCCGTGCAGGACGCTCGTAGGCCGCCATGCCGCCTCGTCCAGCGCCGCCAGCAGCGCCCGGTAGTCGGCTCTGCTGGCGGGGCTCACCTCGTAGCGTCCGTCACCGAGGTCGGCGAAGCCGTCGCCGAGCCCGACCCGGACGACCGAGGCGCCACGCGCGGCGAGCTGGTCGGCCAGGGACTCCACCAGCTCATCGCCGGTGGTGAAGACCAGCCAGGAGCCAGTGATCCCGGCCGCCGCGCCTCGCCGGCGGGGACGCCATACAGGGACGAATGTCGCGTCCTCGATGGCCAGTGCCTGGGACTCCTCCTCCAGCGCCGCATCCTCGTGCAGGTCGTCCGGCTCCACCCAGAATCTCTGCCGTTCGAAGGGATAGGCGGGCAGCGGAACGCGCCGCCGCCCGCGCGGATCCTGGACGATGGTCCAGTCGATTTCCGCGCCGTGCGTCCAGAGGGTTCCGGCCGCCACGGCGAGCCACCGCAGATCGGATTCAGCCGACCCGGCGCGGCTCAGGGACGGCACGACCGTGGCCGCCTTGCCCAGCGTCTGCCGGGCGAGCGTGGTGAGCGTCTGCGCCGGCCCCACCTCGAGCAGGATCGCCCCGGATTCGCCGATGACCTGGCAGGCCTGCGCGAAGCGTACGGTGCCGCGCAACTGGTCGGCCCAGTAGCCGGGATCGGTGGCCTGCTCCGGGGTGATCCACGTGCCGGTGAGAGTGGACACGAACGCCCGGGTCGGCTTCTTGGGACCGATCCTGGCCACGGCCGCACGCAGGGGCTCCATGGCGGGGTCCATCATCGCCGAGTGGAAGGCGTGCGAGGTGCGCAGGCGCCGGCTCGTCACCCCGCGCGCGTCGAGCCAGCCGAGGAGCAGCTCCACCTCATCGGCCGGACCGGCCACCACGCTGGTCGAGGGGCTGTTCACCGCGGCCAGGCTCAAGCTGTCGGTGAGCAGCGGGGCGAGATCGGCTTCGCGCATGGGGACCGCGAGCATGTCGCCGGGTGGCATCGACTGGACGAGCGCGCCGCGGATCGCCACCAGTTCGAGGGCCTCCGGGAGGGTGAACACCTCGGCCAGGCACGCGGCGACGTATTCGCCGATGCTGTGGCCCACCATCGCAGTCGGCCGCAGTCCCCTGGACAGCCAGAGGGTGGCCAGGGCGTACTCGATGACGAACAGCGCGGGCTGGGCCAGGCGGGTGGCCCGCAGGCTCTCCGCCATCCGCTCGTGATCGCCCGCACCGCGCGCGCTGAAGATGACGTCGCGAATGTCGCAGCCGAGGTGCGGTCGCAGGAGCGTCGCGCAGTGGTCGACGGTCGCGGCGAAGAGCGGTTCGGTGGCGTACAGCTCGGCGGCCATGTCCACATGCTGCGTGCCCTGACCGGGGAACATGAGCGCCACCGGCGTAGGGGCGCCGGTGCGGGCGGCTCCGACCGGCCCGGCGCCCTCCAACTCGGCGGCGGCCTCCGCGCCGTCCCTGGCGACCACGAAGCTCCGGTGTTCGAGCGCCGGCCGGCCCACGGTGAGTGTGTGGGAGACGTCCTCGACCGGCAGCTCGGGGTGGGTCCGCAGGTGCTCGGCGAGCTGCGCCCGCATGGTGGCCAGGGAGGTCTCGGTCTTGGCCGAAAGGGGCAGGACCCGCCAGGGCCGGCTGGACGGGCCCGGCGGGACCTCGGGCGCTTCCTCGATGATGACGTGCGCGTTGGTACCGCCGATTCCGAAGGAGCTGACGCCCGCCCGTCTGGGCGTCTCTCCCTCGGCCCATGGGGAGAGCTCCCGGTTGACGTAGAAGGGCGTCTCCTCGAAAGGGATCTTCGGGTTGGGAGTGGTGAAGTTCAGCGACGCGGGGATCAGGGTGTTCCTCATGGCGAGCACGGCCTTGATCAGGCCGGCGACACCCGCCGCCGGACCGAGATGGCCGACATTGGTCTTGATCGACCCGATGGGGCACACCTGGCTGCCGGTCGCGCCCGCCGCCCGGTAGGCGGCGGAGAGAGCGGAGACCTCGATGGGATCGCCCACCGCGGTGGCGGTCCCGTGCGCCTCGACGTAGCCGATGCTGTCCGGGTGCACCCCCGCCACCTCGAGCGCCTCGGAGATGACGGCCTGCTGACCGTCCTGCGCGGGGGCGGTGAAGGTGGGCCTGGCCCCGTCGTTGTTCACCGCCGAGCCGATGATGACGGCCAGGATGTGGTCGCCGTCCTTGACCGCGTCCTCGTACCGCTTGAGCACGACGGCGCCCGCGCCGTGGCCGAAGTTGGTGCCGCTGGCGGCCGCGTCGAACGCCCGGACGTGGCCGTCCCGCGTGTAGATGCTGTTCTCGGCCCAGCGCTGTCCGCGGTAGTAGGGGAGCATCACGTTCACGCCGCCGGCTATGGCCATGGCACACTCGCCGGTGGCCAGGGCTCGATAGGCGAGGTGGACGGCGACCAGCGACGTCGAGCAGGCCGTGGCGATCGACACGGCGGGGCCGGTGAGGCCGAGCGCGTAGGCGACGCGAGCCGCGAGGTAGTCCTGGTTGTTGTTGATCTCGACCGCCATGTCGCCGACGGCGCGGCGGACCTTGGCGTTGGAGTAGATGTTCTCGTAGTTGTAGCGGTTGGGCCCGCTTCCACCGTACACGCCGATGCTGCCCTGGTAGCGGGCGGGATCGTAGCCGGCCTGCTGCAGGGCGGTGTGGCAGACCTCGAGGAAGATCCGTTGCTGCGGGTCGACGACCTCGGCCTCACGGGTGCTGTAGCCGAAGTACTTGGCGTCGAAATACTCCATGTCCGCGAGCATCGGCCGCAGCCGGACGTAGTTCGGGTCGTTCATCTGGGCGCGCGGCGCGCCGTTCGCCCGCAACTGCTCGTCGGTGAGTTCGGTGAGGGACTCCACACCGCCGACCAGATTGCCCCAGAGCTGCTCGACGTCGGCGGCGCCGGGAAAGCGGCCGGCCATGCCGATGATTGCGATTCGATTTCCCGCCGCCTGGTCCACGCTCACCGCAGAGGTCCTTCCCATCGGTCGCGCAATGCTTATGAGGTCAGGAAGATACTGAACAGCCGCAGGCGATGGACACGTCCGATTTAGCTGACGCAATTCCCGTCGAGAGAAGTGGCCCTGTTAAAAGCGACGCCCCCGGTCCCATAAATATGACATTGGCCGATCTCACGCCCATGGCTACCGTTGGCCGCGTTATCTCAAACGATGTGCGGAGGGCTGATGGCGGACCAACTGCGCGACGACCACATCGCGATCGTCGGAATGGCCTGTCGATTTCCCGGCGCCACCACCCCCGACGAGTATTGGCGGAATCTGGCCGGCGGAGTGGAGACCATCAGCCGCCTCAGCGAGGCGGAACTCGCCGCGGCCGGCGTCGAACCCCGAGCCTTCAAACACCCCCATTATGTGAATGCCGCCGCGCTGATCGACGACATGGAGGGGTTCGACGCCCGCTTCTTCGGCTACACGCCACGTGAGGCCGAGGTACGCGACCCGCAGGGCCGGTTGTTCCTGGAGAGCTGCTACGCCGCCGTCGAGGACAGCGGATATGACGTGAGCGCGATCGGCGGGCTCGTCGGCGTGTTCGGCGGCATGGCCAACAACTTCTACGGCGAGCGGAACGTCGCCCGCAACGCGGAGATCAAGGCCGCCGTCGGCGGTATGACCATCGAGGTCAGCAACAGCCCCGACTACCTGGCCACGACCGTCTCCTACCGGCTGGGCTTCCGCGGCCCGAGCATCAACGTGCAGACCGCCTGTTCCACCGCGCTCGTCGCCGTGCACCTCGCCGGCCAGGCGCTCCGCTCCGGCGAATGCGACTACGCGCTGGCCGGGGCGGTCGAGGTCGAGCTGCCCTACCGCGAGGGATACACCTGGGTCGAGGGCGGAATCTACTCGCGGACCGGCCATATCCGGCCCTTCGACACCGACGCCTCCGGGACGCTGTTCGGCACCGGTGTCGGTGTCGTGGCACTCAAACGGCTCGATGACGCGCGCGCCGCGGGTGACCACATTTACGCGGTGATCAGGGGATCGGCGGTCAACAACGACGGCGGCGACCGGGTGGGCTTCACCGCGCCGGGAGTCGAGGGTCAGGCGCAACTCATCGTCGAGGCGCTCGCGGTGGCGGAGGTCACCCCGCAGAGCATCGGCTTCGTGGAGGCCCACGCGACGGGCACGCTGGTCGGCGATCCGATCGAGGTCGCCGGGCTGACCCGGGCCTACCGCGCGGCCGGGGACACCCGGGTGGGCGAGTGCCCGATCGGCTCGGTCAAGGCCAATATCGGGCACCTCGGTCCGGCGGCCGGAGTCGCGGGGCTCATCAAGGCCGTACTGGCGCTGCACCACCGGGAGATCCCGCCGAACATCAACTTCTCGGTCCCGAACCCCAGCCTCGACCTGGACACCAGTCCCTTCTACGTGCCCACCGAGATCGTCCCCTGGCCTGAGGGGAGCACGCCGCGCCGTGCGGGGGTCAGCTCCTTCGGCATCGGCGGTACCAACGCGCACGTCATCGTCGAAGAGGCGCCCCCATCGGATCCGCTGCCCCCGCCACCGCGCCGGCACCATGTCCTGCCCCTCTCGGGGAAGACCGCGACCGCGGCGGAGAGCGCCGGCCGCCGGCTCGGCGCGGCCCTCGCCGAGAGCGAACCGGCCGAGCTGCCCGAGCTGGCCGATGTCGCCTACACCCTGCAAGTGGGCCGGGCGGCGCTGCCGTACCGGCGGGCCGTTGTCGCGTCGAGCATCGGAGAGGCCGTCGCGGCCTTGAGCGCGACCGACCCCAGAAGGCAGATCACCTCGCCCGGCGCCCTCAGACGCATCCGGCCGGCGATGATGTTCCCCGGCCAGGGCACCCAGCACGTGAACATGGGCCGCGACCTATATCTGACCGAGCCGGTGTTCCGCGAGGCACTGGACGAGTGCGCGGAGCTCCTGCGCGACCACCTCGACGGTCTCGACCTGCGCGACCTGCTGTACACGGACGCCGCTGAGGCCGGTGAACTGCTCGGCCAGACCCGCTACAGCCAGCCGGCGCTGTTCTGCGTCGAGTACGCGCAGGCCCGGCTGCTGATGTCGGCGGGCCTGTCGCCGGCCGCGATGATCGGGCACTCGATCGGCGAGTATGTCGCGGCGCATCTCGCCGGGGTCTTCAGCCTGCCCGACGTGCTGGCCGTGGTCGCCGCGCGCGGCCGGTTGATGTACGCGATGGCTCCCGGCGCGATGCTCGCGGTGGCCGGCTCGGAGCCGCACATCGCGGGCCTGATGCCCGGCGGGGTCGAGATCGCGGCGGTCAACGGGCCACTGTCCACCGTGGTGGCCGGTCCGCCGGAGCGCCTGGACGAGGCCGCCGAGGTGTTCGCGGCGAACGGTCTGGCCGCCACCCGCCTGCACACCTCGCACGCCTTCCACTCGGTGCTGATGGAGCCGTGCCTGGCCGACTTCACCGCCGCCGTGGCCGCCGTCCCTCTTGCCGCGCCGGCGATCCCGTTCGTGTCCAACGTCAGCGGCACGTGGATCACCGATGAACAGGCCACGGACCCGGCGTACTGGGCGGCGCATCTGCGGGCGCCGGTCCGCTTCGCCGACTGCGTCGCCACGTTGACGGCCGACGAGGACGTCGTGCTCGCCGAGGTCGGTCCCGGCGACACGCTGTCGAAGCTGGCCCGGCAGTGCGTGGGGCACCGCGTCGTGCCGATCGTGACGACGATGGGACATCCGCGGCGAACCGCCGAGGAGGGCGCGATCCTGGCGGAGGCGCTCGGCACCCTGTGGGTCAACGGTGTCGACCTCGACTGGACCGCCTGGTCCGGACGCCGCGCCCGCGTGCCGCTGCCGACCTACCCTTTCGAACGCCGGCGGTATTGGGTGGAGCCCGATCCGCCCGCCTCGACGGCCGACGACGCCCCCATCGAGATGGAAGGGCCGCTCCCGGCGGAGAAGTGCGCCTATGTCCCGCACTGGAGAGAGGACCCGCTGCCGGTCCCGGCGCCGCCCGTCTCCGGTGGGCACTGGCTCGTGCTCGGCGCCGACCATCCCGTCGTGGACGCGCTCGTACGGGAGCTCGAACCCCGCACGAGAGTCACCCTGGTAAGACCCGGCACAGACTTCGCCGCCCTGGGAGACGACCGGTTCACCATGCGTCCCGGCAGCGCCGACGACCTCGGCCGGCTCATGGACGCCCTGGCGGACGAGCCGCCGGCCGACATCGTGCACGCCTGGGCGCTCACCGACCCGGCGCCCGACGCGCTCGCCGCCGACGTGGTGGAGCGGACCCTCGACGACGCCTTCTACAGCCTCCTCCACCTCGGACAGTTCCTCGCCGGGGAGGCCAGGGAGGACGACATCCGCGTGCACGTCGTGTCGAGCAACCTCCAGGAGGTGGCCGGCACCGAGCGGCTGGAGCCCGTCAAGGCGGCGCTGCTCGGCCCGGTCCTGCTGATGCCCCGCGAGATACCCCGCGCCCAGGTGCGCGCCATCGACCTGGCCATGCCCACCAGCCTGGCTCCCGACACGGTCGCCCGGCAGCTCGTCGCCGAGTTCGCCAGCCCTTCCGAACACCGCCAGATCGCCTGGCGCGGCCGTAAACGCTGGTGCCTGGCCTTCCGGAGCATCGACCTCGACGAGCTGGACCAGCCCGACCCGGCCGTCCGCCCCGGCGGCACCTATCTGATCACCGGCGGCCTGGGCGGCATCGGGCTCGCCGTCGCGGAGGATCTGGCCAAGACGGCACCCGTGACCCTCGTGTTGATGGGCCGCTCCGCGCTGCCGCCCCGTGCCGACTGGGACGCTCTGGTCACGGCGGACGACACGGCCGAGCCCGTACGGCACAAGCTGTCCCGGCTGCTCGCGATCGAGGAGCGGGGCTCGACAGTGGTGCCGGTGCGCTGCGACGTCGCCGACGAGCAAGCTCTCGCGGCGGTCCTCGCCGACGTCCGGAGCCGATGCGGGCGGATCGACGGCGTCTATCACTCAGCGGGAGTCGCCGGCGGCGGCATGATGGCGGTCCGTACGGACCAGGACGCGGCCGGTGTGCTCGCGCCGAAGGTGGCGGGCACCATCGCCCTGCACCGCCTGCTCGGCGCCGAGGTCGAGTTCATGATCCTCTTCTCGTCCATCACCGCTGTCGGTGCCACCTTCGGCCAGGTCGACTACTGCGCGGCCAACAACGTGGAGGACGCTTTCGCCCGCTGGGCGGTCCAGCGGGACCTGCCCGTCCACTCGGTCGGCTGGGACAGGTGGAGCGAGTTCGGCATGGCCACCGACACCGACCACGCCGCCCCCGCGGCGTTCAGGGCGTTGCAGACCGGCGTCCGGTTCGAAGCGGCCAGGCACCCCTTGCTCGACCGGCAGACCGTCGGCGGCGACGACATCGTCTTCGCCACCGTGTGGGAGCCGGGCAAGCACTGGGTCACCAGCGAGCACCGGGTCGGCGGTCAGGAGGTGCTGGTGGGCGCGGCCTTGCTGGAGATGATCGACGGCGCCTACGCCGAGGCGGTCACCGGGCCGGCCGCGATCACCGATGTCATCTTCCTCAGCCCGATCGGCGTGAGCCGGCCGACCGAAGTGCGGATCACCCTGCGGCCCGACGGCGACGGTCACGCCGTGACGGTGTCGGCCGCGGCGGTCGGTCCCGAGCCGCGCGCGTGGACCGAGCGCATGCACGGCCGGATCGTGCCCCTCGACGACCAGAAGGTGCCCACCTACGACCTCGCGGCCATCGCCGATCGGTGCTCCGCCTTCCAGGTCGGGGAGCACGAACTCGCCGCGCCCGGCCGGCTGATCCAGCTGGGGGCGCGCTGGACGGGCAACGTCAAGAGCATCACCGTCGGCAACCGCGAGGAGCTCTCGCGCATCGAGCTCGGCGAGGAGTTCTGGCCCGAGTGCGGCCAGTTCCGGATCCATCCCGCCCTTCTCGACACGGCCATCGGCAACGCCAAGTACGACGCGCTGCGGGTCGCCCGGGGCGACACCCATCTCCCGCTGGGATATGACCGCATCATCGTGCACGAACCCCTTCCACCGGTGTTCTGGGCCCATATCCGGCATCTGTCCGAGGACGGCGCCGAGATCGACGCCTTTGACATCACGCTGCTGCACGACGACGGCCGGGCCATCGCCGAAATCTTCGGCTACACCGAACGCCTGGTCGACCCGGCCCGCGTACGTGCCCAATTCAGCGGCGAGGACGACGCGCCGGTCAGCCATGACGGCGGCTACCCGGAGTCCATGTCCGCGGCCGGCATCACCGCGGAGCTCGGTCTGGAGGTGCTGCGCCGCATCCAGCGCTGGCGCCCGGCCCCGCACCTGGTCATCTGCCCGGAGGGCCTGCACCGGAGCCTGCGCAGAACCGAGTCGCTCACCCTCGACGTACTGGAGGAGCAGCTCGGCGACGCCCGGCTGTCGAAGGGGCCGCCCACGCAGGAACGCCTGATCGACACACCGTATGTGGCACCGCAGACCGAGCTGCAACGGGTCCTGGCCGGCTACTGGGCGGGAACGCTCGGGATGAGCCAGATCGGTCTCGACGACGACTTCTTCGACCTGGGCGGGAACTCGCTGGTCGCCGTGCAGCTGTCGACCCGCATCCGCGACGGGCTGTCGATCACGCTGCCGATCGCCAGCCTCTTCGCCTACCCGACCGTGTCCGGGCTCGCCGAGCACATTCTCGAGCAGAAGGCCGCGGAGGCGCGGTCGTGACCCGGCCCGCGGCGATCGAAGATCCACTCGCGCCCTGGGTGCGGTTCGCCAAGCGCGCGGACACCGCGAACCTGATCCTGCTGTGCTTCCATCACGCCGGCGGTGGGGCGTCCACCTACCGGCAGTGGCCCGGACCGCTGGGAAAGGCCGGGATAGATGTCTGGCCGATTCAGCTGCCCGGCAGGGAGAGCCGATTCCTGGAGCCGCTGGAGAGCGATCTGGCGGCGCTGACCGCCACGCTCGCCGACGTCGTCGGCGCCGAGCTCGACGGGCGTCCTTACGCTGTCTACGGTCACAGCGCCGGCGCCTACGTAGCCTGCGCGTTCGCGCTGCGGATGATCGCGTCGAGGTCGCAGGCACCGGCCCACGTCTTCGTCGGGGCGTCCCGGCCACCGAGTCGTCCGGATCCGGACTCGCCGATCCATCTCCTGCCGCGCGAGCGTCTGCTGCACAAGCTCAGGTCGTACGGGGGCCTGCCTGAGGAGCTGTCCGCCTTTCCCGAGATGATCGAGATGGCGCTCGACATCACGCGCGGTGACCTGCGCCTGATCGAGACGGCGAGCTGGCCGGCGGAGCCATGGCTGGCCTGCCCGGTCACCGCGGTGGGCGGCGTCGACGACGGCACCGTCCCGCCCGCGGTGTTACCGCGCTGGCGGGACATCACCACCGGCCCTTTCTCCCATCACCCGCTGCCTGGAGGGCACTTCCTGACCCCACGGTCGGAGGAAATGCTGATCGGGGTGATCCGCGATGCCCTGGGCTGACTACACCAGCCCGCCCACCGGGGTCAGCGCGCCGAGCCGAACATCGAGCGTCGCTCCCGCGGTGGAGCTGGTGGGCCTGACCAAGATCTATCCCGGTCGCAAGAGCGCCGATGGGGAGCCCGTGGCGGCCGTCGACGGGGTTCACCTGCGGGTGCCGCCAGGAAAGGTGTTCGGGCTGCTCGGCCGTAACGGGGCCGGCAAGTCCACCATCATCCGCATGATCGCTACGTTGATGACGCCGACCGCGGGCCGGATCAGCGTGTGCGGCCACGACACGCGGGATCGGCAGCGGGACGTGCGCAAACTGCTCGGCGTGGCGCTTGGCGGGGAACGCAGCGTCTACTGGAAGCTCACCGCGCGCCAGAACCTGGAGTATTTCGCCGCCCTGCACGGCCGCTCGCGCCGCCGGTCCCGGGCCCGTATCCAGCAGGTGCTCGACGAAATGAACCTGAGCGACCGGGCCGACGATCACGTGGAGCAGTACTCCACCGGCATGCGGCAGCGCCTGGTGATCGCCCGGGCGCTGCTCAACCGGCCCGCGGTGATCCTGCTCGACGAGCCGACCAGCGGCCTCGACGTGCACTCCGCGGAGAACCTTCACGAGCACGTACGCGAGCTGCGGCGGGCCGGCCAGACCATCATCCTGACCACGCACGACATGGCCGAGGCCGACGCGCTCTCCGACCGGGTGGGCATCATCGAGAGCGGCCGCCTGGTCGCCGAGGGCACCCCCGCCGAGCTGAAGCAGTCGATCGGCGCGGCCCAGGTCATCCACGCCCGGCTGCGTCACCCCGGCGACGGCGTGCTGCGGGCGTTCGTCGGCGAGTTGTCCAGGGTCGCGCGGATCACGATCGATCGCGACGGTGAAGCCGTGGTGCTCACCCTGCTGAGCCAGTACCCCGATGACCTGGTCCCCTGGATCATCGCGGCGTCCAGCCGGCACCAGACCGCGGTCCTGAGAATCGAGAGCGAGCCGGTGAGTCTCAAGAACGTCTTTCTCGCGGTGACCGGATCGGCCTCGGACGATGACCCGGCTCGGCGCTGAGTCGGCCGCCTTCCGCGCGGCCGTACGCAAGGAGTGGCAGGTGATGGCTCGCTACAAGAGCAACCTCGTCACCCTGGCCGGCGCGGCGGTCGTCGTCCCGGCCGGCTACTACGCGCAGGCCGTCGGCTACTCCGGCGCCAGCCGGCAGGCGCTGGACGTCTTCGCGAGCCGCTCGGGGACCACGCAGATAGCGGGGTTCATCTACCTCGGATGGGCGATCTACCTGTGGATCTCCCAGATGATGTGGGGGCCGGGCAGCGCGCTGCGGACCGAGCGCATGCAGGGCTCGCTCGAGATGGTCTATCTGAGCCCGGTCTCGCGCTTCACGATCCTTTTCGGGCCGGCCACCGCACAGCTGATTCCGGCCGGCCTGCTCTTCACCGTCGTCGGTCTGATGCTGCGGTTCGCCTTCGGCGTTCCGATCGGCCCGCAGCAGCTCCTGGCGGGTCTGGTGGTCGTGCTCGCCTCCATTCCGGCGCTGTTCGCCCTCGGAGCCCTCATGTCGGTCATCACCCTGCGCTTCCGGGACGCCGAGGGCGTCGTCGAGGCCGTACGTGGCGCTCTGGGACTGGTGTGCGGCGTCACCTACCCGATCGCGGTGCTCCCTGACTGGATCCAGCCGATCAGCCGGGCTCTGCCGCCGACGCAGATCCTTGAGGTGCTCCGTGAGCAGGTGCTGCGACCGGCCTGGGCCGCCGGGACCGGAACTCGGCTGGTCTACCTGCTGGGTGTCGGAGTCGCCATGAGCGTGCTGGCCACGATCTCCCTGAGCTGGGCGCTGCGCAGCGCCCACCGGACCGGACGATTGGGGCAGTATTGATGCTGGTTGTCACGGCGATCGTGCGGCGAGAGTTCCAGGTGCAGCGCCGCTATCCGCTGAGCATGATCAACCTGGTGCTGCTCACGCCCTTGTACGAGATGGCGCTGCCGGCGCTGCTGCTCGGCTCGGCCTTCCTGGTCAACGGCTCGGCGGTGGGTCTGGCCACCATGGCCGGCACCGACGACCTGGCCGGCTGGCTCGGCCTCGGCCTGCTGGTCGCCTCGCTCCTGGTGGGTGCCGTCTGGGGGGTTTCCGGCACCCTGAAGTCCGACCGCGACACCGGTGTCCTGGAGCACTCTTTCGCCACCCCCGTCCCGCGCGAGTCCTTCGTCGTCGGGGCGGTGCTGACCGGCACGCTGTTCACGCTGGTCGCCAGCGGTTTGCTGCTCGCCTTCGCGATCGGCTTCCTGGGCGCCTCATACCGGCTGACGGGGGTGCTGCTCAGCGTTCCCGTGGTCCTCGTCATGCTGCTGGGCAACTGCGGTTTCGGGTACCTGACGGGGGCCGCCACCCTGAGGCTGCGCCGGCCCGACTCGCTCGTCGACCCCCTCACGACACTCGCCTCGGTGTTCTCCGGGATCACCTTTCCGCTGACGGTCCTGCCACCGCTGGTCCGGCCGCTCACGTATGTGCTGCCGACGACGTGGGGTCTGGACATCATCCGGCATCTGTCGCTGGGCACCACGCCGCTCCTGCCGCTGCCGTACGAGGTGGTGGGCCTGGCCGTCACGTCGACGGCGTTCCTGCTGGTGGGGCGGTGGGCGTTCGTCCGCGCCGAGCGGCAGGTCACGACCGCCGGAACCCTTACCCAGTTCTGAACGATGCCACAACATGACAGAGGGGATGAGCCGCGTGAGCGAGCCATCTGAAGGGGCGACGCTCCCGAACAGCGACGCGCAGCGGACCCGGATGTCGGGCGAGGGTTCCTGTCTGACCGCGGCCATCGAGATCAGCGGACCCGCCGACGAGGATCTGCTGCGCGCGCGGCTCGCCCGGCTCGTCGCGCGCAGGCCCGCCCTGCGCAGCGTGTTCGGCTCGGCCACCGGTCATCGGGTGCTGGACGGCGGGACGTCGGCCTTCACCCGCCATCGGGTCGACGGTGCCGGCCGGGAGGCTCGATGGGCGCTCGCGTACGAGCTGGCCCGCCAGGAGGCGACCCGGCCGTTTCCGGCAGGCGCGTCGCCCCTGGTCCGCGCCGCCCTCTTCACGGCCGAGGCCGACCGGCACCTGCTCGTGGTGAGCGCCGATCAGCTGGTGTGTGATGCCTGGTCGGCCAACCTGCTGGTGGAGGACCTCCTCGCGGCCGACCTCGACCAGGCATCCGACGCCTACCCGGAGGTCTGGCGCGGACGCCAGGAGTGGCTGGACGGCCCCGACGGGCTGGCGGCGGTCGGACGGCGACGGCGGGCCGTGACGGGCGCCCATCGGGCATGGCCGGTCTCGGGTCGCCCCGACGACGGCGATCCGGACGAACTCGTCGAGCGGCTGCTCGAGATCGACGACGAGACGACCCTGGAGCTTCGCCGGCGGGTACGGCAGGCGAAGGGCTCGCTGCTGGCCGTCGGCGCCGCCGCCCTCGCACTCGGCGCGGTCGGGCATGTCACGCACTCGCTGGCGTTGACCACGATGTTCGCGGCCCGCGAGACCGAGGCCGAGGCGAACGTCGTGGGCTGGCTGTCCAACGACGCCCTGCTCGTGCTGCCACCTCAGCGGGGGACGGTTCTCGACCACCTGACGGCGATCCGTGGCGAGATCTTCGCCGCGCTGCGCGACCAGCGCGTGCCCGGCGAGCGCCTGGCATCCGCCCTGCACCCTCAGTCAGGGGACGCGGGACTGTCGTTCGCCTTGCTGTACCTTCCCGCGCAGCTGAGCGGTGGCGGTCAGGTCGCGATGAAGCTGGGCGCGGCCGAGGCGGCCCGCGCCGCGGTGTCGATCTGCCCGACCGGCGCGGATGTGGATCTGTTCATGGTGGAGGATCCGCCGCCCCGGGCGGACGGCGTCCGGCCGCTGCTGCGGCTCGGCGCGACGAGCACCCGCGGGCGAGCCGGAACCCGGGAGACCGAGCGGCTGCTCAGCCGGTGGGGCGACGCTCTGGCCGTGCTGGCGGGTCACGACTGGTCCACGACGCCGATGCGGGAGATCGCCTCGGTCTTGGCTTCCGCGCCGGGCGGGCGCTGATCATGGAGCGGGACGGGTGGCGCCCGCCGTACATCCATGAGGTCTTCGCGCGGGTGGCGCGGGCCGAGCGAGACGGCGTGGCGGTGACAGACCACACGCGGAGCCTCACCTACGGGGAGCTCGACGACGCGGCGGAGCGGCTCGCCGACGCGCTCACCGGCGCCGGCGTCGGTCCGGGGATCGTCGTGGGGCTGCTGATGGAGCGCACGGCCGACGCGGTCGTCCTGGTGCTCGCGGTGCTCAAGGCGGGGGGCGCGGTGCTGGCCATGGATCCGGTCTATCCGGATGCCCAGGTCAACCGCATGATGGCGGCGGCAGGCGCCGCGGTGCTGGTCACGGAGGAGCACCGTAACCACGTCGACCGCCGCGTCCTCACTTTCGGTGAGCTCGCCGCGCTCTCGGGAACGCGGCCTCCGGGAACGCGGCTTTCAGGAACGCCGCTCTCGGAAACGACCTCTAGGAAGACTCCGGAGCAGGGTGATCTCGCCTTCGTGAACCATACCTCCGGGTCGACACACCATCCCAAAGCCGTCGGCGTCAGCCACCGCAGCATCGCCATCGCCGCCGACGGATGGCTGGACAGCTACCGCCTTCGTGAGCGTCCCGGGCGGCATCTGCAGTATGCCGGGTTCGGCTTCGACGTCTTCATTCAGGACCTGGCGCGGTGCCTGCTGTCCGGCGGCGAGCTGATCATCTGCCCCTCGGCGGTCCGGCTGGACCCGCCCGCGCTCGCCGACTTCATCCAGGCGCACCGCGTCACCTTCGCCGAATTCACCCCTTCCCTGCTGAGCCTGCTGACCGAGTATCTGCACCTGAGCGGCCGCCGGTTGACCACCCTGGAGACGCTGGCCGTCGGCGGGGAGCCGTGGCGGGTGGAGGCGTATCACCGGCTGGTCCCGCTCGTGCCCAACGCCGTCATCGTCAACACGTACGGCCTGGCCGAAAGCACCATCGACAACCTCGCGCACTTCGGACCGCCGCCCCCGGACGCGGCGCCCGATCAGCCGATGCCCTTGGGCCGCCCGCATCCCGGCACCGAGATCCTCGTGCTGGCCGACGGGCGTCCCGTGACCGCGGGCGTCGGGGAGCTGTGGCTGGCGGGAGAGTGCGTCAGCACGGGCTACCTGGGTCAGCCGGAGCTGACCGCGCAGCGCTTCGTCCCCGACCCGCGTGGTGGCACGGGGACCGCGCTGCGTACCGGAGACCTGGTCCGCCTCGATGCGGACGGCGGCATCTCTTACCTGGGCCGCAGCGATGACCAGGTCAAGATACGCGGCGTGCGGGTGACGCTGGGCGAGATCGAGTCCGTGCTGACCGCGCACCCGGCTGTGCGCGGCGCCGCCGTCATCGCCACGAGCGGCCGCGAGCTCGTCGCGTACGTCACGGCCGACGCCGACCCGCCCGTTGACGAGCTCTGTGCCCTGGTACGTCACGCCATCGTCCCCGAGGCTGTCCCGGCGCGGATCGTTCGCCGGGCTGACCTGCCGATCAACCCGAACGGCAAGATCGACCGCAACCGCCTCACCCGCGAGGCCCACGCCGACCTACCCACGGTGGCGCGGGGCGGCGGCGTCGAGGACGTGGTGACCCGGGTCTGGAGCCAGATCTTCGGACGGGACGCCTTCGCCCCTGACGACCATTTCTTCGCCATCGGCGGCGACTCGGTGACGGCCGTGCGGGTGGCGATGCGGGTGGGCAGTGAGCTCGGCCGGCATGTGCCCGCGACCACTCTCCATGAGCACCCGACGTTCGCGGGCTTCGTCGAGTTCTCGATGACGGCCCAAGCGCACGCGCCCGCCATCACGCCTCGTGCCGACCCGGCCGCGCATCCGCTCAGTCCCGGCCAGCGGCGGCTGTGGATGATCAGCAAGCTCCACCCCGGCCAGGTGACCTATGTCGTGCCGACCCTGGTCGAGCTGGCCGGCGACCTCGATCACGCGGCGCTGGCCACGGCACTCGGCGACATCGTGGCCAGGCACGAACCCCTGCGGACGATCGTCGTCGAGCGGGACGGCGAGCCGATGTGCCAGGTGCTCGATCCGGCTCCGGCAGAGCTGACCAGGCAGGAGGCGGCCGATGAGAACGACGCCAGGATGCTGGTCAGGTCATTCCTCGAACGGCCCTTCGCGCTCGACGCCGAGCCGCCGTTCAGGGCCCAGCTCATCGCTGTCGGGCCGGCCCGTCACTGGCTGGTCCTGAGCATCCATCACATCGCCACGGACCAGGACTCTGAGCGCACCCTCTTGGAAGAGCTCGGCCGGTGCTACGACGCGGCGCTCTCCCACCGGGCCGCTCCGATGGTGCGCCCGGCGATCGGCTATGGAGACATCGCGCTGTGGCGTTCGACCGCCGCCGTGGAAGCCCAGCGGCTCGAAGCGTGGCGGCGAAAGCTGCGCGGAGCCGAGGATCACGCACTGCCCCTGGAGGGCCCCACCCCGGATCGACCGGGAGGTGTGGGCGAGAGCCGGACCCGATGGCTGGACGCCGACACGGCCGAACGGGTCCGCGAGGTCGCGCGCGGTCGCGGCACCACCCCCTTCGTCACGCTGCTCGCGGCCTTCGCCGAGATCATCAGCCGCTGGTGCGGCAGGCGGGACGTGTGCGTCGGCTATCCGGTGTCCAGGCGGGAGCTGGCCGGGATGGAGGACCTGGTCGGGTTCTTCGTCGAAACCTCGGTGCTCCGTCTCGACCTGGAGGACGACCCCGACTACCTCAGCGTGGTGGATCGCGTACGTGACGAGGTGGCCGACGGCATGGCCGCCCTGGACATCCCCTTCGACCTCATCGCGGAGCAGAGCGAGCATCGCGGCCCCCTCTTCCGGGTCTGGTTCAACCATCTGGGGACCGATCGCCGCACGCCCGCCATGACCGGGCTGCGCACGGCTCTGATCGACGCGCCGGTGGTGCCCGCCATCTTCGATCTCAACGTCTACGTGACCGAGGTCGGCGACGACATCCGGATCGACCTCGTGCACGACGTCGCGGTGTGTTCGCGCGAGGTGGCCGAGGAGATCTGCGACCAGTACGTCGCGCTGCTCGGCGCTGTCCTGGAGCGTCCCGAACTGCCGGTTCGCGGGCATCGGCTGGCCACCTCGCGCTCGCTCGCCGTACTGCGGCGGCCCGATGAGCCGCTCGACCACGAGCCGATCCCGCCATCCGCGCTCGCCCGCACACTGATGCGGTCCGTTCGCCGGAGCCCAGGGGAGGTGGCGATCCGCGACGAGGACGGAACGCATACCCGCCGGGGTGTACGTCACGCCGTCTTGAGCGTGGCGCGGGCATTACGCGCGGCGGGCGTGCGTACGGGAGAGGCGGTCGCCGTCTACGCCGAGCGTGACGCGGCACTGGTCGCGGCCATGCTCGGCGTGTTCGCGGTCGGCGGCCGGCTGCTGATGCTCGATCCGCGCTACCCGCCCGGGCGGCTGGAGCACTACCTGAGCGTGGCCCGGCCGCGCTGCGTGATCGTGCTGGGCCGGACCGCGCCGGCGGCCGGTGGATTCGCTCTGGTCACCCGGGCGCCGAGCGGCGATTTCGGCGTGTCGCGGCCGGCCGCGGCGGACCATGAACCGTCCGCCTTCGGGGGAGTGGGGTATCTGGCCTTCACCTCGGGCACGACCGGCGGCCCGGTGGGCGTGCTCGGCGGTCTGGGTCCGGTCATTCATTTCCTGCGCTGGTACAGCGCGGAATTCGGGCTGGGCGCGGGTGATCGGTTCGCCCTGCTCGCCGGCCTCTCCCATGATCCACTCTACCGCGATGTCCTGGTCCCGCTCTGGACGGGCGGCACGCTGTGCGTACCGCCACCCGAGGTGCACGCGACGCCCGCGCTGCTGCTGTCCTGGCTGTCGCGAGAGCGCGTGACCGTGCTGCACCTGACTCCGCCGCTCGCCCGCCTACTGAGCGAGGCCGCGGCGCAGGCCGCCACGTCGCTGCCGGCGGTCCGGCTGGTGGTGCTGGCGGGCGACACGCTCACCACAGCCGACCTGACCGGGCTCGCCGTGTTGACGCCGGCCGCGACGCTCGTCAACGGCTACGGGACGACGGAGACGCCGCAGCTCGCCTCGCGGCAGGTGGTGGGAGAGGGGTCGCCGTCGCTCGGCTCCGGCGCGCCCGGGAAGGGGTCGCCGTCGCTCGGTTCCGGCGCGCCCGGGAGCAGTCTGCTCGTACTCGACCGGCACGACCGGCTCTGCGGGATCGGAGAGCCCGGTCGGATCGTCGTCCGCGGCGGCCGGCTGGCCGAGGCGCTGCTCGGTGGGGCTCCCGGGCTGATGCCGGATCCCGTGCCGGGGATCGCCAGGTTCGTCACGGGGGATCTCGGCCGGTACCGCGTGGACGGGACGGTCGCCTATCTCGGGCGGGCCGACGACCTCGTCAAGATCCGCGGTTTCCTGGTCAACCCGATCGAGGTCGACGAGGTGCTGGCCCGCGATCGCGCGGTCGCGGCGTCGGTGACCGTGATCCGGCCCGGGGCGGACGGGAACGAGCTCGTGAGCTATGTCGTACCGTCAGCGGCGCACCGCCCGGCCGTCGCCTCGTTGCGCTCGCGGCTCGCGGCCGTGTTGCCGTCCCCCTCGGTACCAGTGGAGATCATCGAGGTCGCGCGGCTCTCGGTCACCGCGAACGGGAAGATTGATCTGTCCTCGCTGCCCGACCGGGCGCAGCCGACGGCGCCGGCTCATCGTGAGCCGCCGGAGAGCCCGCTCGAACGGCACCTGGCGGAGATCTGGTCATCCGTCCTCGGCGTCACCGATCTGGGTGTCACCGACAATTTCTTCGATCTCGGCGGTACGTCCCTGAAGATGATCCGCCTGCACACGGCGGTCTGCCGGGAACTGGGCGCCGCCATCTCGCTGATCACGCTCTACGAGAATCCCACCATCCAGGCGCTGGCCCGCGGGCTGGCGCAAGAGCGCGAAGACCTGATCGGCTCCGAGCGCCGGCCGCGAGGCCGGTCCACGTCCGAGCGTTCGCGCCGGATCGCGGCCCGGCGACGCGGGTGATCTGAGAGGACATGTCAAGATGCGTGTGCCCATGTCGGAGGGACAGTGGTGGATCTGGCGCGACGTGGGGTTGCGCAGCGCGGGCTTCCCCTTCGCCGCGCTGGAGGACCTGGCCGACGAGCCTCTCGCCGCCCTCGCGGACGATCCGGGCGACGACGGTGCGTTCCTGCGCGCCTGGGAGACCGGCACGTCGCGTGGTGTACAGCGCATGATCCAGATCGCTGAGACGGAGGCGATCCGCTCCGCCCTTGTCTGGCAAAATCCCGACATCCTGGAACATGTCGTGGACTGGCTAAAACGCCACGGGGACACGCCCGAGCGCAACAAGCGGCGGCGCCGCAAGGAAGTCGCGCTCGCCAACTATCTCCAGCGCTACCACGCGAAGAACGAGACCATCGGCGCATTCGGCCCCGCGGCCTGGGCCGAGCTGGACGGGCCGTCCGTTGACGTGCGCATCGGCCCCAGCGTGATCCGCGCCCGCCAGGTCGACTTCGAGGACTGGGCGGTGGACGGCCTGGCCCGGGCGTTCGCGGCCGATCCGGAGGTGCGTCGCCATCTCCCGCCGGCGCTAGCCCTGGGTGTCCGGCTGCACGGCCGGATCGTCGCGCGTCCCGACCTGTCCACCGAGGTCCTCTCCGCCGATCTGGCGCGGGTCGCCGGGTGCTGCGACGGTTCGCGGGACCTCCGCATGATCACTACCGAGCTGGCCTGGAAGCACGGGGCCGGCGCGTACGACGAGGTCCGCGTCGCCGCATGGCTGGCCGAGCTCGCCGAGCGCGGGATCATCGGATGGGGGTTCGACGTCTCTCAGGGGCCCTCGGCGATGGACGAGTTACGCGCGCAGCTGGAGACGCTGCCACCGGCCTCGCGTGGCACGCTGCCGGCGGTCATTGACCGGTTCGAGCGGCTGCGTGCGGATCTGGAGGAGGCGCACGGTCGCCCTGAGCCGCTGGCGAAGGGGCTCGCCACGCTCGACGAGGAGTTCGAAGCGCTGACGGGGAGCCTGGCGAGGCGTGGGCACGGCCAATACCGCGCCGGTAGGAGGCTGGCGCACGAGGAGTGCCGGCGAGACGTCGAGGTCACACTGGGCCGTACCTTCCTCGATGCCTTCGAGGCGCCGATGTCGCTGCTCCTCACCAGCGTTCGATGGCTGCTCGGCGAACTGGCGGCGGTGATCGAGTCGACGCTGCGTGATGTCGTCAGGCAGCTCGGTGCCGACCTCGCCTCCCACGATGGCCGCGTACCGCTCGGGCTCGTGCTCACGCGGGGTTATTCGGTGTTGGAAGGCGGCCCGGCGTTCGATCCGGTCATCGCCGGCCTGCGGGAGCGCTGGCGGGAGATCCTGGACTATGACGAGACCACCTCCCGGGTCGAACGGACCTCGGGAGCACTGGCCCAGGCTGTCGAGAGGGCGTTCCCCGCGCCCAGCCGCGCGCCCTGGTACGGCGCGGCGCGCCACAGCCCCGACGTGATGGTGGCCGCGGAGAGCCCGGCGGAGTTCGCGGCCGGCCGCTTCTTCCTCGTCATGGGGGAGATGCACATTGCCAGAGAGACGCTCGACTCCCTGACCTTCTCGCGATGGCACCTGCGGCCGGAAAGGCTCGTCGCCGCGTCCGAAGAACACGGTCACGACCAGCCGAGGTTCGTCCCCCTGTATCCGCGCGGCACGCCGGGCATCACCGGCCGCTCCTACCCGACTCCCGACCTGGTCTCGGACCAGTACCTGTACCTGTCCTTCGGCGCGCGGACCGGAGCCCGGCCCGTCCCACCGCACCGGGTCTGGCCCGTCGACCAGCTCGTGGTCGCGGAGAGCGACACGGGTCTGGTCGTCACCGGACGGTCCGGCGGGTTCGCGGCCCCGCTGCTGGACGTCCTGGGCGAATACCTGAGCCACCTGGTCGTCGACGCCTTCCAGCTCATGCGGCCGCTCGGCCATACGCCACGCGTCACCGTCGACCGGATGGTGGTCGCCCGCGAGTCGTGGCGGCGTCCGGTCGCCGAGGTTCCGGTGGGACCGGGCACCGGCGAGGCGGAGGCGTTCGCCGCCGTCCGGGCGTGGGCGCGCCGGCTCGGCCTGCCACGACACCTGTTCTGGCGTACTCCGGGGGAGCCCAAGCCGATCTACCTCGATCTGGCGAGTCCCGCGCTGGTCAACCTGTTCGCCGCGATCGTCAGGCGGGCCCGCCGCGAGCGCCCGGACCAGGTGGTGACGCTCACCGAGATGCTGCCCGATCCCGGTCTGCTGTGGCTGCGCGATGCCGAAGGACGGCGATACACCAGCGAGTTCCGCCTGGTCGTGGCCGACGCGCAGCCCTGACTGGTCGGTGGGCGGCGCTCAGCCTTGGCTGAAGACCAGGCGCAGTTCGCTGGTGTGGGTACGTCCCTGCGCGTCGGGCAGCCACGTGTGCGCGGGGTCCGGATGCATCTCGGTGATGGAGATGACCCCGCCGGACTTGCGCCCCTTGCGGACCTCTGTGAGGAAGTCATTGACGAACAGCGGGCTGTCGAAGTCGAGATATCTCGGCTTCGTCCTGGGCGCGGCCCGCCAGAAGACGAATCGCGGCATCCCGTGCGCGTCGGCCCAGCGTCGCAGGGCGGCGTAGGCGGCGCCCCCGGATCCGCGGTGCGGAATCTCGGCGGCCGGCACCCGCCAGGTCTCCCGCGCCATGACCAGCCGGTCGATGGTCACGCGCGGCGTGTGCGGCAGCGGACGCAACGGGCGGAACAGGCCGCCGAGCGCGCCCTGGGCGAGTTCGCCGAAGACATCGAGCATCGTGAGGCGTCCGCCGTCGGGCGTGCGTACGACGAGGTCGGGATCACGCTCCGCGATGAGCTTCGACAGCTCCAGCAGACGGCCCCGAGGCGTCGGCCGCTCGCCGTTGCCCGGGGAGAAGGAGAGATACCAATAGCGATCGGAGTAGAGCTCGGGGGTGGGGTAGTCGCGCCCGGTCAGCTCTCCCGTCCGGGGATAGACGGGTACGAGCCGCGGGTGTCTGGCCAGGGCCTGCTCCGTGTACCGCCGCAGCCGTGCGGGATCGGGATGGAACTCGGCGAACGACACCGAGTCCACCGTGACCATCGCGGGATGGAGCTCGCCCAGGACGAACTCGTACCTGCCCGCGCACAGGTCCTCGGGACCGCGAGCGGCGATCATCACGTCGGGGCTGTGGTGACAGGCGCCGTACCAGGTCGGAGGAGGTGCGGCGAACCGGGTGCGGACGAGGTCGGCGAGGTCGGACGTCCGCCTGGTGACACGCCGGGTGCCCGGCTGGAAAGCGAGGAGCTCATGCCAGATGTCCTGGAACTCCTCCGTCGCCGCCACGAACCAGGAGTGGTCCCCCATGCGCTCGAAGAACTGACCGACCAGCGACCCGAGCGGCACGGGTGCCCCGGCCGCCGTCCGGTCGAAGATCTCGCCCATCAGCGCTTCGAGGCATGAGCCGAACCGCCAGGTCAGCCACTGCGCGCCGGCCAGCATCAGGTGCATGGGGGGCAGCAGGGCGGCCTCGACATCGGCTCCCAGCCGCAGCTCCAGATCCCGCTCGCACTCCTCGTACGCCGCGCGTCTGCCCATGGGCCGTTGGTCTCGGCTGTGCACGGCGGGTCCGCCGGTGAGTTCGACCAGATCGGCGTCGAGAGCTTGGAAGGCGGCCGCCAGCGGCTCAGGCCGGTCACCGGCGAGTTCGAGCCGGCGGCGGCCCTCTTCGAGCCTGCCGAGGGCCTCCGCCGCCGCGGGGACGTTCTGGAGGGCCCGCTCCGGCCACGCGTCCTGCGGTACGTCGTACTTCCAGATGATCAGGCCGGCGTCGTTCAGCCGTTCGAGGGCGGCGAGCACATCGCGCTCGTCCTGGATCTCGCTCAGGTTGCGCCGACGCAGGTCGTCGGCCAGGTCGACGGCCAGCTTGACGCCGTCGAGACGGGCGAGAACGGCCGCGTCCGCCGCGGGCAACTTGTGGGGCGGGGCGCCGGGACGGAGCACCTGCCGCCCCATGACCATGACACCGTGGCGTCGGGCCGCCGGTATCCCGCCGCGCGTGGCAGGGTCCGCCGAAAGGGCTTCCGCCAGCGCGTCGATCGCCCAGTCCTCGAAACGGACCGACCTTCTGGAGACCAGACGCGCTCCGGCGCGGACGAATGTGCCGCCGCTGTCGATCCGGAACCAGACGTAGGGCCCGAACGAGCCGATGGTCTCGTTGCGGACGTGGTAGCGCTGGGCGTACCTGGCGAGCGTGGCCTCCTTACGGCGCCTGTCCCGGTTGTGCAGGTAAGGCGTCTCATGCCGGAGCAGCCAGCCGACCAGCTGGCCGATCATCTCGGGGTTCTGCCAGAGCAACGCGGTCGTGAAGGAGTCGCCCCGCGCGATCTCAAGGAGGTCCGCGCTGGCGCGTTCGGCGCCCGCCTGCCAGGAGAGCTCGATCTGCTCGGCGGTGCTGTCGGGATCGAGGGCCAAGGCCGCGGTCTCCGGGTCGGCGAGTCGCAGCAATTCCAGTACCGGCAGTCCCGCGCCACGCAACACGATGTCCGGCCACAGCCGCCAGGCGGGTTCAGCCATGCCCTGCCTATCGTCGGTTCGATGGTTGGTTGGACACGGTCATTCAGCCACGGGACATCCCATCGGAGCTAGTAGTCCAAAAGTGGACCTCTGCGAAATCGGACTCCCGATGACCACGAAGGATGGACTGGAATAGGGAGGAGCCAGCCGTCCGAGGAAGGGGCTCCATGACCGATCGCCGGCCGCGCCAGACCCGAGGCCGGGCGCCTCGCCCCCGCGCCTCGACCGTCTTCCGGCTCACGGAGATCCTGAGGGGGGTGCTCGGTGCCGCCGCCGGATTCGACGACGACCTCCGCACCCTTGACCGCGATCCCGTACTGATCACCCGAATTCACCACGGAATTCTTGAGTCCTTCGGTGTTTCCCTCCCGCTCGACCCGCTCTTCGAGGCTCCGACGCTCACCCAACTCGCCGAACTCGTGGAACAGACCATGGACAGCGCCACCCGCTCCTAGCCGCGACCGACCCGGTGACGCGGGCGAGGGCGTGGTGGTGGAGTGCGTCACGGCGGTTTCTACCGAGCGTACGGCGAGATCAGGCGTCTGCTCTGAGTTACTTGTGTTCGCCGGTGGCGCTTTCCGCTCGGGCCGGCAGGAGCAGGGCGGTGATGATCACGGCCACGGACAGCGCCGCGCCGATGATGAAGGCCAGCCGCATGCCGTCGAGGGTGGCGAGCACCTGCGTGACTCCCTCGGATCTCAGGGTTTCGGCTCGCGCGCTCATCACGGTGACCACGAGCGCGGTGCCGATGGCCGCGGAGACCTGCTGCAGCGTGCTCAGGATCGAGCTGGCGTGGGAGTAGAGCGACGGGGGAATCGCGCCGAGCCCGATGGTGAACACCGGCGTGAAGGTCGCGGCCAGACCCACCATCAGCAGCGCGTGCAGACCGAGGAGCTGCCAGAACGGCATGGTCATCGTGATCTGGGTGAAGCCGGCGAGCGCGAGCGTGATGCCGATCGCACCGGGGACGACCAGCACCCGGCCGCCGTGCTTGTCGAACAGGCGGCCGACGATCGGACCGAGCAACCCCATCGCGAGGCCGCCCGGCATCACGAGGAGTCCGGTCTGCAGGGGGGTGAGCAAGCGGATGTTCTGCAGGTACAGCGGCAGCAGGATCATCGAGCCGAGCATCGCCATGAAGGCCACCGACATCATGATCAGCGCGACCGTGTAGGTGCGGTGGCGCAGGGTACGCAGGTCCAGCAGCGGCGTGCCGCGCTTCTGCAACCACAGCTGGCGCACGACGAAGACGACGATGGCGAGCAGGCCGGCCCCCACGATGGTGGCGGCGACGCCTACCTCACCGCCCTCGAACCGGCTGAGCCCGTAGACCAGACCACCGAAGCCGGCCGCCGCGGTCACCACGCTCAACCAGTCGATGGTGCTGAACTCGGTCTCTCCGACGTTCTGGAGCTGCTTCAGGCCACGCCAAGTGATCAAGGCGGCGATAGGAAGCACCACGGCGAACAGCAGCCGCCACGACCCCAATTGCAGGATCACCCCCGAGACCGCCGGACCCATCGCCGGCGCGACCGAGATGGCCAGGGTGACATTGCCCATCACCCGGCCCCGCTCCTCCTCGGGCACCACCTGCATGAGCGTGGTCATCAGCAGCGGCATCATCACCGCGGTCCCGGACGCCTGGACGATGCGGGCGCCGAGCAGCACCTCGAACGACGGCGCGATGGTGGCCAACGCCGTGCCGAGCAGGAACAAGCCCATCGCGGTGGTGTACGCGCTGCGCGTGGACACCCGCTGCAGGAACCATCCGGTGATGGGGATCACCGCGGCCATGGTCAGCATGAAGGCGGTCGAGAGCCATTGCGCGGTCTGCTCGGTGATGTGCAGCGCTTCGATCAACCGTGGGATCGCATTGATCATGATCGTCTCGTTGAGGATCACCACGAAGGTGGCGAGCACCAGCAGCCGGATCACGGCCGGGGTGCGACCCGAAACGGCGGTCGCGGATTTGGCGGGTGAGTCGAGCTCTGGGCTGAACACGGCACCTCTATCAGGGTTGTCGGACATGATGTGGTCATCGGGCTCACACGATGTTGTGGTCACGTAAAGACTGACCGGCACCACCGACAAAACTCATCGCCCCCGCCCCAGCATTCCGGTGAGAGATGCGAAATGTCACCCGGTTTTCACTGGCGGCCGATGACGATCTAGAGGTTTCCCGGGCGCTCAGCGCACCGGGGCCGACCGGCCGTAGAGCATCGCGGTCCAGGCATTGGTGAGGACGTCGATGAGAACCTGCTCGTTGTCGAAGGGTGGCACCCCGGCCGCGGCGAGATAGTAGAGGCGTTCCCCCAGCCAGGTCAGTGAGGCGGCCACGGCGCGTACGTCGGCGTCGCCGAGCTGCCGGAGCGCCTCCGGGTCGGATCGGATGCGGACCGCGGCGGCCTCGGTGAACAGGTCCATCTGTTCAAGCCACAGGGCCCGCAGACCATCGTCGGAGCCCCAGCTCTCCACGATCGCCATGAGGACGCCCGCGTTGGCGCGCCACAGCCGGGCGCCGTCGCTCACGCCGGCCCGGAGCGCGGCCGCCGGGTCCTGCTGCCCGTCGATCCAGGGCTGCGCCGCCTGCTGCCCCTGCGTCACGGCTGCGCGCACCAGCTCGCCGAGTACGGCCTGCTTGCTCGGAAAGTAGAAGTAGAAGCTGGCCCGGGAGACCTCGGCGGCGGTCAGGATGTCGGCCACGCTCAGGGCGTCGAAGCGGCGCTCACGCAGCAGCTCGCGCGTCGCCGACATGATGCGCTCCCGAAGCTCCGCGGCGGCCGGCGCTGCTCCAGATCGGCGGGCGGAGTGTGCGGTGCGCTTGGCGGACATGCGATCCAGCATACGACTGCCTGTACGGACGACGCGTCTAGACGGAATGTCCAGACACTGTGTATGGTCGCGTTCATGGCACACATAGCAATCCACCGGGTCGTCACCGACCCCGACGAGCTGTTCAGCGGATCGGCGACGGCATGAGATACCGCACGCTGGGCGCGAGCGGTCTGCGGGTCTCCGAGCTGATCCTGGGCGCCATGACCTTCGGCGAGCAGGGCGGCGTCGGCGCGCCGATGCCGGAGTGCCGGCGAATGCTCGACCTGTACGCCGAAGCCGGCGGCAACATGATCGACACCGCCGTCAACTACCGCGACGGGGCGAGCGAGCAGATACTCGGCGAGCTGCTGGAGGGCCGGCGCGAGTCGTTCGTGCTCGGCACGAAGTACACCGTCTCACGCGACCGCGCCGACCCCAACGCGGCCGGGAACCATCGCAAGAACCTGCGGGCGTCGCTGGAGACCAGCCTGCGCCGGCTGCGCACGGACTACGTGGACGTCTACTGGGTGCACATGTGGGACAGCGCCACGCCGATCGAGGAGACCATGCGTGCGCTGGACGACGCGGTCCGGGCGGGCAAAGTGCTGTACGTGGGGATCTCCGACGCCCCCGCCTGGATCGTGTCCCGGGCGAACACGCTGGCGCAATGGCACGGCTGGAGTCCGTTCATCGGTCTCCAGGTGCCGTACAACCTGCTCCAGCGCGACATCGAACGCGAGCTGCTGCCCATGGCCGAATCGCTCGGACTGGGCGTCACCGCGTGGAGCCCACTGGGCGGCGGCGTGCTGTCCGGCAAGTACACCCGCCCCGACGGACCCGCGACCGGCGGCCGGCTCAGCGCCGAATCGCTCTCGGCTCGTGACCACGCCATCGCCCGAGCGGTACAGGACGTCGCCGACGACCTCGGCGCCACGCCCTCGCAGGTGGCCATCGCCTGGACGGCGAGCCGCTCCCACGCCGTCCACCCCATCGTCGGGGCGCGCGGCACCGACCAACTCCGCGACAACCTCGCCGCCGCCGACCTCACCCTGCCGCCCGAAAGCATCGCCGGTCTGGAACAGGCCACCGGCTTCGCGCTGGGATTCCCGGGGGACTTCATCAACCAGACGTCTTCGTGGGTCTTCGGCTCGGCGCTCGTCGGCCCACGCTGACAAGCGCGGGGGGTGAGCTGGGCCTTTGTCCGCAGGACGGCGTCACTCTGGCCGGTAGGTGGAACGACCATTACCCTGTGCGGTGATGAGCGTTGAAGGGCTGCTCCCAGGCGACCCGAAGCACGTCGGGCGTTACGCGTTGACGGGGCGGCTCGGGGCTGGCGGCCAAGGCATCGTCTACCTGGCCAGCGCGCCGGACGGCGCCCAGGTGGCGTTGAAGGTGATCAACGCCGAGGTCGGCTCCGATGCCCGCCGCCTGTTCGAGCGCGAGTTCGCCATTCTGCGGCGCGTCTCCAGCTTCTGTACGGCGCAGGTCCTCGACGCCGATGTGACGGCCGACCCGCCGTACATCGTCAGCGAGTACGTCGCCGGTCAATCCCTCCACGCCTTCGTCGCCGAACACGGGCCTCTCACCGGAGCCGAGCTCGACCGGCTCGCGGTGGCGACGGCCACGGCCCTCATCGCGATTCACCGGGCGGGTATCGTCCATCGCGACTTCAAACCGCAGAACGTCCTCCTGGGGCGTGACGGCCCACGCGTCATCGACTTCGGCATCGCCCGCGTACTCCAAGACGGCGCCGCCGTCGCCAGCGCCCAAGTGGGCACTCCCCGCTACATGGCCCCCGAGCAGATCCGGGGCGAGGAGTTCGGCCCAGCCGCCGACATCTTCGCCTGGGGCGCCACCATGGTGTACGCCGCCACCGGCCGCTCCCCGTTCGAGGCCGGTTCGCTGCCCGCTGTCCTGTATCGCGTGCTCAACGAGCCACCTGACCTCGGCCCTCTGCCAGGTCACCTCCGCCCCCTGGTCGGACGTTGCCTCTCCAAGGATCCCACCGACCGTCCCACGGCAGCCGAGCTCCCGCTGTCCATCATGGATCTCGGCATCGGCCCCCAAACCCCAACCAAGCCGAGTCCTGCCGTACGAAAAACAACAAGATGGGCGCGGCGGACGATATTAGCGTCGAGCGCGATCGTCCTGGCCCTCATCCTGGCGGGCGGCGCGCTCTGGTGGGCGAGAGTAAATGAGACAACGACGGTCACGAAGCCCGCGACGACCAATGAGCCGCCGGCATATTCCCAGGTGGCGGCGGGGGCGGCACGCACGGCCTTCGAGGCCTGGTACAGCCTCGACTACACCGACTACGACGCCGCCGAGCGGCGTACGCTGGCACTGCTCTCGGGGGTGGCGGCCCAGGACTACCAGCATCTGGTCGCCAATTCCAAGAACGCGGTGGTAGCCGCGAAGGCGAAGCAGACGGCGCGGGCGACCGCCGTGGGCATCGTGTGGGCGTCGCCGGAGCGGGTGTCGGTCATCGTCACCGGGCTCAGCGCCATCACCCGCAACGCAACCCCGACGAAGTCGGAGGACCCCCTGCTGTTCGCCGAGATGGTCCCCTCAGGCGCAGGCTGGAAAATGGACTACGCGCGAACCACACCGTCCGGCTCCCCGACGCCGCCCGACGCCGCGTGGCCCACCGCGCAGGTACGGCAGATGGTCACCGACGCCGCCCACTGCCAGACCGAGGCCTTCATCAACGGACCCCGCCTGGAAGAGCGTCCGGACTTCTTCGATCGTTGCACCACGGGACGGGCCGAGCAGTGGTGGCGAGAGCTGGCCGCGGTGCCCGACGCTCAGGTTCCGGCCTGGTGGACCTGGCAGTACCGGGAGATCGGTACGGCCTTCGAACGGTTCGACGGGCCCGACGTCGCCACCTTGATCCACCTCGGCGACTCGGCCAAGGCCCCTGACCACGAGGTCGTGGCGTACCGGCTGCACCTGCGCCGCGTCGACGGGCGATGGAAGCTGGAGGACGTCACTTCGCCGAAGGACAATCGATCCATGTTCGAGCGGCGTACGAAATGAGCCCGCCCCTCCGCCCAGGCGATCCGGAACGGATCGGCCGCTACCGGGTGCTCCGCCGGCTCGGCGCGGGCGGCCAGGGCGTCGTCTTCCTCGCCACGGCGGACGACGGACGGCAGGTCGCCGTGAAAGCGCTCCCCCGAGTCTCCGACGAGGCTGCTCGCCATCGCATGGCCGCCGAGCTCGACCTGCTCCGCAGGGTCTCCGGCTTCTGTACGGCGCAGGTGCTCGACGCCGATCTGACAGCCGACCCGCCACACATCGTCACCGAGTACGTCCCCGGTCCATCTCTGGCCGAGCTCGTCCGGCACGAGGGCCCCCTGCGCGGCGGAGCGCTGGAACGGCTGGCCGTCGCCACCGCCACCGCGTTGACCGCGATCCACCGCGCGGGCGTCGCCCACCTCGACCTGTCCCCCCGCAACGTGATCATCGGCCCGGACGGCCCCCGCGTCGTCGACTTCGGCCTTGCCCGCGCCGTCGGCGGCCCCACCACGAACGCCCTCATCACCGGCACTCCCGCCTTCATCGCACCCGAGCAACTGGCCGGACATCCACCGGCTCCCAGCGCCGACGTCTTCTCATGGGCCGCGACGCTTGCCTACGCCGCGACAGGCCGTCCTCCGTTCGGTGACGACGCGGTGCCGACCGTCGTCTACCGCGTACTCCACCAGGAACCCGACCTGGGCACGGACCCCGAACCGGGCGGCTTCCTGCGCGCCATCCTCCAGACGTGCCTGGCCAAGGACCCAGCCCTCCGCCCGTCCGCCCAGGACCTCCTGTATCACCTGGTCGACCGCACCCCGCTGAAGCCTGCCGAGGTACCGGCGCCGGTCCGGGCGCGTGGCCGGCGGCGGGGATGGATCGTCGCGGTGGCGGCGGCCGTACTGTTCGCGGGCGGGCTCGGCGCGGCGATGTGGAGAGGGTGGCCCACCGACGGAGGCAGACCGGCAAGCGCGGAGACGGCGAGCCCGGCCAAGAGCGATGGCGTCCTCGCGCCGCCGCCGCTGTACGCCCTGGAGGCCGGGGCAGCGGCCCGGACCGCCTACGCGATCGTCAACAGCTACGGCTACAAGACGCTCGCCAAGGACCTCCGGGCAGTGGATGACGCGACCACCGGCCGTGCGGGCGTGGAGTACACCGGCCACCTCCAGGACCAGGCCCGGCGGATCCGCGACGAGAAGATCGTGCAGCGGGCGGTGGCATCAGAGAGCGGAATCGTCGCCGCACGCACTGATCGAGTCGTCGTACTGGTCTGGGGCCAGATCAACACGACCAAGGGTTCCACCTCCGACTACCATCTCGGCGGCGTGGTCATGGAGATGCGCAGCGTCGGAACCGTGTGGAAGCTGGACCACGTCTGGCCCCCGAACCCGCAACCGGACTCGGCCGAGATGACGACGGGGGAGTGGCCGTCCGGCCGGACGACGACGCTGCTGTCAGCCGCGTCGGGCAACGGCACGCGCGCCATCGCCCTGGAAGCGCTCACCTCGACGGGCGCCCGGGTGTTCCGCCTCGGCGCGGACGGGACCGTGAGCAGGCTCAACATGGTCCCGGACGGCAATTCCTTCCGGGTCGAGAGCAGCCGGGAGCTTGGCGCGTCCTGAGCCGGGACGTTACGCACTGCCTTTATCGCGTCTTCCGCACGTGGGTGGTGTCGGTGTCGAGGAGGGTGCCGTCGGCGCTGGTCGGCGCGATTTCCGGCACAGGGGCGCCGTGCTGGTCGACAAGGGTGGAGTGGGGCTCGCCGGGGGCGAAGGCGTGGCGTTCCCCCCACTGCCGCAAGGTGAGGATGACCGGGAAGAGGTCGCGGCCCACGTCGGTGAGCACGTATTCCTGGCGGCGGCCCGATGGCGCGGTGCGCTGAGCGAGGAGCCCGTGAGCGATGAGCTTGCGGAGGCGGTCGGTGAGGATATTGCGGGCGATGCCGGTCCGTCGCTGGAACTCGGTGAACGATCGCGCCCCGTCCATCGCGTCGCGGATGACGAGCAGGCTCCACTTGTCACCGACGAGGTCGAGCGTGCGGGCGACGGGGCACTCGGGGTCGGTCCAGTCCGTGCTCGGCACGGCACCTCCCAATCAGTTGCGAATTGAAACCATTATGCCGTACGGTCAAATTGGTTGCAATCTGCTACTGATTGGGTTTGGAGTGCGATGGACGTGTGGCGGCGATTGCTGCTCGCGGTGGTGTGTGGTGTCGCGGTGGCGAGCATCTATGCCGCGCAGCCGGTTCTGGAGCCGATGGGACGCGATCTCGGTGTGCCGGCCGAACTCTCCGGGTGGATCGTCGCGACCGGCCAGTTCGGCTATCTGGCCGGGCTGTTGCTGCTGGTGCCGCTTGGCGATGTGGTCGACAGGCGCCGGCTCATCGCCGTACACCTGGCGCTCACTGCGGTGGGCCTGATCCTGACGGCCTCGGCGTCAGCCGCATGGACGGCGTTCGTGGGGCTCGCGGTGGCTGGGGTGTTCGCGGTCGTGGTGCAGACCACGGTGGCCTACGCCGCCTCCGTCTCGCCGCCCGCCGAACGCGGACGGAACATCGGCGTCGTGACCTCGGGCGTTGTGGTCGGCATCCTGGGCGCGCGGGTCGTCACCGGCACGCTCACCGAGGTGTGGGGCTGGCGGAGCGTCTATGCCGTGCTCGCGGCGCTGTCACTCGGGCTCGCGGCCCTCGTCCTCGCGGTGCTGCCGTCAGAGGTACGCCCCAACCGACCTAGGGGGTACGGGCGGGCCGTCGTCTCACTCGCTGGACTGTTCGGGCAGCGCGTCTTCCTGACGCGCGGGCTCATCGCGTTCTTCCTGTTCGCCTCGTTCGGAACCCTGTGGAGCGGACTGTCCCTGCCGCTGGCCGACACGCCGTGGCAGCTGAGCGAGAGCCAGATCGGACTGTTCGGCATCGCCGGACTCGCCGGCGCACTCGGCGCGGCACGCGCGGGACGGTGGGCGGACGCGGGACGGGCGGCCCCGGTCACCGCTCTCGCGCTCACCCTGCTCATCCTCTCGTGGGCAGCGATCGCGCAGCTGCCGTGGTCACTGTGGCTCCTCATCGTCGGAATCGTGGTCCTCGACTTCGCGGTCCAGGCCGTACATGTGAGCAACCAGCACCTGCTCACCGCCGCGCACCCGGAGCGCACCAGCAGCGTCATCGGCGGCTACATGGTCTTCTACTCGCTCGGCTCCGCCCTCGGCGCGGCCGCGACCACCGCCATCTTCACCGCGTACGGCTGGGCGGGCTCCAGTCTCCTCGGGGCCGGGTTCGCGGCGTGCGCGCTGGCCGTCTGGGCGACCGACAGGCGGGTACGCCTCAAACGAACAGTAGTTACGACATCAGCCACGTGGTGAGGGCGACGGCCGCCTCGCGTAGGTCGTCGTCGCGGCGCTTCTCGCTCAGCTGGTCGACGGTGAGCCGGAACTGCGGGGCGGAGACCACGAACACCTGGTTGTACAGGGACCGGCCGCCAAGGGCGATCTCGGTGCCACCGGACTGCGCTTCGACGCCGAGCGTGGTCAGTTCGGGGACCTCGACCTGAGGGAAGTCCTTGTACTTGGGTGGCGCCGACGGAAGGGCGACCGTCACCGAGGCCGCGGGGATCTTCTTTCCCCACGAGCAGGTCAGCGCGCCGCTGGCGTCGTACCGCTTGCTGAACTTCTTCCCTTTGATCAACGCGCCCATGGCCGCGACCATCCGGGGATCGTCACAGCTCTTCGGCAGCGCGAACGGCCGCGCCAATGCGGTCGTCGCGGTCAATGTGGTCGGTGCGCTCGACGCGGCCGATGAGGTCGGTGCGGAGGATCCTGAGGGAGCGGCAGGGCTGCCACCACCGCAGCCTGTGAGCAGGCCACCGAGGAGCGTCACCCCTAATAAGGCTCTGGAAGTCATCGACATGCGCCAAGTATCCAAGATCGCCGGGTGTCCAACCAGGATCGTTTCTCAGGGAGTTCTAAGGCGGGCTTTATAGCTCTTTCGACTTATTTTTATGAATATGGGGTGATGGAGCGCGCGCCGCAGGAGGCTGATGCGGCCGAGGCTCGGGGAGCCGTGGCCGGGAAGGCCCGGCGGTTCGTCGTCGCCGGCGGCGCGCTTGTCGTCGTGGCGCTGCTGGCGTACTGGCTGGGCAGCAGCGGTGGGAGCAGCGCAAGGCCCGCGCCGAGCCCCACGCCGACACCCAGTGTGACGCTCGCGGCATCCGAGGTCTTCAAGAAGGTCGGGCCGTCGGTGGCGGTCATCGAGACCGGGAAGTCGCTCGGAACCGGGGTGATCGCGGCCGAGGACGGGACGATTCTGACGGCGTACCACGTCGTCAGAGGCAGTAAAAAGGGCAAAGGCGCTGAGGACATCACCGTGATGTTCGCTGACGGCACCAAGACAAAGGCATCTGTCGTGTCGTCGAACCCCAAGCGCGACGTCGCGACCCTCAAGCCCGCGAAACTGCCGGAGATCGTCGTCCCGGCGACGCTTGGCGGCGCCGTGGCCGTGGGCGCGCCTGTCACGGCGATCGGCAATCCGCTGGGCCTGACCTACAGCGTCTCCACCGGCGTCGTGTCGGGCCTGAACCGGAGCGCTGAAGACGGCGACCTGAGCGGGCTCATCCAGTTCGACGCCTCCGTGAACCCGGGCAGCTCCGGCGGCCCTCTCCTGGACGCTCGCGGCCTGGTCATCGGGATCGTGGTCTCGATGGCCGACCCGGGAGGCGACGAGGCGTTCGCCGGGATCGCGTTCGCGGTGCCGATCGGCGTGGCTCTGGGCAGCGAAGGCGACGGTCCGGGCGGGCCGCAGATCTAGAAGGAAGACCATGACCTCGACCAAGTCCCCCGAGTCGGCCCATCCGCTCGAACAGGTGCTGTTCGAGGTCAAACGTACGATCGTCGGGCAGGACGTCCTGCTGGAGCGCATGGCCGTCGCGCTGATCGCCGACGGGCACCTGCTCGTCGAGGGTGTGCCGGGCCTGGCCAAGACGCTCGCGGTGCGGTCGCTGGCCGCCGCGATCGCCGGGAGTTTCCAGCGCGTCCAGTTCACTCCTGACCTGGTGCCCGCCGACCTCGTGGGTACGCGGGTCTACCATCAGCACTCCGGGGAGTTCCGTACCGAACTCGGCCCGGTGTTCGCGAACCTGCTGCTGGCCGACGAGATCAACCGCGCCCCCGCCAAGGTGCAGAGCGCCCTGCTGGAAGTGATGCAGGAGCATCAGGTGACGATCGGCCGTGAGACGTTCCAGGTGCCGGAGCCGTTCCTGGTCATGGCGACGGAGAACCCGATCGAGTCGGAGGGCACCTACCCGCTGCCCGAAGCGCAGGTCGACCGTTTCATGATGAAAGTGGTCGTCGACTATCCGACGCAGGCCGAAGAGCAGGCGATTGTCGCACGGGCGCTGCGTCCGCCGGAGCCGCCACAGCCGATGGTGACGGCCGAGGACCTGGTCGCGATGCGGGCTCGCGCTCAGGAGGTGTACGTCGATCCGGCGATCGTCGACTACGCGGTACGGCTGGTCTCCGTGACACGCTCCCCTGCAATGGCCGGACTCGGCGAGCTGGAACGGTACGTCACCTACGGGGCGAGCCCGCGCGCGTCCATCGCGCTCGTCACGGGCGCTCGGGCGCTGGCGTTCCTGCGCGGTCGCGAGTACGTCCTGCCGCACGACCTGTCCGAACTCGCCCTCGACGTGCTGCGTCACCGCCTCGTGCTGTCGTACGAGGCGCTGGCGGACGATGTCGACGCCGACACGATCATCACCAGGGTGCTCGGGGCTGTTCGGGCGCCCGACGTCGTCCTGCAGAAGCGCTGAACCATGGCCACCGCCCCCGAGAAGCTCCTGCTCCGCCTGGAGTGGAAGGTCGTCCGTCGGCTGGACGGCCGGCTCCAGGGCGCCCATCGCACGGTGCACCGCGGCTCCGGGATCGACTTCACCGGGTTACGTGCGTACGGCGACGGCGACGACGCCCGGCATATCGACTGGAATGTCACTGCACGGCTGGACGAGCCGCACCTGCGGGTGTTCACCGAGGACCGCGAGCTGACGGTGTGGCTCGTGCTCGACCGGTCGGCGTCGATGGCGGCCGGTCGGCCGGGGCGTGGCAAGCACGATGTGCTCGCCGAGCTCGCGCTGGTCCTCGCCCGGCTGTTCGGGCGGGGTGGCAACCGCGTCGGTGCCCTGCTGTTCGACACCGGGATGCTGCGCGTCGTGCCGCCCGGCACGTCGCGGCGGCACGCGCTGCGGATCGGCGCCGAGCTGGAACGCACCGCTGGGGTGCGCGGGGCCGAGCTGGAACACACCTCCAAGGCTCGCGGTGGCAAGCCGAGACGCGCGTCCAAACGCGCTGCTGGGGCGCGCGGTGGCGCCACCACGGACCTGGCGGAGATGCTCGATGCGGCCGGACGGCTCGCGCGCCGCCGCGCACTCATCGTCGTCCTGTCGGACTTCATCGGCGACGGCGACTGGGAGCGCTCGCTCCAGCGCCTGGCCCGGCGGCACGAGGTGGTCGCGCTGCGGATCGTGGACACGGCCGACGACGTACTGCCCGAGGCCGGGCTGATCGTGGTCGAGGACGCCGAGACCGGCGAACAACTCGTCGTCGACTCCGCCGACCCGCTGTTGCGGGTCCGCTTCCGCGCCGCCGTCGACGCCCGCGACGCCAGGCTCACGGCGGGCATGCGCCGGGCCGGGGTGCCCGTCCACCGCATCGACACCGACCGCGATCTGGCCGAGGCGCTCGTCGAGGTCGTCGCCCGAACCCGGGACCGGTCGTCATGACCGAGCCCATCAAAGGCGAAGGAGGGCTCATGACCCTGTCCTCCCCGCTGCTGCTGGCCGTCGGACTGCTCGTCACGGCGGCGCTCGCCTGGGCGGCCGTCGTCTCGGCGCGCCGCCGGACGGCCGCGCTCACCGCCGCCGGCGTCGCGGTGCCGGGCGGCCGCCGGGCGTACCTCGGCATCGGCCTGACGATCGCCGGCGTCGCCGTACTCGCGATCGCCACCGCCGGACCGGCGGCCATGGTGCCAGTTCCGCGGACCGCGGGCACTGTCATCCTCGCCATCGACGTCTCCAACAGCATGGGTGCCGACGACGTCGCGCCCACCCGGCTGGCGGCCGCGCAGCGGGCGGCCCGCGCGTTCGTGGCGGCGCAGCCCGACAGCGTCGACATCGGCGTCGTCGCGTTCGAGCGGGGCGCGCTCACCACCGCACGGCCCGACGCCGACCACTCCAGCGCGCTCAAGGCCATCGACCGGCTGAGGATCACCGGCGGCACCTCGCTGGGGACGGCCATCACAGCCTCACTGACGGCGATCACCGGCAAGCCGGTGGCCATCGGCCGCGACGGCACCGCGCCCGACATCGGTTACTGGCCGTCGGCGACGATTGTGATGTTCTCGGACGGTCAGAACCAGGGCCCGGACGTCGAACAGGCAGCCGCCGTGGCCCAGAAGGCAGGCGTACACATCCAAACGGTCGGGGTCGGCACCACCGCCGGGGCGACGGTACAGGTCGACGGCTACCACCTGCAGACCTCGCTCGAAGAGGACACCCTCACCCTGATCGCGCGGACCACCGGCGGCGCCTACCGCCCCGCCGCCGACGCCGCGCGGCTCGACGGGATCGCCGACACGATCGATCTGCGGCTCACCGTCTCCGACGAGCCGCTGCCCCTCGCCGGCGGGCTGATCGGGCTCGCCCTCGCGCTGCTCGCCGCGGGAGCCGCGCTCACCGTGCTCCGGTCTGGACGGGTGATCTGAATGTCGTTCTCATGGCCGTGGGCACTGCTGTCGGTCCTGGTCATCCCGTTGATCTTCGCCATCCGCGAGTGGGCGCGACGCCGCCGCCGGCGGGCCGTCGTGCGGGTCACCTCGATCGCGCTCGTACGGACTGCCCTGCCCGGCCGTACGCGCTGGACGCGGATGATCCCCGCGGCACTGTTCATGGCCGGGCTCGCGCTGCTCGCGGTCGGAGCCGCGCGGCCACAGGTGTCGGTGCCGGTGCCGATGAAGTCGGCGACGATCCTGCTCGCGTTCGACACCTCCGGCTCCATGTGTTCCACGGACGTCGACCCCAACCGCATCACGGCCGCGAAGAAGGCCGCCGTGGAGTTCATCGAGTCGCAGCGGGGCGGGCCGCGCATCGGCCTGGTCACCTTCGCGGGCACCGCGGGCCTGCTCGTCCCGCCCACCGACGACACCGACTCGCTGATCAAGGCGCTGGACAACCTCACCGTGTCCCGAGGTACCGCGATCGGGCAGGCCATGCTCACCTCGATCGACGCGATCGCGGAGGTCGACCCGTCGGTCGCCGCCACCGGGGCGAAACCCGTGGACGGCGGGACGGGCTACGCCGGTGCCGCGATCGTCGTGCTCACCGACGGCGCCAACACCCAGGGCGTCGAGCCGCAGATCGCCGCGCAGGAAGCGGCCGTGCGCCGCGTCCGCGTCTTCACCATCGGCTTCGGCACCACGAACCCGACCCCGATGGTGTGCGACAACACCCAGTTCGACGGCGGTTTCGGCGGCTGGGGCGGTGGCTTCGGTGGCCGCGGCGGATTCGACAGAGGCCGCAATCCCCGCACCATCGACGAGCCCGCACTCAAGCAGATAGCCCAGACCACCGGCGGCTCCTACCACCGCGCCGAGAACGCCGACCAGCTCCAAAGCGCCCTCGCCGCCCTGCCCGGCAGCTTCACCGTCATCCAGCAACGAGTGGACACAGCCGCCGCCTTTGCCGCCGGTGGCGGCATCCTCATCACCGCGGCCCTGTCCCTCTCCCTCTGGTGGAACCGCCCCCGGACCCCGACTCGCTGACGGCACCTGGGCCCGGATCCCAGCAGGGTCAGCCGCGTGTGTCGAGCGGGACGTCCAGCGAGAGGTGCGCGGACAGGGCGCGGAGGAAGTCCGGGGCGTCGAACACCGCGCCCGCGGAGACGACACCGGTGGTCTTGGTCCGGCCAGTCAGGATGCGGTCGAGGGCCTCCACCGCGAGCGGCGCGGTGATGGCGTAGATGTCCTGACCGGAGGCGACCACGCGGCGTTCCGTGCCGCCGGAGCGGACGAGGACGTCGACGACGAAGGTCTGCGCGGAGCGGCCCTGCTCGTCGACGGCGGTCGGTGCCGAGGCGTCTGGAGCGGACAGGTCCGCGGCCGCCTTGGCGGTCATGTAGGTACGCACCTCCGGGACGGCCAGGTGGCTGGGAATGGTGACGACGTCGGCCATGGTGAACTCTCCGATGACGCTCTGGGTGCCGAGCGGAGCCGGGAAGGTCCACTCCAGGGTCGGCAGAGCGTCATCGTGGTACTCCAGTTGCCCGCCGGTGTAGCGGACACGGCGGCCACCCCGTCGCTGCCCCGAGACCACGCCGGCGGCGAGCGTTCCGGCAGTAGGGTGCCAGCTGCTCAGGCCGTAGGCGACGTGTACCTCGTCCGCCGCCGTCCAGTCGCCCATCGCGGTGGTGACCAACAGGTCGCCGAGGCCGCCGTAGAAGGCCATCGCCGGGACCACCACGGCGCCCGCCTCGCGGGCACGGTCCGCGAAGCGCGCGAACGTGTCGACGTTCGCCTCGATCTCGGCCGCCACGTCGACATATGGGATGCCGGCCCGCAGCGCCGCCTCGACCAGCGGGCCGCCGGTCGTGGCGAACGGCCCGGCGCAGTTGATCACGGCGTCGGCGCCGTGCAGCGCGCGGTCGAGCGAGGCCGGATCGTCGACCGACGCCTGCCGCGTCTCAAGCCCGGGGTGGGTCTCCACCAGCGCCAGCAGCTTGTCCTGGTCGCGACCGAGGAGCAGGGGTACGTATCCGCGCTCGCGCAACTCCGCGACCACGAACCGCCCAGTGTGTCCATAAGCGCCGAACACCGCCACGTTCCGACCCGATCCCATATCTGCTCCCTCGTACTCGAAGTGATCCGCTGCGGAAATCCTGTCCCGTTTGCCCCCTTGGTGCCAGCGTCCGAAACGACATGACCCGTACAATTCCCGACATGAGTCCTTTCCCGCGCTCCGTCGCGGTCGCCGCTACCGACGGGATGCTGCACTTCGAGCTGGCCCTGGCCTACGAGGTCTTCGGCTCCGCCCCGGACGCCGTGCCAGGCCCCTGGTACGACGTCCGGGTGTGCGGCACGCACGCCGTCCGGGTCGGCCGGTTCTCGGTGGAGCCGGACTGCGGGCTCGACCGGCTGGCGCACGCCGACACCGTGATCGTCCCCGCCTTGGCGAACGTCGACGAGGACCCGCCGGCCGACCTGGTCGAGGCGGTACGCGCGGCTCACGAGGCGGGTGCGCGGGTGGTCTCCCTGTGTACGGGCGTGTTCGTGCTGGCCGCCGCCGGCCTGCTGGACGGGCTGCGCGCGACCACGCACTGGGCCCACACCGACGTACTGGCGGCCCGCTATCCCCGGGTGGAGGTCGACCCGGACGTGCTCTACGTCGACAACGGCAGCGTGCTCACGTCCGCGGGCAAGGCCGCGGCGATGGACCTGTGCCTGCATCTGGTCCGCCGCGACCACGGCTCGGTGATCGCCAACGTGGTCGCCCGCCGCCTGGTCGTGCCGCCCCACCGGGCCGGTGGCCAGGCCCAGTTCGTCACCACACCCGTGCCCGACCAGGACGGCCATCCCCTGGCCGAGCTGCTCACCTGGGTCATGCAGCGGCTGGACCAGCCCCTCACCGTGGAGGACCTGGCTCGCCAGGCGAACATGAGCTCGCGCCACCTGGCCCGCCACTTCCGCTCAGTGACCGGAACCACTCCGCTGCAGTGGCTGCTGACGCAGCGGATCCGCCGCGCGCAGGAGCTGCTGGAGATCACGGACGACAGCGTCGACACCATCGCCTCGGCGGCGGGCATGGGCACGGCGACGACACTGCGCCGCCACTTCCACCGCGCGATCGGCGTACCGCCGGATGCCTACCGCCGCACGTTCCGGGCGTGAGGTCTGGTCGAGGTCATTGATGTCCTTGAGAAGCAGTTGCCGGCTCCACGGGGTCTCGGCCCGCGGAGCCTTCCCCATGACCCTGGACCTCATCAGCGTGAACTTGGTCCTCTCGCTACTATGCCCGGCGTGAGCGATGACTCTTCTGCAATGAGCACCGGGCGCCTGGAGGCGTTCAGCGACGGCGTGTTCGCCATCGCGATCACCTTGCTGGTGCTCGAGATCCGCCTGCCCGAAGGCTGGGAAGAGGACCTCGGGGGCGCGCTGATAGGCCTGTGGCCGTCCTACCTCGCCTACGTGGTGACGTTCCTGCTGGTGGGGATGATCTGGATGAACCACCATCGGATGTTCCACTTCATCCACAGGACTGATGGCATGTTGCTGGCCCTCAACGTGCTCCTCCTGATGGATGTCGCCTTTCTGCCGTTTCCCACGCACGTGCTAGCAGAGGCGTTGCGCTCCGAACACGGCACCCAGATGGCCGCCGTCTTCTATGGAATCGTGCTGGTGATCGGCGGCATTTTCTACAACGCCGTGTGGTGGTACTCCTCGTTAGGACACCGCCACCTCGGCGGGCACATCACCCCGGCGGAGGCCCGCTCGTTGCGATTTCGCTGGGGCATGGGGCCGGTGCTCTATCTCATCGCGACCGTCATCGGCGCGTTCAGCGCGATAGGCGCGCTCGTGTTCTACGTGTTGCTGCTCGTCTTCTACATGTTCGACATGCGCCCCAGGCGAAAGGCCATGTAGCACCACGTTTCCCCTGGTCGCCGCGCTGCGCCAGCCCGCTCACTGAGCCCTTGCTGTACGGGCGGCGCCGCGCGTCAGTGCTTCGCGGCGCAGTCGTAGAGGGTGGTGCCGCCTCCCATCATCGGACTGCTCGGTGCGGTGGGACTTCCCCCGTACGTGGCGGCGGGGACTTCTCCGCAGTTCTCTTTCAGCCATTGCGAGCGGTGCGTGCTCGCCCCGCCCATCATGGCGCCGAAGCCGCCCCAACCGGATCCCAGGACGAAGCGTAGTTGCCCCGAACTCGTCCAGTCCTTCAGCTGCTGGACGCTCGGGGCGTCGTCGATGCCGATGAAGCCGCCCATGCCGATGACGGTGGCGTCGCTGTTCAGGATGAAGGCGGAGGCGAACATGGCGCCGCCCTCAGTGGCGAGTTTGATCCGGGCGGAGCCGGACTGCTTGACGGCATAGTCCAGGATCTTGCGCTGATCGGAGGTGAGCTCGGCGCCGCCGCCGGGGAAGCCTCCGGAGAACCCGGATGGCATGCCACCATTGCCGCCGGGGGGTTGCATCCCTTGCGGCAGCTCCATGCCTTCTGGGAGCTTCATGCCTGGTGGGAGTTGCATTCCTTCCGGGAGCTCGAAGCCACCCGGAGCCGTGCCGCCTCCGCTTGCCCCGCCGCCGAAAGGCATGGTCGGCGGCCCCGCGGTGGGATTGGCGCCGCCCATCGCCGACGTGGAGCCGGGGACGCTGATCGCCCAGGCCGCAGGCCCCGAAAGCACCGCCAGGACCGCGACGCCGACGGCGGCGGGCAGCAGCTGTGGCCGCCCGGCGGGCAGCAGTCGCCGCCGACCCGACAGCAGGAGCAGGACGATCCCCGCCACCCCGGCCGCCCCCACAAGCCACGCCACCCAGCCGTTCCAGGACGGGACCCGCGCGATCACGACATAGGCCCAGGCCGTGGTCACCGCGACGGCCCCGGCTCCCAGGGGGAGTGCCCAGCGAGCCCCCGCTCGGTGGGCGCGAGCCAGCGTCGTGGCGAAGCCCGCGGTGACGGCGGCGACCGCCGGGGCCAGCTGAGTCGTGTAGTACGGGTGAAAGGTCCCCTTCTGCGTGGCGAACACTAGGCCGCAGACCACCAGCCAGGTTCCCCACAGCACCCATCCGGCCGCGGCGAGCGGCTCACCGGGCATCGTGACCCCGCGCCAGCGCAGTACGGCGACGGCCAGGGCCAGCGCCAGCGCCACCCCGCACAACGGCAACAGCCAGCTGATCTGCCCGCCGACCTGGTCGTTGAAGAGCCGTCCCAGACCGGCCGCTCCACCGAAGGAGATGCTGAAGCCGCCCTCCCCACCGAAGATCCGGCCGAGGCCGTTGTAGCCGATGACCAGGTCCCAGGCGCTGCCGTCAGTGCTGCCGCCGATGTACGGACGGCTTCCCGGCCAGAGCGCGACCATCGCGATCCACCACAGGGAGGACACCACGAGAACGACGCCGCCGATCAGCAGCTTGCCGAGCCGCCCAAGCCAGGGGCCGCGCGCCCCGACCAACCAGGCCGCCGCGAACGCCGGGATCACCATCCAGGCGGCCAGCATCTTGGTCATGAAGCCGAGGCCGATCAGGAACCCGGCCGCGCACAACCACCTCAGTCCGGAGGTTGTCCGCATGGCGCGGGTCAGCGCGTACGCCGCCGCCACCAGCGTCAGCACCAGCAGCGTGTCAGGGTTGTTGTCGCGGTTGATCGCCACCGTGATCGGGGTCAGCGTCAGAACCAGCGCGGCCAGCAGTCCCGCCGCCTCGCCTGCCCACAGGCGTACGGTCCGGTGCAGGAGGAACACCGTGGCGATGCCCTCCAGCACCTGCGGCAGGATCATCGCCCAGCCGTGCAGGCCGAAGATCTTGGTGCTGAGCACCTGCGGCCACAGCGCCGCCGGCGGCTTGTCGACGGTGATCACACCGGCTGGGTCGTACGCGCCGAACAGGAAGTTCGTCCAGCTCTGACCCATCGACTTCACGGCGGCGGAGTAGTAGCTGTTGCCCCAGCCGAGGGAGCCCAGAGCCCAGCCGTACAGCACGGCGGCCAGGATCAGGATCACCGCGAGCGCCGCCCGTCTGGGGAGCGGGCGGGGGGTGGATGGCGGAGTCATCTCGTACGTCACTCTCTGGAAAGGATCAGGGGGTGGTGCGGCGGAAGACGGCCAGCCGCAGCACCAGGAAGCGGACCACGGTGACCAGCACGGACGAGGCGGTGAGCACCAGCGTCTCGGCCGCGGCCGACGCCTCGGGCTGGACCTCGCGGAACAGCAGCACCGCGGCGGAGGTGACGACGTACCCGAGCAGGAACAGGGCACCGGCTCCCAGGTGCGCCCGGCCGGCCCCCGTACCGGACCAGCGGAAGGTGAGGCGGCGGTTGGCCTCCGTGTTGAGCACGGTGAGGACCAGCAGCGACACCAGGTTCGCGAGCACGGGCGGCCACCAGGCGCGCAGCAGCCAATAGAGCAGGGCCTGACCGGCCGTCGAGAGCACGCCGATGGCCACGAAGCAGCCGACCTCCCAGGTGATCCGGGAGCGCGCCCTGCTGGGGGCCAGTACGGCGTCGGGGTGCTCAGCGGCGGGAGCGGGGCGACTCGGCAACGGAGCCCGCGCGGCGCCCGACGCCTTCATGCGGGCCACCCGCCACAGCCCGCGCAGATCGTCCGTGGCGGTGCTGACGACGTCGACCCGCGTGTCCACATCCTCGACCCAGTCGACCGGGACCTCGTGGACGCGCAGCCCGTTGTGTTCGGCGAGCAGCAGCAGCTCGGTGTCGAAGAACCAGGCGTCGTCCTGTGTCCGTTCGAGGAGCGGGCCGAGCACATCCGTACGCGCGGCCTTGAAGCCGCACTGCGCGTCGCTGAACCGCGCTCCGTGCGTGAGCCGGATGATCGCGTTGTAGCAGCGGGAGATCAGCTCGCGGCGCGGCCCGCGCACGGTACGCGCGCCGGGAGCCAGCCTGCTGCCGATGGCGAGATCGGAGTGACCGCTGGCGAGCGGGGCGATCAGCGGCATCAGCGCGTCCAGGCGCGTGGACAGGTCGACGTCCATGTAGACGACGATGTCGGCCTCGCTCGCGCCCCACACCGTACGCAGCGCGAGCCCGCGCCCCTTCCTGTCGAGGTGGACCACGTTCGTACCGGGCAGCTCGGCGGCCAGTTCCCGGGCCACCTCCAGCGTCCGGTCAACGCTCGCGTTGTCCGCCACGGTGAGCCGCCAGGGGAACGGCATCCACTGACTGAGGTGTGCGTGAAGGGTACGCAGACATCCTGGGAGCGCCCGCTCCTCGTTGTAGACGGGGATGACAATCTCGACCGTGGGATGCGGAAGCTTCGAGGGCTGGAAATCCCGAAGGACGCCCCGGCTTGTACTGGTCATCGATGCCCTCCGGAAACAACTGCCGGCTCCCCGGGGGTCTCGGCGATGGGCGGTACGGCGGATCGCGGCGCGCGTCTGGCCCGGATCTTCTCCTTCCGGCTTTCGACCATGGTGTACAGGGTTGGGACCAGGATCAGCGTGAGCAGCGTCGAACTGATCAGGCCGCCGATGACCACGATCGCGAGCGGCTTGGAGATGAACCCGCCCCCGCCGGTGATGCCCAGAGCCATCGGCAGCAGCGCGAAGATCGTGGCCAGCGCGGTCATCAGGATGGGCCGGAGCCTGTTGCGCCCGCCCTCCACGACGGCCTCGTGCAGGGGCATCCCCTGACCGCGATATTGGTTGATCAGGTCGAGCAGCACGATGGCGTTGGTGACCACGATGCCGACCAGCATCAGCAGCCCGATCATCGCCGCCAGCCCGAGCGAGGTACCGGTGATGAGCAGCAGACCGATCGCACCCGTGGCGGCGAACGGGATCGACACCAGGAGCAGCAGCGGCTGAATGAGGCTGCGGAAGGTGGCGACCATGACGAAGAACACCAGCGCGATGGCCGCCACCAGGGCCAATCCGAGGCTGCCGAAGGCTTCGTCCTGGTCGGCGCTGGCACCGCCGACGGAGTAGGTGGCGCCGGCGGGCAGTGTCAGCTTGGCGAGCCGGCTGTCCAGGTCCGCGCTGATGGCGCCGAGGTCGGCGCCGGTGCTCTTGCCGGAGACGGTGACAGTACGCTCCCCGTCGACCCGGCTGACCGAAACGGGCCCATTGACCTGCTTGACCTCGGCGACATCGGAGAGCTCCCCCTTGCCGGGCAGGTCGAGCTTGCGCAGCTCGCCGAGCGAGACGGGCGCGTTGCCGGTGTCCACGACGACGTCAGCGGTGGTGCCGTCGAAGGTCAGCTGGGTGACGGTGCTGCCGCGGAACGCCTGGGCGACCAGCTGACCGACGGCGGCCTCGGTCAGGCCGCGCTCCGCGGCCTCCTTGCGATCGACGGTGACGTCGATGCTGGGCGCGGTCTCGGCCAGACCGCTGGTCACCTCGGTGACGCCGGGGATGGCCGACATGGCCTGCTGTACGACTTGCGCCGCGTCGCGCAACGTGTCCTGCTCACTGGCGTGGACCAGGACTTCGAGCCCGTCGCCGCCGAACCCGCCCGTCTCGCCGATGCTGATCTCTCCGGCGTCGGGCAGCTTGCCCAGCTGATCGCGCAGAGTGTTCTCCACGGCTGCGGTGTCACTGTCCTCGCGCAGGGTGAGCGAGTAGCTGGCGCGAGCCGTACCGCCACCACCACCGCCGCCTCCGGGACCGCCTCCGGCGAACCCGACGCCGCTCGCGCCACCCACGGTGACCTGGTAGGACTTGACCGCGTCGAGGCCGGTCAGGACCTTCTCGACCGCCTTGGCCTTCGTGTCGGCTGCGGCCAGGGAGGTGCCGACGGGCAGGTTCTGGGTGATGTTGACGGTGTTCTGTCCAGCATTGTCGATGAAGCTGGTCTCCAGCCTGGGGACCAGGGCGAGTGTGCCGATGAGGATCGCCAGAGCGCCGGCGACCGTCGTGAGCCGATGCCGGGTGGCGAAGCGGATCACCGGGACGTAAGCGCGCTGGAGCAGGCTGCGGCGTTCCTTCTCCTCCGCCTTGTGCCGGTCGCCGTTCTTGGGCGGCTTCAGGAACCAGTAGCTCAACACCGGTACGACCGTCAGCGACACCAGCAGGGACGCGAGCAGGGCCACCGTGACGGTGATGGAGAACGGCCCGAACAGCTCGCCCACGAACCCACCGACGAAGGCGATGGGCAGGAACACCGCGACGGTGGTGAGGGTGGAGGCGGTCACCGCGCCCGCGACCTCGCGTACACCGTTCTCGATCGCCTGCCGTTTGGGCTCGCCGTAGGAGAGGTGGCGTTTGATGTTCTCCAGGACCACGATCGAGTCGTCGACGACGCGGCCGACCGCGATGGTTAGGGCGCCGAGGGTGAGCATGTTGAGCGAGTAGTCCCAGGCCCACAGCGCGATCAACGCGATCAGCACCGACAGGGGGATGGAGACTGCGGTCACCAGCGTGGAGCGCAGCGAGAACAGGAAGACCAGGATGATCAGCACGGCCATGGCCAGGCCCAGCAGGCCCTCGGTGGTCAGGCTCTCGATCGACTTCTCCACCTCCGGGGCCTGGTCGTAGACGATGGTGAGGGCGGCGTCGGTGCCTAGGGCGGTGGCTAGGGCGGGCAGCTTGGCGCGTACGTCCTCGGAGATCGACACCGCGTTGCCGCCGGGCTTCATGGTGATGGAGATGCCCAGGCTGGGCTTGCCGTCGGTGCGGGTGAGGGTGGCCGCTTCGGCGAGTCCCAGCTTCACGGTGGCTACGTCGCCCAGGCGTACGGGCTTCGGCTTCTTGGCTTTTGCGGTGGTTGGGGTGGTCTGTGGGGAGCCCGGCCGCTGATTTTGGTTTTGGGGCTGGGCCTGGGCCTGGGGCTGGGATGCCTGGGCGGCGGGGGCGAGGTAGAGGTCCTTGAGGTCCTTGATCGACTCGAACCTGCCGCCGACCTGGACGCTCAGCGTCGTGTCCGCATGGGTCAGGGATCCGGCGGGAATCGGCTGGCCCGCGCCCTGGATGGCGGTGGAGATCGCGCTGGTGTCCAGGCCCTTCTTCTTCAGCTCATCGGTGTCGGGGGTGATGGTGATGACCTGATCCCTTGTGCCCGTGACGGAGGCTTCCTTGACCCCCTCGATGCCGGTGAGCGTCGGGACCACGTGGGTCTTCAACTGCTCGGCAAGCCGCTGCTGGGACTTGTCGGAGGCGGCGGCGAGCTGGATGACCGGCAGGTCATCGGTACTGCCCACGACCACCTTCGGCTCCACGCCGTCCGGCAGCCGGTCGGCCAGACTGCTGACCACCTGCTGGATCTTGCTCTGCGCGTCGTTGATGTCGGTGCCGAAGTCGAAGGCCACCTGGACCGTCGCGCTGGACTCCCGAGAGGTCGAGTTCACCCCGGTGACGCCGGTGACCCCGCGTACCCCCTCCTCCAGCGGCACCGTGACCCGGTCCTCGACGATCTCTGGAGCGGCGCCGGCGTATGAGGCCACGACCGATACCTGGGGGAACGACAGGGAAGGCAGGAGTTGTTGCTGCAGCGCTGGGGTGACGTAAACGCCGAACGCGAGTACCACGACCGTGATGAGCGCTATGAGCCCTCGTTGGGCAAGGCTCAATCTAGCCAGAAACGACATCTTTCCACTTCTCTTTGCATGGGGGTCAGATCGCACGGTGCGCGGGAACGGGCGAGCCGGACCACTGGGTCACCACTTCAAGCCTCGGGGCGTGGCTTTGGGCGGGCGTCCGACTGGGGGAGGGTTCTGATCTGCGGCGATCGCAGTAGACGCGGGCGCGGGCTACTGCGTCCGCGGTTCGTGGGCGATCAGCTGGTCCGCTTTTTGTGAGTCGGGGGGCGTCGTGGCCCCGACTTCGGTGTGCGGGCGATCAGGGGCTGCGGTGGCCCGCGCCTGTGGTCTCTATTTGGGGACGATCAGCGGGACTGGGGACGGACCAGACCGGTCTCGTATGCGATGATCACCAGCTGGGCTCGGTCGTGTGCCTTCAGCTTGGTCATGGCCCGGTTGACATGCGTCTTGGCGGTCACCCGGCTGATCCCCAGCAGATCGGCGATCTCGTCGTTGGTACGCCCGTGGGCCACGAGAATCATCACTTCGCGTTCGCGCTCGGTGAGCACAGCCAGATCTTCGGGCACGTGCTGAGCCGAGACCCCGCGCCCGTCCAGGAAACGGGTGATCAGACGCCGGGTCGCCAACGGCGACAGCAGCGCCTCACCTCTGGCCACCACCCTGATGGCCTCCTGCAACTCGCCGGCCTCCACACTCTTGCCGAGGAACCCGCTGGCACCCGCCTGCAGCGCGGCGAAGACATACTCGTCGATCTCGAACGTGGTCAGGACCAGCACCCGGACCCCGGCCGTGGCCTCATCGCGGGTGATCTCCCTCGTAGCGGCCAGACCATCCATTCCGGGCATGCGAACGTCCATCAGCACCACGTCGGCCATGGTCTCCCGCGCGAGCCGTACGGCGTCATGACCGTTGGCAGCCTCGCCGACCACCGTCAGGTCGGGCGCCGAGTCGATCAGCACCCGAAACCCGGCACGGACCAGCGCCTGGTCGTCGGCCAGCAGCACTTTGACGGTCATGACCTGTTCTTCCTTGAGACGGGGAGCGTGGCGTGCACCCGAAACCCACCACCGTCCACGGGCCCAGCGAGGAAGGTCCCATCGACCGACAAGGCCCGTTCCCGCATACCGATCAGCCCGTGACCGGTCCCGTTCCCGGAAGAGACCCCACCCGCATCATTCCGACCGTCGTCGGCCACGTCGACAATCATCTCGTCGGCCGCGTACTCGATCCGCACGGTCGCGGTCGCCTGCGGTGCGTGCTTGCTCACGTTGGTCAGCGCCTCCTGAACGATCCGGAACGCGGCGAGGTCCACCGGAGCGGGCAACGGCCGCGGATCGCCGTAGATGAGCCAACCCAGGCTCAGCCCGGCCGTGGTGAAGGAGTCGACCAGCTCAGGCAGCCGATCCAGCCCCGGCGCGGGCTCGGTCAGCAGCTCCTCGCGGCTACCCGGCCGCCGCAGCAGCCCCACTGTCGTCCGCAACTCATCCAGCGCCTCCTTGCCCGCTTCGCGAACATGGCCCAGCGCCGTACGGGCCTGCTCGGGTTCGGTCGCTAGCAAATGCGCGGCAACCTGCGCCTGTACGTTGATCAGCGCGATGTGATGGGCGAGAACGTCATGCAACTCCCGCGCGATGTACAGGCGTTCCTCCATCACTCGCCGTTCGGCCTCCTCCTCACGCGTCTCCTCGGCCCTGCGCGCCCGCTCCTCGATGGCGGCCACATAGGCCCGCCGGCTACGCAGCGAGTCCCCAACCGCGGTGGCCATACCGATCGACGCGATCGGCGCCAGCATCTCGGGCGTCAGCAACGCACTTCCGCCAAACACCATCCTGGCCACGGTAACCACAAGCGCGGCAAGCCCTCCGTAGGCCCACGCGTGCCGACGCGGGACTCGCGAGGCCACCGTGTACACCGCGATCGCCGACCCCAGGTTCAACGGGCTCCGCCCGCCGTCGATCACGGCGTAGGCGACGAACCCGGCGACCGTGACGGCGAGAACCGCGCGGGGCCATCGCCGCCGGAAGACCAGAGCACCGCAGACGACCGAAGCCAGCACGATGCCGTAAGCAGTGAGGGGCTGCATTTGGCCGCGCCACTCCGCACCCGGCGGCGGGGGCGCGCCCGGCGCCAGCAGGGTCATCGCATACACGCACACGGCCAGGATCGTGTCGGCCACATAGGGTCGGGAAAGGAGCTCCCGTCGCAGCCAGGTCACGGTACGCACCTCTAAACATTAGGTCTGACCTGGGCGAATTCCCTCATCCCGTGGTACCCATCGGCTCTACTGCGACCGCAGTACGCCCGGGCCGGGGTCCGACGAAGGCAGCCGATCTGGGCCCGCGCCCAACATCCCGAAAGGCGAACAGACCTGGCGGAGCCAGCGCGCACCTTTCCGGTAGCCGCGGTCACGGCCCTCTTCTCCGGGCGAGTTTGAGGGGCGCCCAGGATGGTCACGGTGGGGGAGAACCCTGGCCGGGACGTCGACGCCGGGCGTGGCCGTCCCGCCAGCAACTCGGTCGCGAAGGCCCTGTTGCCCCTCGCCCGCTTTTGCGCCGCGATGTCGAGCGGTGTCTGTGCTCGGCGCCAAGCCCTCTGCGGCCACCGTGAATCGGCGAGGCTAGGACAATGTCGTCGAATCATCGCGCTATATCAAGCGATCAAGATCTCGGGTCGCATAAGGGGCACCAGGCCGACCTGGACGCGCAGTTCCGCTGCGGGGGGAGCCGTAAGTATGAGGAGTGGGTGCTGCGCCTGATGGGCCTGGACGGCAGCGCTCCGGAGGTATGGACGGGCGACGACCACTTCGCGGTTTCCCTCACCGAGTCGCCCTACGAGCTGGAGGCCCTGCTGCGGGCTCTGGGTACTCGGCGCTGGATGACGGCCGGGTTTTGCTGGCCCTGGAGCGCCCCCAAGGAAGATGACGGTTTGGTCGCTGATATGCGGGTCGGTGACTGGGCCCGGCCGTGGAACGTCAAGGGCGACAGAGTCGTGGGGAACGCTCCGGCCAGCGCCTTGTGGGCCTCGGCGCCCGGCGGGTCTGAGCAGGTGGGGTGTATCTACACCGCGCAGGGCTACGAGTGCGACTGGAACGGCGTGATCTTCGGCCCGGACCTCGTCTATCGCGACGGCAAGTTGGTCACCGTGCGATACACCACATTCACGTGGCCTGATGTGCTATCACCCGAGCCCGGCTGAGCGATCATTCGGGCTCTGTGCGTCCGTGGATGTTGTTCGCGCCCGATCGCACACCGTCGCTGACCTGCCTTGTCTGCTACCAATGGCCTTACGGGTGATTTCATGAGGTTGATCGAGGATCAGCGCGTCTGCCCGCAGCGCCGTAGCATCTCCTATCCCGCCCGCTTCGGAGAGCATAGAAACAGATACGTTGGCACGGTTCTAGCGAGCCACGAGAGGAAGCCACGGTGGAGCGCGCTTCAGCCCAGATGCTTAATCGTGACGTTGTTCCAGCGCTGTGCGAGGTACTCAGCGACTAGCCGGCGGTGACAGTGGTGCGCCTTGTCTTCGCTGCAGAGCAAAACCGCGTTATTAAGCAGCTCCTGCGGGATGGTGTCCTCGATGTGACGATGTTTCATGAGTTCCAAGAAACGGTCTTCGTAGGCAGCCCAGCTGGCGCCGTGTTTCTTGTAGTCGTCGAGCATAGGTTGTGTCGGCGCCAGATCGAGCCGGTGGGAGTAATCAACACCGCAAATCTCGTTGAGGAAGTATTTCAAGTCATCACGTTTAGCGAAACCGGCCAGTTGCGAGACGTTGTTCAGGCGAACATCGATGAGCGTTGTCACTCTAGCTTCACGCAACAGTCCGAAGAACCGCTCGGCGGTTTTCTTCGTGAAACCAATCGTATAAAGATTCATCTTCCTAGTGTCCCGTTGATGCGAAGTCCTCGTTGAAGTACGCGATCTGGCGTTCTTGACGGTTCAGAGCCTGCTCTAGGCGTTCGGAAGGCGTGTAGAGTATGTCGTCCTGGTCTAGACCAAATTTGGCCAAAAGACGCTGCATCGCCGAGGTATGGCTCTCGGCATGCCCGTCCCCATGGATGTGATCGATAGCGACCCCGTGCTCTGCAAGCACTCGCGCGATAAGGACTGTGCGGTGGCAGTCTAGTGGCTCTTGCTCGGTACACATGATGGCGATCCGCTCGGTCCGTGCGCCTTGCAGTAGGCGTTTTATGCCGCTGGCGAACTCGGAAGTCTGGGCGAGGCGCCTGTACTGTACACGCCCGTCGACGTAGCAAGTGGCGTCGTTCGTACGCGCTCCGAGTTCCTTGCCGAGGAATACGTATTTTATGCCGGCGTCGTACAAACCGCGCTTCGCGATGTCGCGGTTGAACTGGGGGGTGAACCGACTGACAGGTATTGAGCGCACATCCGCAACCGCTGTGATTCCATGCTGTCGTAGTAGGTTTAGAAAGATCGAAAAGCTGTGTGTGGAATGGCCGATTGTGAGCAGGGTGCTGGGTGTCACTTCTTGCTACCTGTTTCGATCTTCGCTCGCTCCATAATGGCTGCAACGAGCTTATAGGTATAGCCATCGAAAGGTTCGCCGAGGCTCACTGTCATGAAGGCTTCGCCTAGTTTGTATAAACCGTCCGATCTAGTGAGATATTCTCGTTCATACTCCGGATCAGTTACTCGCAGTACATATTCTAAGCCTGCGTGCCGAAACTGCGCCCTCACAACCCGCTTCTGCTCACCGGACGTTGTATTAACAGCGTGCACTCGCAGCGTCACGCGGTCGACCCGAATAAGCTTGAGCGAGTCCACTAATGTGTTCGCTTGCTGCATCAGTACGCGGTCATTGTAGCCGTGGTACGTATTGGACCCATTGATCCATAGAGTCCTGGGATGCTGTTCGAGTGTGAGCAGTTTGTCCCACCCGGCCTGGCCGATCTTCCTCCAGTAGTAGTCGAGATCGAGGCGCCAGTTCTCGCTCTGGTAGCTGTGCGCCTCAGGCTGGCGAAGCGGCACGGAGATGATATCGAGGACGCGCGGGTCTGACCCGTCTTCATATTGCCGCTCGTCCTGGGAGAGTTCGTGGGTTAGGCGAGCACTGATGGGGCGTATCCACTCTGTTTGACCACCCTCAACGATCCCCGCGACACATCGCCCCAAGAGCTTGCGGGAGTTCGCCAGACACACGAGCGTCTTGAACGTTGTCACATGCACCCTCCAGATCTGATGCATCGAACCCGTGCGAAACGGTACAGTAGCGCACCGACATAGAACAGCGGCCACCTTCCGTCCGGGCAATCGAGATCTTCGCGCAGAGAAAGGGGCGTTCCCGTCGGCATGTCGCCGCAAACGGCCCAGAGGCTGGCACTCCGACGAAGAGCCGCGATCGCAGGTACGCGATCACAGCACGGGTTGCTTCCTAGTGTCCTGCGTCCGAAATTCGACGGATAAGTCAGTATCCTGATATGCGTGGGGCATCCAGGGCCATCCGCAGTGCGGATCGTAGTGACCGAGACTGAGCGTGCGCGGCTGCATGGGTTGACGGCGGAGGCCGGTGCGGTGGCCGATCGGGCGAGGATCGTCTTGGCCTGCGCGGATTCCGGTGTCAGCAATGCGCAGGTGGCCCGAGACCTCGGCATGGCCGTGGCCACCGTCCGCCGGTGGCAGACCACCTTTGCCCGCGATGGCATGGACGCATTGTCCGACCGGCCCCGAAGCGGACGGCCGAAGGCTGAGTTGACAGTGAACGCCGACGAACGTGCGACGCTGCAAAGATGGGCGCGGCGGACGAAGTCGGCGCAGATCTTGGCGATGCGTTCGAAGATCGTGCTGGGCTGCGCGGACGGCAAGGACAACCAGCAGATCGCCGCGGAACTGCGGGTGCACCCCGACACGGTGTCCAAGTGGCGGTCTCGTCGTAGATCCACCGGGCGGCAGGCGGTGGAACAGACTGCGAAGTAAGAGTTTGGGCTATCTCCGGCGCCCGAGCTGAATCCTGCTGTCCTTGCTGGCGGGAGTCAGCCACGCGCTGTACTCAGCATATCGGCGCAGTTCATAGGCGAAATTGTTGTCCGTGGCCATGTAAAAGTCCCCACAGGTGGCCAGTTCGAGGTCACCACTGATGGCCGGTTTAGGTCCCCGCTTCTTCTCCGCGCTGTTCGCG